>PKXY01000045.1 GCA_003132505.1 Solirubrobacterales bacterium
AACCTACATGGGCACGTCAACTGGCTAGCGCGATGACCTGCGCTTCGCTCGCTTCCTTCTTCAGCGCGCCATCGGCCTCGAGCATGAGCTTGAAGTCGTGCGGGCTCGTGGCGGCTGCGATCGCGTCCTCGACCTTGACGCGGCCGGAGCGGACGTGCGCAAGCAGCGCCTGGTCGAAGGTCTGCATCCCGTAGTAGCCACCCTCGGCAATGATCTCCGCGAGCCCGATGTCCGCGTGGGCCGGATCGCGGATCACGTCGTGCACGCGGCCGGTCATCCGCAGCACCTCGACAGCCGCGACGCGGCCGCCGACCGCCGCCGGAACGAGCCGCTGCGAGATGACGCCCCGCAGCGTGCCGGCGATCATCGAGCGAACCTGGGCGTGCTGGTGTGGCGGGAAGAAGTCGAGCATCCGGTTGATCGACTCGGCGCAGTCGACGGTGTGAATCGTCGAGAGCACGAGGTGGCCGGTCTCGGCCGCGGAGATCGCCGTCTGGACGGTCTCCTCGTCGCGCATCTCACCGATCAGGATCACGTCTGGGTCCTGGCGCAGGACGCGCCGTAGCGCGAGCTTGAACGAGCCGGTGTCGGCGCCGACCTCGCGCTGGCTGACCATCGATCGGACGTCAGTGTGGACGAACTCGATCGGGTCTTCGATCGTGACGATGTGGGAGGCGCGCGTGTTGTTGATGTGGTCGATGATCGCCGCGAGCGTCGTCGACTTGCCCGAGCCGGTGCTACCCGTAACGAGGATGATGCCTCGCGCCTCTTCAGCCAGCTCGCTGATCACCGGTGGCAGGCCCAGGTCTTCGACCGTGCGGATGCGGTGCGGAATCGCGCGGGCAACGAGCGACACGTTCCCGCGCTGGCGGAACATGTTGATACGGAAGCGCGCGACGCCGGCGATCTCATGCGAGATATCGAGGTCCTGGTTCTCGAGGAACTCCTCGAGCCGGTTGCCGCCGGCGAGCAGGTCCCGGACCGCGCCCTCGGTGTCCGCCGGCCCAAGAACCGACCATTCCTCGTCGGTTCCCAACGGCTCGAGCGCACCATCGATACGGGCGAGCGGCACCGATCCAACCTTGAGGTGGAGGTCAGAGCCGTCGCAAGCCACGAGCGCACAGAGAACGTTTTCGATATCGATCACGCCACTGCACCGATCGGCGATCGAGCGGTGTCAGTTGAGGCCCTAGAGGCCCTAGAGGCCCCTTCTGGACCGGTGGACTAGTGGCCAAAACGCGTCCAGCGCCCCCTGGCCGGGCGCTGCTGCGACTTCCGCGGCGCCCGGCGCAAGCTGGAGACTCGTCGCCAAGCGCCGCGAAGTGCCTTCCCGGCGGGCCCTCAGGCTACGTCGCGGAGCTTCTGCGCTTCGGCGAGGTTTTGCAGCTTCTTCAGCGACTGGTTCTCGATCTGGCGAATCCGCTCGCGCGTGACGTTGAACGTCCGCCCGACCTCATCGAGGGTGCGTGGATGCTCGCCTCCGAGCCCGTAGCGCAGCTCGAGCACGCGCCGCTCGCGGTAGGAGAGGTTCTCGAGTGCTTCGCGGAGCGCTTCCTTCGTGAGGATCTCCGCCGCACGCTCATAGGGCGACTCGGCGCGCTCATCGGCGATGAACTGCCCGAACTCGGACTCCTCCTCATCGCCGACCGGCTTCTCGAGCGAGATCGGGGCTTGCGCTGAGCGCTTGATCGAGTCGACCTCCTCGGGATCGATCCCGGTCACCTCGGCGATCTCGTCGGGCGTCGGCTCGCGACCGAGCTCGGTGACGAGCTTGCGCTCGGCGCGTCCGATCTTGTTGAGCTTCTCGACGACGTGAACCGGAATGCGGATCGTCCGCGCCTTGTCAGCGAGCGCGCGGGCGATCGCCTGGCGGATCCACCAGGTNNGAGAACTTGAAGCCCTTGCGATAGTCGAACTTCTCCGCCGCACGGACCAGGCCGAGTGTCCCCTCCTGGATCAGGTCGAGGAACGGCAGGCCCTGGTTACGGTAGTTCTTGGCGATCGAGACGACGAGGCGGAGGTTCGACTCGACCATCTTCTGCTTTGCGTCGAGGTCGCCGCGCTCGATGCGCTTGGCAAGATCGACCTCCTCCTGGGCTGTCAGCAGGCGAACCTTGCCGATGTCCTTGAGGAAGAGCTGCAGCGAGTCGGTCGTCATGTCCGGCTTGAGATCCAGCGCCGTCTTGGCCTTGCGCCGGCCGCGCTTGTCCGGCGCGCGCTCGACTTCCGAGCCGGCGGCGGTGGCCGGGTCGATGTCCTCGACCAGCTCGATCTCCGACTTCTCGAGGAAGCCGTGCAGCTCCTCGATGTCGGACTCGTCCATGTCCAGCTCGGACACGGCGCCCTGGATTTCGGCGTAGGTGAGGACGCCGACCTGCTGTCCCTTCGTTACGAGGCCCTTGACCTCTTCAAGCTCTTGAAATTCCGCTACAGACATGTCATTCCATTTCCGTCGTGCAGGCGTGATGCGACAGCGCTCGACCGCGCTGGCTGCGTTGATCTGGGGGAGAATCGCTCGAGCGCGCCACCTAAGGGGCCGCGCGAACGCACGTCCTTGATTTTACGCGCTTTACTTTGTGTAGTCAACGTCTCTTTACTCGCTTTTACCCGGTTATATGGGGCCTTCACAGCTGGTGACGACATCCATATCGGCATTCGCGGCCGGGGAGTCGCGTCCTGCCGGACAGGTAGCTCTTATTAGTACGTAGAACGTGGCCAATCGTTTCAAAGTTGCTCCGCGCGGCCGACTTTCGACGGGCCGTCCTCGCTGGCATCGTGTCGCCGAGCTCGCCGCGGTCACTTTGCCGTGCGGCCGCTTGACCAGACCCGTGCCCTGGCCGGTGCAAGCGAGGCTGCTCCCGAGGACGAGGCACCCCGAGCCTACGTTAGGCGAGACACCCCCAGCAAGGTATACTCGCGCCCGCCAGGCTCAATTGCGCCGTGTCCGCACGACGCAAGCGGGGGAACCAATGCGGAGGAAGTCTCCGCGGGGGCGAATTCACCGGCAATCCGGTGGTAGCGCATTCAGCGCGAGCCCGACAGCTCACCCCGTAAGCCAACGCACAGCGGAGTGAGTTGATGGTGCCCACGCACATAGCGTCTCGTTGGGTCGTTGGGGGTCTCCTCGCAGCGGCTCTCAGTTACGGCACGGCCGGCACCGCCTCGGCCTCAAACGGTGGCACCGCGGTCGGTAACCGCACAGTCGGCAAGCCGGTCCCGAGTCTGGTCGGGTCGACCCTCGGAACGATCACGTTCACGCCCTCGAGCGTCGTGCAGGGCCAGCTAACCGTCGCCACGGGCACGCTCGACAGCTCCGATGCGGGACAGCCCGTGTCGCTCGAGATCGAATCCAAGCCCGACGTCTGGGACGCCGTCGCGACGAGCACAGTCGGTCCAAACGGCGCCTTCAGCATCAATTGGCACGCGAAGATCATCGGCATGTTCAGTATGCGCGTGGTCTCTGGGGCGCTCGCGTCGTCGAGCGCGTCGGTGAGCACGCCGGAGACTTCGCTGAGCGTCTTCCGCCCGGTGGTCGCGACTTGGTACGGCCCTGGGCTCTACGGGCACCGCACCGCGTGCGGCGAGACGCTTACGCGCCACATTCTCGGCGTCGCGCATCGCTCGCTGCCGTGTGGCACGCCCGTCACGCTCTACTTCGGCAGCCAGTCGATAACGGTGCCCGTGATCGACCGCGGGCCATATGCGAATGGCGCGACGTTCGATCTCACCTCTGCGACGGCGCAGGCGCTTGGAATAACGGAGACCGTCAAGCTCGGCTTCACGGCGGAGCGCGGCCTGAAGATCGCGCCGACCAACTGGTACCCGGCGGGCACCACCGGTCCCACCGGCGTCACGGGCGTGACCGGGGTCAGCGGCGCCAGCGGCGCGACGGGCGGCGGCACCCTTGCCGGCGGCGCGCCCGCCCCAAGCTAGACGGCCTTAGAGTGCCGCGAGCTTCGCGCGGTCGTGTCGCGCAAAGATGCGCCTGACCGTGCCCGAGCGCGAGCGCATCACGAGCGACTCGGTTGTAGCACCGCTCGCGCCCTCGTAGCGAACTCCGGCCAGCACATCGCCATCGGTGACGCCGGTGGCCGAGAACAAGCAGTCGTCGCTCGCGATCAACGCGTCGCAGTCGAGCACCCGCTCGAGGTCGTAGCCGGCCGCGAGCGCGGCCTCACGTTCAGCGTCATCGCGCGGCGATAGGCGCCCGACGAGGCCGCCGCCCAGGCACTTGACGGCAGCCGCCGAGAGAACCCCCTCCGGTGTGCCACCGATCCCCCACAGCAGATCGACCGCGGAGCGCTCGTCGCAGGCGAGCAGGACGGCTGAGACGTCGCCGTCGCTGATCAGGCGCGCGCGAGCACCCGCCTCGCGAACGCGGCGTAGCCCGTCCTCGTTGCGGGGCCGATCGAGCATCACGACCATCACGTCGCCGACGTCTGATCCCTTGCGCTTGGCGACGAGCTTGACCGTCTCCTCGAGCGGGCGGTCGAGGTCGAGCAGGTCGGCGATCTGCGCTGCGCCGGCCAGCTTCTCCATGTAGAAACAGGGACCGGGATCGAACATCGTGCCGCGCGGGGAGAGAGCGATCACCGACAGCGCGCTCGGCATGCCGCGCGCTGTCGGCGTGGTCCCCTCGAGCGGGTCGACCGCGATGTCAACCGCCGGCGGCGAGCCGTCTCCGATGTGCTCGCCGTTGAAGAGCATTGGCGCCCTGTCCTTCTCGCCCTCGCCGATCACGACAACGCCGTCGAAGCGCACGCTGTCGAGCATGTGACGCATCGCATCGACCGCCGCCTGGTCGGCCGCCTCCTTGTCGCCGCGCCCGATCTGACGGGCAGCGCCAAGCGCGGCCGCCTCCGTCACCCGGACCAGCTCCAACGCGAGGTTGCGATCCGGCTTGCCTTGTGTCCTGTAAGCGCTCATGGAGCTCCTGCTCGCGCGTGCACGGCGTCTCGCTGCGGAGCCTACAGCGACCACAATCCATTTACCGCGTCGCCACGGCCTGCTGATAGCTTCCGGCTCGTGCAAGATTGCCCGAGCGCCCGTCGATGAGCCAGGCTCGGAGTGCGCAACCTCGCAATCGTGCCTCAACTGGCGTAACCGCCGGCGGGCTCGGGCGTCCAGGCGAGCTGATCGTCGGTGTCGACGTCGGCGGCACGAAGGTGTCGGTCGCGACGCTCCGAGACGGCCGCCTCGGCGATCCAAAGCTCAGCCCGACCGACCTGCGTGGCGCCGACCAGGTCATCGAGCAGATCGTTAGCGGCGTGCTCAACGCCGCGCGTGGTGAGACCTTGGCGGCAGTCGGGATCGGCATCCCCTCGGTCGTCGAGTTCGCGACCGGTCTGGTTCGCTCCTCGGTGAACATTCCGGTCCAGGACGTGCCGCTGCGGCGCGTCCTCGAGCAGGCTCTTGGCGTCCCGGTCTTCGTCGACAACGACGCCACCGTAGCCGCGCTCGCCGAGGCCCACGATGAGCAGGGACGGCTCGACGTCCGCCACCTCGTGATGCTCACGATCGGCACCGGCGTCGGCGGCGGTATCGTGATCGGTGGCCGTCCCTACCGCGGCGCAACGGGCGGCGCGGGGGAAATCGGCCACACGCTGATCGGCGTCGAACACGACATCCCCCCGGCAACCGAGCGCTCCCCCCAGCCCGGGTCACTCGAAGCGCTCGCTGCAGGCCACGAGCTCGACCGCCTGACACGCGTGGCCGCCGCTTCAAACCCGCGCTCGGCGATCGGCCTGGCGCTCGCAAAGTCGGGCAAGATCGCGGGCCCGGAGACGGTCGCCGCGGCGCGCGCCGGCGACGACGTCGCGATCGAGCTGCTCCGGCTGCTCGGGCGGCGCGTCGGAATCGGCGTCGCCAACGCGATCAATACGTTCGACCCCGACGTGGTCGCGATCGGAGGCGGCGTGTCGGCGGCCGGCGAGTTCCTGCTCGAACCAGCCAAGCAGGCGGCCTGGGAGTACGTCCGTGAAGGCTTGGGTACAAAGACCGAGATCCGTCTTGCCCGCTCTGGACCTCAGGCCGGTGTCCGCGGCGCGGCACTGCTTGCTCGCAGCGAGCTCCATCCACATTCCGACCCCTACGAGAAGGAAACGCGATGACGACCGTCGCTCGCGACCCAGAGCTCGACGAGCTGTGCATCAACACGATCCGCACGCTGGCGATGGACGCCGTGCAGAAAGCCAACTCAGGCCACCCGGGCACGCCGATGGCGCTCGCCCCGGTCGCCTACACCCTTTACACGCGCGTCATGCGCCACAACCCCGCCGACCCCGCCTGGCCAAACCGTGACCGGTTCGTGCTTTCGGCCGGTCACGCATCGATGCTGCTCTACGCCTGCCTCTATCTGTGCGGCTACGGCCTCGAGCTCGATGACCTGAAGAACTTTCGCCAGCTTGGCTCGCCGTGCGCGGGTCACCCCGAGTACGGCCACGCGGCCGGGATCGAAGCGACCACCGGCCCACTCGGACAGGGCATCTCGACCTGCGTCGGCCTGGCACTCGCCGAGCGGATGCTTGCGGCGCGCTACAACCGTCCCGGCCATCAGCTGATCGACCACTACACCTTCACCATCTGCTCCGATGGCGACCAGGAGGAGGGAATCTCCTCCGAGGCCTCCTCGCTCGCCGGGCATCTCGGACTCGGACGGCTGATCGCCTTCTACGACGACAACCACATCTCGATCGAGGGCAATACCGACGTCGCCTTCAGCGAGGACGTCGGCGGGCGCTACGAGGCTTACGGCTGGCACGTCCAGCACCTCGGCGAGGATCTCGCCGTCGAGCGGATCGAGGAGGCGGCGCGCGCGGCGATGGCCGTCACCGACCGCCCTTCGCTGATCATCTGCCGCAGCCACATCGCTTACGGCTCACCCAACAAGCAGGACACCGGCGAGGCTCACGGCTCCCCCCTCGGCGAAGAGGAGATCCGCCTGACCAAGGAGTTCTACGGCTGGCCGACGGAGCCGCCGTTTCTCGTCCCCGACGAGGCTCTCGAGCATTTCCGCGCGACGATCTCGACCGGGGAGGAACTCGAGCGCGAATGGGAGGCCCGCCGCTCCGATTACGCGAGCGCCCATCCGAACGAGGCGGCCGAGCTCGAGGACATCTTCGCGCGGCGACTGCCGAAACTGCCGAAGGGGCTGCTGAAGCGCTTCGAGCCGGGCGAGAAGATCGCGACGCGCAAGGCTTCGGAATCGGTTCTTCAGGTCGCGGCGGCGCTCGTGCCGAACCTGGTCGGCGGCTCCGCCGACCTTTCGCCCTCGACGCTGACGCTGATCGCCGACGCCGGCAGCGTGACGCGCTCGGACTACAGCGGACGGAACTTCCACTTCGGCATCCGCGAGCACTCCATGGGGGCGGTCGTCAACGGCCTCACGCTGAGCGGGTTGCGCGCCTACGGCGCGACCTTCCTCGTCTTTTCGGACTACATGAAAGGCGCGATCCGGATCGCCGCGCTGAGCAGACTGCCGGCGATCTTCGTCTACACCCACGATTCGATCGGCCTCGGCGAGGACGGCCCCACGCACCAGCCGATCGAGCAGCTCGTCGCGCTGCGCGCGACGCCGAACGTGAACGTCGTGCGACCGGCCGATGCTCACGAGACTGCCCTCGCGTGGACCTTCGCGCTGCTGGCGACGCATACCCCGACCGTCCTCGCGTTGTCGCGCCAGAGCCTGCCGGTGCTCGACCCGCAGGCGATTCCCGACGACGCGATCGAGCGCGGCGGCTACGTGCTCGCCGACTGCGCCGGTGAGCCCGACGTCGTGCTGATCGGCACCGGCTCGGAGGTCGCCCTATGCCTCGAGGCGGCTGAGCAGCTGAGCCGCGACGACGTTGCCGTGCGCGTCGTCAGCATGCCGTGCGTGGACCGCTTCGCAGAGCTCGCCACCGACGAGCAGGACACGGTGCTCGGGTCGGCCGGCACCCCACGCATCGCGGTCGAGGCGGCGAGCCCGATCGGCTGGGATCGGTTCGTCGGCGAGAAGGGAGCGATCATCGCGATGCACAGCTTCGGGGCTTCCGCCCCAGCTGCCGACGTCTACCGCCACTTCGGTATCACCGCCGAGGCGATCGTCAAGCAGGCGCACGAACTCATAGAAACCTGACGCGGATTCGAGAGGACAAGAACGATGGCAAGCCTCCCCCATACGCAAAACGCGAACCTGGCGGCACTGGCCGCCGCGGGAACCGCCCCGTGGCTGGACCAGATCCGTCGTGGCCTCCTGACCAGCGGCGAACTCGAGCGCCTACGTGACGAGTGCTCACTGAGGGGCGTCACGTCGAACCCCGCGATCTTCGAGCAGGCGATCCTCGGCTCAACCGACTACGACGAGACGCTGCACGAGCTGGCTGGTGAAGGACTCGACGCGGTCGCGCTCTACGAGCGCATCGCGGTCACCGATGTCGTCGATGCCGCCGACGTGCTGCGGCCGGTCTACGACGACGAGGGCGACGGCTTCGTCTCCTTCGAGGTCGCGCCGGATCTGGCTCACGACACCGAGCGCACCCTCGCCCAGGCGCGCGACTACTGGCGGCGACTCGACCGCCCGAACGTGATGATCAAGATCCCCGGAACCGACGCGGGCGTGCCGGCGATCGAGCAGGCGATCTACGAAGGCATCAACGTCAACGTCACGCTGCTGTTCGCGGTCGAGCAGTACACGCTGATCGCCGAGGCCTACATCCGAGGCCTCGAACGGCGCCACGCCGAGGGCCTCTCGCTCGACGTGCACTCCGTCGCCAGCTTCTTCGTCTCGCGCGTCGACACCGAGGTCGACAAGCGCCTAGAAGGGCTCGGGCGCAGCGACCTCGCCGGCACCGCGGCGATCGCCAACGCGCGCGCCGCCTACCAGCGCTTCAAGGAGATTTTCCACAGCGACCGCTTCGCTGCCCTGCTCGAGGCCGGCGCGCTCTACCAGCGCCCGCTCTGGGCGTCCACGGGGACGAAGAACCCGGCCTACTCCGAGACGATGTACGTCGACAACCTCGTTGCGCCTCACACGGTCAACACGATGCCGATGAAGACCCTCCTGGCCGTCGCCGAGCGCGGGCAGATCGATCCGGGCAGCGCCGAGCGCGACCCCGGTCCCGCCCTTGCCGCGCTTGGGCAGGCGGGAATCGACATGAGCGACGTCACGAAGACGCTGCTCGAGCAGGGCATCGCTGCCTTCGTGACGCCGATGAACAAGCTGCTTGCCGGGATCGAGAGCGCGCGTCAAGCGGTGCTCACGGGACGCCCCGAAGCGATCGCCGCGTCGCTCCCGAGCGAGCTTGCGAGCGCCATCGCCGAGCGCGTGAAGCAGGCCGCGCAAAGGGACGTCGCGCGTCGTGTATGGGCCAAGGACGAGTGGCTGTGGGGCGGCCCAGGCATCCCGGAGATCGGCGACCGACTCGGCTGGCTGACGATCTCCGACGCGATGCTCGAGCGCGCCGATGAGCTCGTCGAATTCGCCCGCGGCGTGGCGGCCGACGGCTTCAAGGACGCCGTGCTGCTCGGCATGGGCGGCTCGAGCCTCGCCCCCGAGGTGCTCTGGCGGACATTCGGGGCGCCGACCGATGCGCTCGACCTGCACGTGCTCGACTCGACCGACCCGGACACGATCCTCGAGGTTCAAAGCCAGATCGATCTCGCGCATACGCTGTTCGTCGTCTCGACGAAATCCGGCGGCACGATCGAGACCCTCTCGCTATTCGCCCACTTCCACGCGCTCGTTCCCGACGGCCAGCACTTCATCGCGATCACGGACCCGGCGAGCACGCTCGTCGAGCTCGCGAAGAAGCACGGCTTCCGCGCCTGCTTCGAGAACGACCCGAACATCGGTGGGCGCTACTCGGCGCTGTCGCTCTTCGGGCTCGTTCCGGCGGCACTGATCGGTGCGCCCGTTCACGCGCTGCTCGAGCGCGCGGTCATCGCCGAGCAGGCCGCTGCCCACTTCGACTCGAGCGCCTCAAACCCCAGTCTCTGGCTCGGTCTTGCGATCGGCGAGCTCGCGCGCCACGGCCGCGACAAGCTGACGTTCGTTGTCGGCGACGCGGTCTCGAGCTTCGGGCTGTGGGTCGAGCAGCTCGTCGCAGAGAGCACTGGCAAGCATGGCCGCGGCATCCTGCCGGTCGCCGACGAACCGCTGCTGGCTCCGGAGGCCTACGACACGGACCGCGTCTTCCTCCAGCTGCGCGATGAGGAGCAGCGCGACGCGCAGGCGGACGAGCGACTCGCCGCCCTCGCCGCCGCCGGACATCCGACGCTGAGGCTGACCGTCAACGGCGCCGAGGACCTCGGACGGCTGTTCTTCAGTTTCGAGTTCGCCACCGCGGTCGCCGGCTGGGTGCTCGAGATCAACCCGTTTGATCAGCCGAACGTCGCCGAGGCCAAGGCCGCAACCAAGCGCGTGCTGGAGGCGGGCACGCTGCCGGAGCTGCCGGTCGCCGGCGCGGACGCCCTCAAGGCGCTGCTCGGCGCGGGCGAGCCGGGAGGCTACATCGCGCTGATGGGCTACGTGACACCTTCGGCCGAGTTCGACGAAGCCGTCGCCGAGCTGCGCGCGACGCTGATGGAGCGCACGAAGCTCGCAACCACGTTCGGCTACGGCCCGCGCTTCCTGCACTCCACCGGCCAGCTCCACAAGGGCGGAGCACCGGTCGGGCGCTTCCTATCGCTGATCTGCGATTCCGACGAGGACGTCGAGATACCCGGCCAGCCGTTCAGCTTTCGCACGCTCAAGAACGCGCAGGCGCTGGGCGACCTCGAGACGCTCCGCACGCACAAGTTGCCGGCCGAGATCGTTCGCCTCGAGGGCGACCCGGCGAGCGCCCTGCGCAACCTCCACAACCAGATCAAGGAGATTCTCTAATGCAGATCGGCTTGGTCGGCCTCGGCAAGATGGGCGGCAACATGGTCACGCGGATCAGGCGGGACTCCGAGCACGAGGTCGTCGCGTTCGACTTCGACGCAAAGGCGGTCGCGCGGGCCGAGAAGAGCGGCGCGAGTGGCGCCTCGACACTCAAGGATCTCGTCAAGCAGCTCACGCCTCCGCGAACCGTGTGGATCATGGTCCCGGCCGGCGAGGCGACGCAGTCGACGGTCGATGAGCTAGCCAAGTTGCTATCGCCGGACGACGCGATCGTCGACGGCGGCAACTCGCGCTGGACCGACGACAAGCTGCGCTCGGCGGCGCTCCGCAAAAAGAAGATCCACTACGTCGACGTCGGCACGAGCGGCGGCGTCTGGGGCCTCGAGAACGGTTATTGCATGATGGTCGGCGGCCCGACGAAGGCGGTCCGGCGGCTGGCGCCGATCCTCGACGTGCTCGCGCCGCCGACGAGCGAGGACAGCCTGCATTCGATCGGCAAGTACGGTTGGCACCACTTCGGTCCGAGTGGCGCCGGGCACTACGTGAAGATGGTCCACAACGCGGTGGAGTACGGGATCATGCAGGCCTACGCCGAGGGGTTCGAGCTGTTCCACGCTTCCGAGTACGAGCTCGATAACGCGAAGATCGCCCACCTCTGGAACCAGGCGTCGGTCGTCCGCTCGTGGCTATGCGAGCTCGCCGCTCGGGCTTTCGACGCCGACGGCAACGACCTTTCGGAGCTGGAGGGCTGGGTCGACGACTCGGGCGAAGGACGCTGGACGCTCCAGGACGCGATCGACAAGGACGTGCCGACGCCGGCGCTCAGCGCGGCCCTGTTCACCCGCTTCTACTCGCGCGAGGACGGCGACTACGCGGCGCGCGTTCTCGCAGCGCTGCGCAACCAGTTCGGCGGCCACGCCGTGAAGAAGGCAGGCACGTAGGGTGGCAACGGTCGAGCTCGACAACCCACTTGCCGAGGGCCTCGAGCGGCTGCCCGTCCACCCGACGAACATCGTCATCTTCGGCGCAACCGGCGATCTCGCGCGCCGCAAGCTCCTCCCCGCCGTCTACAACCTCGCCCACGAGGGGGCGCTGCCCCAGCGCTTCAACCTGGTCGGCGTCTCGCGGGCCGAGATGAGCGACGCCGAGTATCGCGACGAGGCGGCCGAGGCGATCCGCGCGTTCTCGCGCACGCCTCCCGACGACAGCGTGCTCGAAGGACTGCTCGCGGGGCTGCGCTACGTCAGGCTGGCCTTCGACGACACCCCCGCCTATAGCCGCCTCGCGACCACGCTTAAAGAGCTCGACGCGGCGGCGGGGGAGCCGATGGCGCGCGCCTTCTATCTCTCGACCGCGCCCGAGTTCTTCCCNNGGCAAGGAGACGGTGCAGAACATGCTCGCGTTTCGCTTCGCCAACGGCATGTTCGAGCCGCTGTGGAACCGCAACTTCATCGAGAACGTGCAGATCACCGCCGCCGAGGATCTCGGCATCGGCAGCCGCGCCGGCTACTACGACCACGCAGGCGCCCTGCGCGACCTCGTCCAGAACCACATGCTCCAGCTGCTCACGCTGCTGTGTATGGAGCCGCCCGTCACCTTCGCGGCGGACGACGTGCGCGACGAGAAGGTCAAGGTGCTGCACGCGATCCGTCCCCCGGAGCACGACGAGGTGTCGAAGATGAGCGTTCGCGCCCAGTACGGCCCCGGCGTCAGCGGCGGCGAGCACGTGCGCGGCTACCTCGAGGAGGACGGCGTGCCGCCCGACTCGCGGACCGAGACCTATGTCGCGCTGCGCCTCATCGTCGACAACTGGCGCTGGGCCGGCGTCCCGTTCTACCTGCGCACGGGCAAGCGCCTCGCGCGCAAGGTGACGGAGATCGCGGTCACGCTGCGTCCCGTCCCCCATCTCGCCTTTGAGCGCGACGGCGCGGCCGGCGTGCGCCCGAACCAGCTCGTGCTCACGCTTCAACCGAACGAGGGGGTCTCGCTGTCACTCGGCGCGAAGGTCCCGGGAGCGCGGATGCGGATCCGCCCGGTGAACATGGAGTTCCTCTACAACACCGCGTTCCTCTCGCAGTCACCCGAGGCTTACGAGCGGCTGATCCTCGACGCCATGCGCGGCGAGGCGACGCTGTTCACGCGCGACGACGAGGTCGAGGCGCAATGGCGGATCTGCGATCCGATCCTCGCTGCGTGGGAGCGGCAGCGCAAGCATCTGGCGCAATATGCGAGCGGGGCACAGGGTCCGAGCGAGGCCGACGAGCTGCTGCTGCCAGGTCACCGTTGGCGCGCGATCTGATGCCGGGCTGATGCCTGCGGTCAACGACACCGTCTGGACGGCCGAGAACACCACGCCGGCGGAGATCGAGGTCGCGCTGCGCGAATTGCTGGCCGAACGCCATGCCGAGAGCGCGGCGTACGTACCGGCACGCGTGCTCAATCTGGTCTGTGTCGTCGATCGCCAGTGGGCTGGCGAGATCGCCAACCGGCTGCGGCACGTCGGGCGCAACCACCCGTCACGCACGATCGTCTGCGCGGTCAGCGAGCGGCGCACGACACTCGACGCGGTAGCCACCGTGGCCGCAGACTCGACGCCGGCCGACGGCGAGCTGGCGCTGACGTTCGAGACGATCGTGATCGACGTCGGTAGTGAGCACCTGCCCTATCTGGACTCGATCATCGACCCGCTCGTAGTCACGGACATCCCGACGCTTGTCTGGGCCCCCCACGGCCACTGGGACGCGGTCGATGCGTTGCGCGCCGTCTCGCAATGCGTGCTGCTCGACTCGGTCGAGGATCCCGAGGTCGCGGCGGCGCTGCTTCGCGCCGCGAGGCTGCTCGAGTCACGCGACGTCGTCGATCTCGCCTGGCTGCGCACGACGCCGTGGCGCGAACGGGTCGCAACGATGTTCGACCCGCCGGCGGAGCGCGTTCGCCTGCGCGAGATCTCCGCCGTCGCGGTCCGCCACCACTTCGCCTCGGGCGCAGCGGCACTGCTGATCTGCGGCTGGTTCGGCTCGCGCCTGAACTGGCCTGCCGCGCCGCTCCACCGCGACGGGAAGGGCCACGCCGACGGCCGGCTCGGTGAGGTGGACGTGGCACTCGACTCGGTCGGCCAGAACGTGCCCGGGCTCGCCGGCCTGACGCTGACCCTCCGCGACGGCAGCTCCCTGTCGCTCGACCGCGGACCCGGCGGCCTGCACGCGAGCGAGCGCGACGCCGACGGGGCAGAGCGGACCTGGCGCCTGCTCGGCGCGTCGCGCGGCGAGGGCGGGATCCTCGGCGAGGGCATCCGCCAGTCGCTGGTCGGCGACCCCGTGTACGGCGAGGCCCTGCGCTGTGCGAGCCAGCTGCTCGAATGAATAGCACGCCGAGGATCGTTCGTGAGGCCGATCTGGGTGCAGTCTCGGTCGCCGCGGCCAAGCTCTTCGAGGAGCACGCGACGGCGGCGCTTGCCGCGCGCGGCGTCGCGCACGTGGCGCTCGATGGCGGAACGACGCCGGAGCAGACCTATGCGCTGATCACGCTGGCGAGCTGGGAGGGTGTCGAGCTGTGGTTCGGAGACGAGCGCTGCGTCGGTCCCGAGGACCCGGAGTCCAACTACCGCATGGTCGCCGCGACGTTGCTCGGCCACGCACCGGGGGCCGTGGTGCACCGCGTTATTGGGGAGCTCGGTGGCGAAGCAGCGGCGCAGGCCTATGAGAGCGAGCTGCGCAGCCGACTGGCGAGGGACGCGGACGGGGTGCCGGTCTTTGATCTCGTGCTGCTCGGTATCGGCGAGGACGGGCACACCGCGTCGCTGTTCGCCGGGAATCCAGCGCTCGACGCGCGTGGCGTCGCCTGCGTGGCGGTGCACGATGCGCCAAAGCCCCCGCCCGATCGGGTATCGCTCTCACTCGAGGTGCTGCGCGCGGCACGCTCGTGTGTGTTGCTCGCGAGCGGGCCGGGCAAGGCGCCAGCGCTCGCCGCCGCGCTCGGTGAGCCGACTGCGACAGTTCCCGCCAGCCTGCTCGCGCGCGAGCGCCTCACCGTGATCGCCGACGCAGACGCCCTTGCCGAGACGGGCGCTGCGTGAGCGCGGGCGAGCTCGTCGTCGTCCGCCACGCAGACACCGACTGGTCGGAAAGCGGCCGGCACACCGGCCGCACGGACTTACCGCTGAACCGCGATGGTCGTGCTGCCGCGGCGAGGCTCAGCGAGCGCCTCGCCGGACGCACGTTCGTCGCTGTCTGGTGCAGCCCGCTGCACCGCGCCGTGGAGACGTGCGAGATCGCCGGTTTCAGCCGGTCGGCGCAAGAGCGCCACGAGCTCGTCGAGTGGGACTACGGCGCCTACGAGGGCCTGACCACGGAGCAGATTCACGATCAGCGGCCGGCGTGGGATCTGTGGCGCGACGGCTGCCCGGGTGGCGAGGACGCCGCGGCCGTCGGCGCTCGCGCCGACCACGTGCTCGCGACCGTACCCGATACGGGCACCGCGCTCGTCTTTTCGCACGGGCATTTCCTGCGCGTTCTGATGGCCCGGTGGCTCGGGCTCGCGCCTGAGCAAGGCGCGCTGTTCCTGGTCGCACCGGCTGGCATCGGCGTTCTCGCACACGAGCACGATCGCCGCGTGCTGTGGTCGTTGGGCTAGTCTGATCGGCTCGTGCACGATCCGATCAGCTACTTCCAGGCGGTGATCCTGGGGATCGTCCAGGGAATCGCTGAGCCTTTTCCGATCTCGAGCCTCGGCCATGCGGTCGTACTGCCGCGCCTTTTCGGCTGGAACATCCATCAGAACGACGGCTATTTCCTGAGCTTCCTGGTGGCGCTTCACCTCGCGACCGCGGTCGTTCTGCTCGTCTACTTCTGGCACGACTGGGTGCGAATCGTACGCGGGATGCTGCGCTCGCTGGCCGCGCGTGAGATCAGCGCTGAGGACACCGACGCCCGGCTCGGCTGGCTGTTGGTAGCCGGCACCATCCCCGTCGGACTGATCGGCCTCGCGCTTCAGAGCCCGCTGCAGAAACTCTTTGCGTCGGCGGTCGCGGCGGCCTGCTTCCTGATCGTGAACGGCCTCGCGCTGCTCGTCTTCGAGCGCCTTCGGGCGCGCCCGCCGGCACCGGGCGATTGGGAGGGGGACTCGGATGCGCGCATCGCGCGACTCTCGTTTCTACGCGCCGGCGCCATCGGGCTATCGCAAGCTGCGGCGCTCGTCCCGGGGATCTCGCGCTCGGGCTTCTCGATGGGCGGCGGGCTCTTGTTCGGCCTCTCGAACGAGGATGCGGCGCGCTATGCGTTTCTCCTCGCAACGCCGATAATCGGCGCGGCGGCGATTCTCAAGCTGCCCGACCTGCTTGGCCACCAGGGCAACAACGTTCGCGGGCAGGCGCTCGTCGGCGCGCTCTGCGCCGCGGCGGTGACTGTTCTGGCCGTCCGCGTCCTGCTGCGCTACCTGACGACCAACCGCCTGCGACCGTTTGGCGTCTACTGCATCGCGCTCGGGGCGGTCTGCCTCTTGGCGTTCGAGCTCTGAACGACGGCTAAGACGCCCGCGCGGCGCCCTTGCGTGGCCCGCTCGCGAACCACGCAAAAGCAAACAGGGCCAGCCCGACGACGATCGCCGCGATTCCGTGCTTGAAGTGGTGAGTCGTGGAGCCGGCCTGGTGCCCTGGGAAGAACGATGGCAACGACTCGGCCTTGTCGGCGAAGTAGATGCCTGCCACGACGAGCAGGACGATGCCGAGGAGGACGGCGAGCACGACGACGATTCGCGAGCGCTTCATAAGCCGAGGTTTATGTCACCAGCGCCGTTTGCAGGCATTTTACCCGTGGATAAAGCTGAAGTAGAGCTTTAGCTTCGACGGTGTCATAAACGTACCGGCGGGTGCCGCAGGCTAGCACACCTTCTCCTCCACGCGCCTTCGCGCCGACTCGCGCCGCGAGCGGCGCTATCGTCGCCCGCGCCAGTCATTTCGCCGCCTCCCGCACCGGATGAGCTCAGAGCCGAATCCACCATCGCCGCACGACCGTTCTGACCGCTGGAGCGGGCTGCCAGGACGGATCGAGAGCTGGCTCGACGTCGTCCCCGAGCTGACAGCCGGCGCGCTGCGCCGGGCGCGAGCCGAGGCGCTCGTGCTCGCGGCCCTGTTCGCCGGCGTGATCGTCGTCTACGACCACCGCGGGGCGCTGCTCGGGATCCATTCCCACGACAACCGGGGGACGACCGCCACCACCGCGGCGCAGGTCGTCACCGTGATCCTGCTCGTGTTCCTTGGCTGGGCGATCGCGCGCGAGGTCGGCCGCGTGCTGGCGCCGTCGCTGCGCAAGCGCGTCGATCCAGCGACGGCCGGGACGCTCGGCTTCCTGATCCGGCTCGCAACGCTGGCGGCCGCGATCCTCGTTGCACTGCGCTTCGCGGGGGTCAACACCGCAACGATCGCGATCGGGGCGTCGTTCACCGCCGTTGTCTTCGGCCTCGCGGCGCAGCAGACGCTCGGCAACCTGATCGCGGGCCTCGTGCTGCTGAGCGCCCGGCCGTTCCGCGTCGGCGAGCGCGTGCGACTCCAGGGCGGGCCGCTTGCCGGACAGATCGAGGGGACGGCGCGAGCGTTTGGCCTGCTCTACACCACCTTCGCCACCGGTGAGGACCGCCTGCTGATACCCAACAGCGTGGTGCTGAACGTGGCCGTGATGCCGTTGCGCGAGCCGACCGCCGTGAGCCTGCGAGCGCGGCTGCGGCCAGGAACAACGCCGCTCGAGCTCCAGCAGCTGCTCGAGGAGCGGCTCACGGTAGCGCTTCGCCGACGGCCGTCGATCACGCTCGAGGAGCTCGACGGTCCGAACGTCATCGTCAAGATCAGCGCCACGCCGATGAACCCTGCGGACGGCGGGGCGCTCGCAAGCGAGCTGCTCGAAGCCGTCTCGGCGCGCGTCAGCGACGCAGCTCAGCCGACGACATAGCGCGCGAACAACGCGTCGCCGGCTCCAAGCAGTTGGCGCAACTCGAGTCCCTGGGGCATCGCCTCGCCCGTGTCGGCAAGCAGCGTCGGACCTGGAGCTCCACCTACGAGCCGCGGCGAGAGCGCGAGGAAGAGCTCATCGACGACCCGCTCGCGCGCCAGCGCCGCTGCTAGCGTCGGTCCGCCCTCGCACACGACGAGGCCGACGTCGTAGTGCGACTGCAGCTCGGCGAGACCGTCGGCAAAGTTCTCGCAACGGATGAAGGAGACGGTCGCCAGCGCGCCGTCGAGCGTGGCGGTCCCCGGGCCGAGGACGACGATGTGCGAGTCCGGATCGGCGAGCAGCGGCAGATCCGCCTGGAGGTCGAGCGAGAGGCTCGCGATCACGGCGAGCGGCTGCTCGCGCAGACCCGCGGCACGGCGGCGCTCGCGTACTTCCGCGTCGCGGATTATTGGGCCGTAGCGCTCGATCCGCACGGTGCCTGCGCCCGCCATCACCGCGTCGGCCTGAGCCCGCAGCTCATGGAAGAGCTCCCGGTCAGGCGGGCCACTCAGCGGCGCCGAGCGCCCACCGATCGCCACTCGACCGTCAACGCTCGCGACCATGTTCAAAGCCAACCGCGGGCCGCGCGGGCGCTGTCGGTCGCCCAACAGCTCGTCACGCCAGCCCGCCAGCGCCTCGCGGGCGTCGCATTCCCCGCCCGCCGGAACGAGCCGTCGAAAGCTAGCCGTCACAGATCACCTGTGGTTAGCGCTCCCAAGCACGCTGGTGTCGCGAGCGCCCACGCCACGACCGCGCCCAGCCGCCAGCGGGAGACATACGGCCGTCCCCCGGGACCGGCTTATTCCGACGACTCCTCCGGCGAGAACTCGAGCGCAGCGGAGTTGATGCAGTAGCGCATCCCGGTCGGGTTCGGGCCGTCCTCGAAGACGTGGCCAAGATGGCCTTCGCAGGTTGCGCAGAGCACCTCGGTGCGGCGCATCAGCAAGCTCTGGTCCTCCTCAGTCCGGACCGCGTCGCCATCGGCCGGCTGCCAGAAACTGGGCCAACCTGTGCCCGAGTCGAACTTCGTGTCGGAGCGGAAGAGCTCGGCTCCGCAGCCTGCACAGTGGTACACGCCTGATTGCTTGTTTGCGTTCAGCTGGCCGCTGAACGCCGCTTCGGTGCCGTGGTGGCGGAGGACCTCAAACTGCTCAGGAGTGAGCGTTGTACGCCACTCTTCTTCTGTCTTGTCGACTTTGCTAGCCATGATCTAAGCGTAGCGCTCAGCCAATCGCGGCGGGTTGCAACGTCCGCGACCTGCTAGCGTGACTCAGTGCAAGAGATGCCGGAACGTCCGGCCAAGTAGTGCGAGCGCTCGCAGTCGAAGCTTTCAAAGCGTCCTCCGCGTCGCAGCACGATCAAGACAGTGGAGGAACGCAATGCCTACGGGCACCGTGAAGTGGTTTAGCGACGACAAGGGATTCGGGTTCATTACGCCTGACGATGGCGACAAGGATCTGTTCGTCCATCACACAGGAATCGTCGGCGAGGGCTATCGCTCGCTGCAGGAGGGCGCCAAGGTGTCCTTCGATGCGGAAGCCGGCGACAAGGGCCCTAAGGCCGTCAACGTCGTACCGCTGTAGCACTCGGCGCACCACTCACTGCTGTGCGACGCTACGGAGCCCGTCCGCGTGACGGGCTCCGCTGCGCGTCGCCACAGCGCTGACGGCCTAGCCCGGTCGGGCGGTATCCTCGCCTGACGTTGACCTGCGCCAGCCCAGCCAGACAGCGCAAAGCGTCGTAATGCAAGGCGACACGAGGGCGGCCGGTTCCCGGATGGTGCTTGCTGACGCCAGCGCCGACGCGCCGCGCATGCCGCTTGCCGGTAGCGGTCATCCCGCGCCTGCGCCGAGCGGCGAATCGCTCGCCTGGGACCGCCGTGACGCGGTTAAGACCGGCGCCGCGGCAGCCGTGTCGTCGGCGGCGCTCACGGCGATGATCATGATCAGCCTGATCATCGCGTCACTCGCGGCTTCGCAGCTTCCGCGGGAGTACCTCTCTCCGACGGCGCGGCCCGGCGACTACCCGACCTGGCTGTCAGGCCCG
This sequence comes from Solirubrobacterales bacterium, assembly GCA_003132505.1. Classification (GTDB taxonomy): domain Bacteria; phylum Actinomycetota; class Thermoleophilia; order Solirubrobacterales; family Solirubrobacteraceae; genus Palsa-513. Next base: position 19,891 of record PKXY01000045.1, read on the forward strand.
CTCGCGCCGCTCACGAGTTGGGTCACCTTGGGCTCCGCCACGCTGGAGGTGGTTTTCACCGTCGGCATCGCGACGATGTACCTCGCCTACGTCGCCGTGCTGATCTGCGCCCCTCGCGTGCGGCCGGCGTTTGCCCTGAGCGCCGTCGTCGCGCTGCAGGTCATCTTCTTTCTCTCGCCACCGCTGCCGTTGACCGACATCTTCAACTACCTCAACTACGGTCGGATGGAGATCCTCTACCACCTCAATCCGTACACGACGATCCCGGCGCTGGAACCCCACAACGACCCGGTCTTCGCGCTCAGCAACTGGCACGGGCTCGAGAGCCCGTACGGGCCGCTGCTGACACTGATCTCGATGGCGGTCGTGCCGCTGGGCATCGCCGGCTCATACTGGATCCTGAAGGCCGCACTGCTGCTGACGAGCCTCGGCAGCGTCTGGCTGGTCTGGGCGTCGGCCGGCCTGCTCGGGCGGCACCGCCTCGGTGCGGCGCTGTTCGTCGGCCTGAACCCGATCGTGCTCGTCTGGGGGCTCGGCGCCGACCACAGCGACTTCCTGATGATCTTCCTGGTCACGCTGGGGATGTACCTGCTGATCCAGGCACGCGTGCGTCGTATCCGCGCAGGACCCACGGCGCCGGCAGCTGCGGGTGCTGGCACCGCCGCCAGACTGCGGGGCGCCTGGCGGCGCGTCCTCTCGTGGATCGACGGCGCGCCCCGCCCGCTCGGCGCGGGCGAACCGGGCTGGTGGTGGGAGGTGAGCGGCGGCATCTTCCTGGTCGGCGCAGTCGCGATCAAGGCGTCCGCCGTGATTCTGATCCCGGTCGTGCTGGCGGGCAGCGCCCGAAGGCTGCGGCTCGCCACGGGGGTCTTGATCGGTGCCGCGGGCCTTGGCGCAGCGTCGATCGCCGCCTTCGGTCTGAACGTGCCAGACCTGAGCCAGCAGGATGCGCTCGTCGTGCCGGGCAGCGTTCCCAACATCGTCGGCTACATCGTCGGAGACGGCGGCGCGTCGCCGGGCGTCCGCGCAGCGTTCACGATCGTGCTGGCCGTGGCCGTCGTGCTGTGCACGATCTGGGCCTGGCGCAGCCACGACTGGATGCTGCCGTGCGGCTGTGCGACTCTCGCGCTGCTCTTGACGTTGAGCTGGGAGTTTCCCTGGTATCTGATCTGGCTGCTTCCGTTCGCTGCGCTAGCGCGCGGGCGGCGCATCAGGATCGCAGTGATCGTCCTCGGCGTCTACATGTTCCTCCTGGCGATGCCGTACGCGACCACCGTGGAGCGCGACATCGGCCTGCACCCGAACACGACGATCGTCGGGCGCACGAATCAACGCTTCCTCCACGCGCTGCTGTTCTGAGCACGCAGCGCGAGTAGCAGCGTGGGCTGGACGAGGACGACGGCCCGAAGGGCCGTCCCCGCAGTCTCCGCCGTCAGTGCTCCGCTACGTAGCCGCCATCGGGCTCGATCGGCAGTCCCGCGTCGACCCAGGCTTGGATCCCGCCGGCCATCGTGTACGCGTCGAAGCCGGCCGATCGGAACGCGCTTGCCGCCATCGCCGAGCGGACTCCAAGGCGGCAGTGGAAGACAACGGGCGCAGCGCGGTCGATCTGATCCGCCTGGGAGGGGAGCCGCTCCAACTCGATGTGGCGCGTGCCAGGGATGTAGCCGGCGTCGCGCTCGTAGGGCTCACGAACATCGATGAACGTGGCGCCGTCGACAGCGAGCTGGTTGGCCCGCTCGGGGCTGACCTCGATCTGCGGGTTCTCGAATGCGCTCACAACCTCAGCAGAATACGCATCGACAACCCCGAGGCCGACGGCAGCTACCTTACGGATCGAGGATGCCACCGACCCAGTCCGACCTGAAAACGATCGGCCGCGCGCTCGCCGGCGGCATCTTCGTCGCGCTGCTGGTCGCGCTGATCGCGAGTCCGCCGAGCCACTCGACCTTACTGCGGGTGCTCGAGCTCGTCGTGATCATCGTGCTCGGCCTGATCGTGCTGGCCGCCATCGTCGAGCTGATCAGCACGCGCGTTGCCGGTTGGCATGAGAGCGAGCAGCAGTTCGAGCTGATCGTTCAGCGCAGCGAGCGCCTCGCACGCAGCGACCTGGCGGCTGACCCGGACGAGCTCGAATTCATGGAGCTCGATCCGCTCGACGACAGCGACTTCGAGGAGCTGGTGCGCGATGCGCTCGACGAGCTCCCGGACCTGCTGGCGAACGCGCTCCGTCACGTCGCCGTGGTGATCTCCTCCGGCGGACGCAAGGCTGGGCTCTACGGCCTCTATCAGGGCGACCAGGGCGGCCGCGACAACCATCCCGACCGGATCGTGATCTTCCGCGACTCCCTACGACGCGACTTCGGCCGCGACCCTGACGCGCTGCGCGAGCAGGTAACGCGCACCGTGCGCCACGAGCTGGCCCACCACGTCGGCTTTGACGAGCTGGGCGTGAGGGATCTAGGCCTCTAGACCACGCGTCGCGCGAGCGACAGGGCGAACCAGTCGCGCGGGTCCGTATACCAGCCGTCGAGCGCGAGTCCGGCGGCGGCGAGGTCAGCTTCGAGGCGCGCGCGGGTGAACTTCGCGCTGATCTCGGTGCGCAGCTCCTCGCCGGCGGCGAAGTCCACCTGGAGACCGATCACGGGGAGCGTGACGGTCTGACGCGAGCGCGCACGCAACCGCATCTCTATCCATTCGTTGCGATCGTCGAAAAGCGCAACATGGTCGAACTCGTCGGGCGCGAAGTCGCCACCTAGCTCGCGGTTGAGGACGCGCAGCATGTTGCGATTGAAGCGCGCGGTGATTCCGGCCTGGTCGTCGTACGCAGCGATCAGCGTGGCGCGGTCCTTGACGAGGTCGGTTCCGAGCAGCAGGCGGTCGTCGCGTTCGAGCAGCGCACAGATGGCGCGCAGGAAGCGACGCCGGGCGCCGGGGCGAAAGTTCCCGATCGTGCCGCCGAGGAACACCACGAGTCTGCGCGCGCGTGGCGCAGGCAGACGGTCGAGGTGGCGTTCGAAATCGCCGATCAGCCCATGGACCGAGAGGCCCGGGTACTCCTCGATCAGCTGCAGGCCGCTCTCGCGCACCGCACTTTCGGTCACGTCGATGGCGACGTAACGCTCCAGCGTTCCCGCCCGCGCCATCGCGTCGAGCAGCACGCGTGTCTTGGTTGCGCTCCCGGACCCGAGCTCGACAAGCTCCCCTGCGCCCGTGCTGGCGACGATCTCGTCGGCGGCTCGCTCGAGGATCGCCCGCTCCGTGCGAGTCGGGTAGTACTCGGGCAGTTCGCAGATCTGCTCGAACAGCGCCGCGCCGCGGGCGTCGTAGAAATGCTTCGGTGGAAGCTCCTTGAACGGCTGCGTTAGCCCGTCGAGCGCGTCCTCGGGGAGCGTTCGCATCGCGGCGTCCTCGAACGCGTGGTCGATCGTGATCTGCGGTGGTGCGGTACGCGTGCGCGGGCTCACGCCAGATCCGCCGCTACTCGTACGCCGGCGAAGATCTGGCGGCGCTGAGGCAGGTCCCAGTTGCGGAACGTCGGCGTGACGACGTCCGCGCTCGCTGCAAAGGAGCCGCCGCGCAGCACGCGGTACTCAGAACCGAAGAAGACCTCGGAGTACTCGCGGTAGGGATAGGCGCGGAATCGCGGATAGGCGCCGAAGCAGCTCGCAGTCCACTCCCAGACGTCGCCGATCATGCCGAGCGCCCCGCACGGTGCGGCGCCGTCGAGAAGCGCACCGGCGGCAAGTGGCGCGAACACGGCGGACTCGATCAGGTTGGCGTGCCGCGGCTCGGGCGCCTCATCGCCCCAAGGCCAGGCGCGCTTGACCGCCGCGTCGGCGTCCCAGCTCGCCGCGGTCTCCCACTCCGCCTCGGTCGGCAGGCGCACGCCACGCGAGCGCGCGAACGCCTCCGCCTCGTGCCAGCAGATATGCACAACGGGTGCGCGCAGATCGAGCGGCGCGACTCCGTCGAGCCGGCGCTCGGCGCTCTCGGAGACCCACTGCAGGGGGCGCTCCACGTGTTCCTCGGCCCGCCACCTCCAACCTTCTGCCGTCCACCAGTCGCGGCGGCGGTAGCCGCCATCGCCGACGAACTCGAGCCAGTCGGCGTTCGTGACCGGTACGCGGCCGATGGAGAAAGCCTCAACCTCTACGTGATGTTGAGATCTTTCGTTGTCATATGCGCAGCCCTCAGCGGCGGCGCCTATCGGCACGGTCGCGGCGGGGACTGCGATGAGGTCGAGTCCGCTGTGCTGCGCCGCAGAGCCGTAGGCGCTCGTATCGGCGCCGGCGGGTGGCTGCCAGCCGTCGAGGGCTGCGAGTGCGAGGGTCTGGAGCATCGTCTCCGCGTGCTGACGCTCGTGACGCAGAACGAGCTCGACCAAAGGCTCATCGCCTCCTAGCACGAGTGAGCGGACGCGCTCGCGGACGGCGCTCAGAAAGCCCTCGGCCGCGGCGCGCTGCAGGTAGGGCAGCTCGCCGCGCCGCCAGCGTGGCGTCTCGAAGGCGTCATAGACACCAAGCAGCTCGGGATGCAACAGCGGCAGGCCGCCGCGACGGTGCGCGAGCCAGAGATCCTCGAACGCTGCGATGTGGCCGAGATCCCAGACCAGCGGGCTCATCAACGGCGAGTGCACGCGCTCGAGTTCGCTGTCGGCGACCGCGGCGACCAAGGCGAGCGTCTGCTCGCGTGCCCTCTCGAGGCGATCTGTCTCGAGCAGCGCCATCGGCAGAAGCCATCCTAGCGGCCCGCGCGAGTTGGCTCACCGGGTAGCCGCCAAGCGCCCCGGGCCCATGTCCTGAGCCCGGGGCACCGGCCGGCTATGGGCCCTCGGGCGCGACCCGATCGGGATCGCCGTACCCCCTGATCGCTGCCCGGGGGCTCGAGAGCTCGCTGGCGAGATGGTCAGGCTCGCGACTGGCAGTTCAGCAGTCGCACAAGGGCAAGTCGTGAAGATCCTGATAGCACCAGAGGCAAGTTCACCGTCTGGTCACAGAAAGCTCTGGTTTGCAGGCGAATCATGGTCATATGACCAAGCGAGAAGGCACCATGGAGGAGCGGTCCGCAGCCCGCGTCGACCTGCACTGTCACTCCAGCGCATCCGCGGTATCGCGCCTGGGCGTGCAGCGCGCGCTCGGCCTGCCGGAGTGCGCAACACCTCCCGAGGAGGTCTACGAGCTCGCGAAGCGGCGCGGCATGGACTTCGTAACGATCACCGATCACGACACGATTGACGGGGTGGTCGAGATCGCCGATCGCGCCGACGTATTCATTTCCGAGGAGCTGACCGCTTGCTTCCGCGGCGAGCCGCAAGCAGTCCACGTCCTCTGCTTCGACATCACGCGCGCCGACCACGAGTGGCTCCAGCTGCACAGCGGCGATGTCGAGGACTGTGCGGAGTACCTGGACGCCAACGGGATCGCCTGCGCGTTGGCCCATCCGTTCTACGCGGTAGGCGGACCGCTGCGCAGTCGCCACCGGCGGCGTCTCGCCGAGCTCTTCGCCGTCTGGGAGACCCGCAACGGCTCGCGCGCGCCGGAGCTCAACATGCCGGCAAGCGTCTACGTCGAGACACACGGCGGCATCGCAACCGGCGGCAGCGACGACCACGCGGGCATCGACATCGGTCGGACCTTCACCCAAGCGCCAGCGGCGGCCAGCCCGCGTGAGTTCCTCGACCATGTACGCGCCGGGCGCGTCAACCCGGGCGGTGAACAGGGCAGCGTCGAGAAATGGGCACACGCGGCAATGGCGCTCGCAGTGCGTGCCCTCGGTCGCAACGGCGACGTCTCCACGCTGGACCCGGTGAGGGTGCTCGAGATCGCAGAGCGACTGCTGCGCGAAGGCGACGCGCGCGAAGGGACGGGACAGACCGACCTGCGACCGGCCGACGCGCGCGCGCTCCTGCGCGCGTGGCTCGAGTCGGTCGGCCTCGACGGCCTGTGTGAGCGCGATCTCGTCGCCTACATGCAAGAGGACGCGTTCACCCACGCCGCTCTCTTCCGGCGAGCGCGCCGCGCCCACGAACGTCGACTGCGCGACGCGGTGGAGCTCGCCTTTGCGGCTGCGGGCCGTGGCGAGTTGGCAACGATCGCGCCACTGCTGTTCGATGCCTGCCTACCGGCGATCCCCTACGCTCCCTCGGCAGCGTTCGTGGCCCGCGAGCGCGCGAAGCTCGCCAGCCGCGGCAGCGAGCCGGCGCGCATCGCGATCGTCGCTGACGGCATCGGTGCGATGCACGGTGTCACGCGGACGATCGAGGAGATCCGCGAGCGCGGCGTCGACGGCTTCGAGATCGACGTGATCGGTACCGACGCCAACGTCGACCGCAGGCTGTCCTCGGTCGCGGACATCGAGGTGCCGCACTACGCTGGAATCGAGCTTGGAGTTCCAAGCCTGCCCGCCGCCGTCGAGGCGATCACCTCCGGCCGCTACGACCTGATCCACGTCTGCTCTCCGGGGCCGAGCGCGATCGCCGCGGTGCTTGTCGCGAGGGCGCTGGAGACGCCGCTCGTCGGCTCCTACCACACCGAGCTGGCGACCTACGCCGGTCTGCGCTCGGGCAACTCGGCGCTCGAACTCGCCGCTTCGCTGGCGCTCAGCACCTTTTACGGGCAGTGCCGGCTGATCCTCTCCCCCAGCAGCGCCGCGGACGCGGCGCTTACCGCGCTCGGCATCCCGGCTAGCCGCACCGCTCGCTGGGATCGCGGCGTCGACACGACCCGCTTCAGTCCCGCGCGAGCAGACCAGCGGCTGCTGGGAGATGGGATCAACGTGCTGTACGCGGGACGCGTCGCTCGGGAGAAGAACCTCGACCTGCTCGCCGAGTCCTTCGAGCGCGCGCACGCGAGCGATCCTCGCCTGCACCTCGTGATAGCCGGCGACGGACCGGAGGCACCGCGACTGCGCAGGCGACTGGGCGAGCGGGCCACGTGGCTCGGCTGGCTCGCCGGCGACGAGCTGGCAACCGCCTATGCCAGCGCTGACATCTTCTGCTTCGCCAGCATCACCGACACCTTCGGTCAGGTGGTGCTCGAGGCGCAGGCGAGCGGGCTGGCAGTGCTCGCCGCAGACGCCGGCGGGCCGCGCGACCTGCTCAGCGGCGAGGTCGACGGCCTGCTGCGCGAGCCGACACCCAAGGCCTTCGCCTCGGCAATGCTCGCACTCGCTGCCTCGCCGCTGTTGCGCGCGCGACTTGGCCAAGCCGCGGTGCGCAGCGCCGCCGAGCGCACCTGGCCGCGCGCGCTCGGTCGGCTCGGCGCGGGCTACGCGACCGCTCTCGAAACCGTTGCTGCGATGCGCGATGCCGCGTAGCGGGCCGGCCACGATCGCCGTCGCGCTGCACGACATCGAGCCCGCGACGTTCGACCGCTGCGCCCTGATCCGCGACTGGCTCGACGACCACGGAATCAATCGCGTCACGCTGCTCGTGATTCCGGCGCGCGACCTGCATCCCCTGTCTGACCGCCGGCCGGAGATCGCCATCTGGCTCGACGAGCGGCGCCGTGCAGGCGATGCAATCGCTCAACACGGCTTCCAGCACTTCCGCTCGCGCCCAGCGCATTGGTCACGACCGCTGCGGCCCCGGCTGCACAGTGAGGCCGCCGAGTTCATCGGCCTGGACGAGCGCGAGACAGAGCGAGCGCTCGATGCGGGCCGGCGCGTGCTGAAACTCGCCGGCATTGAACCACACGGCTTCGTTGCCCCGGCCTACGCGTACACACCGGCGCTGCGGGGGATGCTTGAAAGCCGCTTTCGCTGGTGGGCCGGCTCCTGGGGCCTCCACGCGACCGGAGCCGCTGCGTCGACCCGCACCGGCCCGGCGATCGGACTAGCCAGCGGGACCGTCGCGCGCCGCGCGATCTCGCCAGGGGTCCTGCGCGCGGCAACCCTGCTGGCGGGCGAGACGCTGCGCCTCGATGTGCACCCGATGGACCTTACGTTGCCCGGTCACATGCTGACGCTCGATTGGGTGCTCCGGCACTCGGTGAAGCGACGCCGCGCGGTAACTTACGACGAGCTCGCGGCCGCCGGGCCCGTTTGAAGCCCGCAGTGCGCTAGCCCGGACCCGGGAGAGGCTGATGCTTTGCCTGCGCTCGGGTGGGATGGCAAGATGTTTGCGCGCAGGACGGCTGATGCGTGATAGAAACGCGGGGTTATGCAGATCTCTCGAGTGCCGCAAACGGCACTTGCAGTGTTGGTCCTGAGCGCCGTGGGTGCCGCCCCACAGCTCGGGTTCGCTGGCGCCGCTAACGATTCAGGCACCGGCGCAACTGGCAACAGCGGCGCGACCGGCGGCTCTTCCGCGAGCGGAAGCACCGGCGCGAGCGGGACCACGGGCGCCAGCGGCAGCACGGGAGCGAGCGGCAGCACGGGCACCAGCGGAAGCACAGGAACGAGCGGCAGCACAGGAACGAGCGGCAGCACCGGCACCAGCGGAAGCACAGGAACGAGCGGCAGCACAGGAACGAGCGGCAGCACCGGCACCAGCGGAAGCGGGCCGACGTCCCCGAGCGGCGCTACGGCGCCGACTGTCCCAACCGCGGTTGGTCCCACCGGATCCAGCGGGACGAGTGGCGCGAGCGGAGTGACGGGTGCCACGGGCGGCGCCGGGCCGCCGGTGGTGACCTCGATAACGACGCAGCCCGAGACCGGGAACGACCTTCTCAGTGCCGGTGGCAGCGGCGGCACAAAGGTCAGCTACGCCGGCGGGGCACTTGCCCCTTCGCCGAGCCTCTTTGCGGACGGCAATCCACTCGCGGGCGTACTTCCAGGCTCGGTGTTCGACCCGTTGGTGAGCGCCGCAATCGGAGCCGATGTGCCGCAGTGGTACATCGAGCACTTCGACGTGCCGTCATTCCTGCTTCCGATCTACCAGGCAGCCGGGGCCGCTTACGACGTGCCCTGGGAGGTTCTGGCCGCGATCAACCAAGTCGAGACCAACTTCGGCAGCGACCTCAACGTCTCGTCGGCAGGCGCGATCGGCTGGATGCAATTCCTTCCCAGCACGTGGCAGCGCTATGGCGTCGCCGCGACCGGGTCAGGCGTGGCGGACCCGTACAACGCCGCCGACGCGATCTTCTCGGCTGCGCGCTACCTCAACGCGGCCGGTGCTTCGACGAATCTGCCGCAGGCGATCTTCGCCTACAACCATTCGACGTCCTACGTCGAGTCGGTGCTGCTGCGCGCGGAGCTGCTGAGCGGCGTGCCCTCGACGCTAGTCAACTCGGTCAGCGAGCTCTCCGAGGGCCTGTTCCCGATCGAGCTGCGCTACCACCCGAACTACAAGCGCGTTGCGCCGTCGAGCGACTCTCCGCGCGTGCTCGACGCGGTCGCGGCGAGCAAGGGCAAGGCGCCGTCCCCGTCTGCGGTTGGCGCGGCGGCAAAGGCCGACGTCGAAGGCGACGGCACGCCGGCAGTTGAGATCTTCGCCACAGCGCACGCCGCGGCGGTCGCGGTTCAGGACGGCACCGTCGTCGCGATCGGGCACAGCCGCGGCCTCGGCACCTATGTCCGACTACGGGACGCCTTCGGCAACATCTACACCTACGGCAACCTCGGCTCGGTCGCCGCGTATCACCTGATCGCGAAGCCCGCCGGCACGACGGCCACGTCCTCACTCGCGACCTCGAGCCAGCTCGCGCCCGGACCGACTCCGAGCGCACCGGCCAGCGCCGGCGCCCAAACCGCGGGCGGCATCGAGGGCGTGCTGGCCGGCAAGGTAGCGGCGGAGGCGCTCGCAACTCCCAGCGCCACGAACGCGGCCGCCGGCGTTGACACGGCCTCGCCCTTCGCCGGCTTCGACTTCCGCCCGGGTCTCACCGACGACGCGACGATCTTCGGCGGACCGCGGCTCTCGAGCCAACAACCGACGGCAAAAGCGCTGCGTGCCTCGCAAGCGCACAAGATCGTGGATCGTTACTACACGAGCGCCTTCGGCTTGCCGCGCGATCAGCTCGAGCCACGGGCGCTGCGCGTCGGCTCGCGCGTCCTCGCCGGCACAATTCTCGGCTACCTGCGGGCCGGCGGCGTCGGGCGCGCTCCGCATCTCACCTTCGAGCTTCGCCCGGCGGGCGCGGATAGCGTGGCGATCGACCCGCGACCGTTCCTCGACGCGTGGAGTCAGCTCGCGACGCTCGAACTGCACCGGGCAACGCTGAGCGATCCGCTCTACGGGCCCGACCTACAGAGCAACGACGCCGGCGAGGCGAGCGTGATGAGCCAGATCGACCTCGAGCGCGTCGTCCTAGAGAACACGCACCTCAAGATGTCGCTCTGCGAGCGCAACACGATCGCGGCCGGGGACGTCGACCGCCGCGTACTCGCAAGCGTCGAGTTCCTCGTCGAGAACGGCCTCGATCCGACGATCGGCGGCGCGCAGTGCACCGCCGGAGGATCGCCCACGGCGACCGCGGCCGGGGCGAACGCCGACAGCATCACGATCACCGCGGTGAACTCGGTCGCCGTCGGCGCCGGCGGAGCCACTGGCACGCCCACTGACTCGACGATCAAGACACTGCTGATGCTGACTGGTCCAAACGCTCCGGCGCAGATCGCCGGCCCGGAGGCGATCCAGGGCGAGGCGAGCAGCGTTGCCGACCCGAGCGACAGCGGTCAGATCGTCGTCAGCTTTACCCCGCAGCCCGCGCAGCTCGCGCTGGCCAGCACGGCCAGCGTCGCCGGCCGCTTCGCGCTCAGTCCGAAGCGCTGGGCGCAACTCGACGCCCACCTCCTCTCGATCCCCGAGCCGCGCGTGCCTACCGTCATCTCGACCACAGCGCTCTCCAGCAAGCAGGACGCAAGCGCGCAGGGCGCCAAGAAGCGCGCCTGATCAGCGGCGCCGGCGGTCCCGCAGCGCGATGCCTTCGAGCAGGTGCGCGACGGTCTCGCAAGCGTCCACTGCAGCCTCGAGCGACTCGAAGATGTCGCGCCAGCGGATCACGACCATTGGATCCGTGCCGCCCACGAACAGCGATGCGACGGCATCACGGCGGATGCGATCGCCTTCGTTCTCGAGCCGATGGATCTCGACGAGGTGCGGCGCCAAGCCGCTGCCGGTGCGCATGCAACGGAGAGCATGCGCGACCTGCTCGCTGGCGCCGACGAGCACGTCTGCGAGATCGACGGCCGCCTCCATCGTGGCCTCCACCGCGTACAGGCCAAGTGTGTCTGCCACCTGCTCGGCTTCGTCGACGATGTCGTCAAGCGCCGTCGCCAGGCGGTAGCCGTCGCCGGCGTCGAACGGCGCGCGCACGCGACGGGTGCTGTTCAGCCTGTGAATCAGGTCGTGCGTGATCCGGTCGCCCTCCTGCTCGCAGAGCCGGAGATCCTGCGCAAGCGTCGCCCGCTCGGGGTAGTCAATCAGCAGGTCGCGCAGCAGCAGCGACGTGCGCTGAACGTTGCGTCCGGACTCCTCGAGGAGCGCGAGCAGCGGCTCGTCGATCGACCTACGCAGCAGCGGCATGGAAGCCCAGCGTAGACAGCCGCGTGCGGCAGTGCCGTTGTTTCACGACTTGTTCACCGTTACGTCACCGCATCTTAACCCGATCTTGCGCGCTGGGCGGGAGGCTGGGGGCCGATGGTCGCTCATGCGCACCAGCAGGAACCGCGAACGATCCGGATCGACGATGTCGAGATCAGGACCGCCGAGGGCCTCGTGCTCGCAGGCGGAGAGGCGCTCACGCTGTCGATGCGCGAGTTCCAGCTGCTCGTGGCGATGGTCGACCGTGCCGGCGGAATCGTGCGCCGGGACGAACTCTGCCATGCTGTGTGGGGACGCGAGCTGCGCCCCGGCGACCGCTCGGTCGACGTTTACGTCAGCAAGTTGCGCGCGAAGCTGGAAGCCGCCGCACCGGGGCGCCGGTTCATCCACACCCACCCCGGATTCGGCTACCGCTTCCAGCCGCAGCTTTCACGAGAAATTGACACCGGCGCCTCGCCGAGGACCGAGACTGGCCACAAAGCGTGAGGCGGCCGGACGCGGACGGCGCGGGAACGGCGTAGCCTCCCCTCGGTCCCACACGCAAGCGAAGCGAGCCAAATGTCAGCGACGTCGCCCACACATCCCGCCCGACCGCACTTCCACGACGAGCTGCGCGAGCTCGAGACGCACACGCTGGAGGGCCTCGACCTCGTTCTCGAGCAGCTCGATCGCTCGCTCGAAGCCGTCGCGCACCAGGATGTCGAGCTGGCGTCCATGGTGATCGCTGATGACGACCGCGTCGACGGTCGCTATCTGGAGATCCACCAGGGCGTCCTGTCGCTGCTGGCGCGCCAGAGTCCGGTGGCCGGCGATCTGCGCATCGTTGCGGCGCTCCTGCACGTCATCCGCAACGTCGAGCGGATGGGTGACCAGTGCGTCAACATCTGCAAGCTACTGCCGTTGGCGGGTAACGAGCCGCCAACGCGCCCGGAGATTCTGGCCAAGCTCGCCCGCATGGGCGAGGTCGTGCGCTCCGAGGTCTCGCAGTCAAAGCGGGCGTTCGCCGATCGCGACGTCGAGTTGGCGGAGGACCTGGTGCGGCAGGACAGTGAGGTCAACCAGATCCAGCGCGACATCTTCCAGCTCGCGGTCGCGGTCGGAGACGACATTGACACCCGGGAATGGGCAATGTGCATGACGATGGTCGCGCGGGCGCTGGAGCGCGTCGGCGACAACGCGGTCGACATCGGCGAGCAAACGGCGTTCGTGGTCACGGGGCTCTTCCGCGAGTTCTCCGACTCCTCCCACGTCCCCGCCGCCAAGTCCTGAGAGCGGGAATCCCGCACCTAGCGACCTCGCTCCTGTGAACAACCTGTGACCGGAGCTTACCGGCGCTCCCACGCCGCGCCGGTGCGCCACTACAATCGAGCGTAGATGACGGAAGACGCCTCCGCTGATCGGGCGCTTCAGGGCGAGGGACTCCCCGTGGATCCGGCTGCGACGCTGCGGATCGCCATCCTCGACCGCGACTCCGGCTTTCTGCAGGTGCTCGACAAGCGCCTCGAGCGCATCGGCTGGGAACGCCGCGTGCTGGCCTCCTCAGTCTCGCCACAGACGATCGTGCCGATGCGGCTGAGCGCGGTGATCGTTGATCTCGCCGTGCTCGGACCGGCGTGCTGGGAGTGGCTCGAGCGTCTCTGCGGCGAGCTGCCCGAGCTCCCGGTCGTCGTCTGCACCGGCTCCTCGACGGTGGCTCAGCGCGTCCGCGGCCTGCGGCTCGGCGCCGACGACTGGTTGACGAAGCCGTGTCATCCGGAGGAGCTGATTGCCCGCGTCGAGGCTGTCGTGCGCCGCCGGCGCCGGCTCGAGTCGCCCCAGGACAGCATGCCGATCCTCGCCGGTGAGGTCGAGATCCACCGCGACCAGTACCAGGCATTCGTGAACAGCGTCAGCATCGATCTGACGCGGCGGGAGTTCGAGTTGATCGAGCTGCTCGCCGGTTCGGGCGGCCGCGTGCTCGAGCGTGAGTTCATCTACCAGCGCCTCTGGGGTTATTCCATGGTCCGGGGCGATCGCTCGGTCGATGTGTTCGTACGCAAGCTGCGCCAGAAGCTCGAGCGCGTCTCCCCCAGCTGGCGCTACATCCACACGCACTTCGGCATCGGCTACCGCTTTGCCGCCGAGCCGGTCGATGGCCTTTCAACGGTCGCTGAGCTGGCGGCGCTCGCCGTCCTCTCAACCCCCGGCGAGGAGCTCGATCTCGCGCGGACGTAGGAGAAGCACGAGTTCTCCGCGCACCCCGGCGAGCCGGATCGCAGCGAGGCCGCCCTTCTTCATTGCGACGTACCCGCCGGTGAGCGTCGCGACAAGCCCGGACATGTCTGGCTCGTGCCCGACGAGCATGAGCGAGCCGTCCTCGCTGGTCGCAGCGATCAGCTCGGCAGCGGCATCGGCTCCGAAGTCGCCGCCGAGCGGCTCGTGCAGGATCGGCTCGATCCGCAGCTCGACGCAGGCGATCCGTGCCGTGTCGCGGGCGCGCACACGTGGGCTCGCGAACACGAGCTCGAAGGTGACCCCGAGCCGGGACAGAGCGCGACCCGCGGCGCGGGACTGATGCTCGCCGCGCTCGGTCAGGCGGCGCTCGAAATCGGGACCGCGGCCGTGTCCCTCGGCGTCGCCATGGCGGAGTAGCCAAAGTGTTTTCGCCATCACCTGAGGCTATAGCCTGAGTGGGTGATCTGTGCGCGCATCGACATCGGCTCGAACACGACCCGCCTGCTGGGGGCGTAGCGAATGGCTGACATCGAGCTGCGCGCGGACCAGTCCTACAGCGAGGCGGGGCAGGCGGTCATTGGGGCGCGCGCCCGCGAGATGTTTGCCCGCGCCGAAGGCGTGCTTGACACGGATGACCCTGAGCGCGTGCACAAGATGCGAGTCGCGACGCGGCGCCTGCGCGCCGCCCTCGAGGTCTTCGGCGCCGGCCTCCCGCGCAAGCCGACGCGCGCCGCGCTCGCCGATGTGAAAAAACTCGCCGGTGCGCTCGGCGAGCGCCGCGACTGCGACGTGCTGATCGAGCTGTTGGACTCGCTGCGCCGCGAAGCTCGCAGCGCCGAACGAGCCGCCATCGACCAAGTCGTCAGCGAGCTGCGCGACGAGCAACTCGAGGCCAACGCGCACTTGGCGAAGGCGCTCGCCCATGCCGAGGAGGTCGGCCTCGTGCGTTGCCTGCGAAAGCTTTCGCCGTGAAGGCGCGAGAGATCGGCGCACTCGACCCGAAGATGGGTCTCGCCCGGGCGGCGCGGCGTATCGTCGCGGTTCGCACCGACGAGGTGTACTCGCTCGCGCCGGGCGCGCTCGCCGGCCAGGACGCGACGGCGCTCCACGACCTGCGAATCGCCGCAAAACGGCTGCGATACGTACTCGAGCTGGTCGGCTTCTTCTTGGGAGACGTGGCTGGCGAGGCCGAGACGCGCATGCGCGACCTGCAGACGCTGATCGGCGACGTCCACGACTGCGACGTCCTACTCGCACGTCTCGGGCAGCGCGAGCAGTCGCAGAGCAAGGGTATGCGCCGGCTCGCAGGTCGGCTGAGGACGCGCCGCCGCAGGCTGTTCGGCGAGTTCGTGGTCCTGTGGTCGACGATCGAGACTAGTCGGCTACACGAGCGAATCGTTGCCGCAACGAACTATTCACCGAATGGCACCCCCTTCGGCGCATAATGGATGCTCGGCATGAGCAGCACAGACGCGATCGCACGCACGGATGGTGGCGATGGACTCGGCGAGCGAGCGCGCTTCGCTGATCCCGCGCTCTACATCAACCGCGAGCTGTCCTGGCTCGAATTCAACCTGCGCGTCTGCCAGCTTGCCGAGGACGCGTCACTACCACTCCTCGAGCGCGTCAAGTTCGCCGCGATCTACACGTCGAACCTCGATGAGTTCTTCATGGTCCGCGTCGCCGGCCTGCACGACCAGATCGACGCCGGCGTCGAGCGCACGAGCCTCGATGGCCTGACGCCGGCCCAGACGCTCGAGCTCGTTCACAAGCGCACGCTCGGGCACAGCATCCGCTTGCAGCGCTGCGTCAACGAGCGGCTGCTGCCAGCGCTCTCAGAGCACGGCATCGTCGTCAAGAAGGTGAGCGAGGTCAGTGAGACCGAGCGAGACGCGCTCAAGGCGCATTTCCGGCGCGTCATCTTCCCCGCCCTCACCCCGCTCGCGGTCGGCCCTGGCCAGCCTTTCCCCTACATCTCCAACCTCTCGCTGAGTCTTGGCGTGATCGTCAGCGACCCCGACTCCGGCCACACGGTATTCGCCAGGGTAAAGGTCCCGACCGAGATACTGCCGCGCTTCGTGTCGATCGGCTCCGGGGACACCTTCGTGCTGCTCGAAGACGTGATCGCCCACAACCTCGACGCGCTGTTCCCCGGCATGGTCATCGACGAGTACGACTGCTTCCGCGTCACGCGTGACGCGGATCTGTCGATCTCCGACGAGGCCGACGACCTGTTGCAGGCGGTCGAGAACGAGCTGCGCCGGCGTCGTTTCGGCGAGGTTGTGCGTGTCGAGGTTGGGGCTCGGATGTCGCCGCGAGTGCTCGAAGAGATCACCGCCGCGCTGCATCTCGAGCCGCGTGACGTCTACCAGGTCGACGGCCTGCTCGACCTCACCGGGCTGCTCCAGCTGACGAAACTCGCGGGTTACAGCGAGCTTCGCGTCACGCCCTGGGCCCCACTGACGCCGCCGCGGTTCCGCAGCGACGACGAGGGGCGCGCCGACGTGATGGCCGCGATGCGCTCCGGCGACGTGCTGGTGCATCACCCCTACGACTCGTTCTCCGCGTCGGTCGAGCGCTTCGTCGAGCAGGCGGTAGCCGATCCGCAGGTGCTCGCGATCAAGCAGACCGTGTATCGCACGAGCGATGACTCGCCGCTGGTGCCGGCGCTGATCCGCGCCGTCGAGCGCGGCAAGCAGGCGGTCTGCCTGGTCGAGCTGCAGGCGCGCTTCGACGAGCAGACGAACATCCAATGGGCGAACGCTCTCGAGGAAGCCGGCGTTCACGTCGTCTACGGTCACCCGGCGCTGAAGACGCACGCCAAGTGCGTGCTGGTTGTGCGTCGCGAGGGCAGCGGTGTGCGCAACTACGTGCATATCGGCACCGGCAACTATCACTCGACGACGGCACGCCTCTACACGGACTTCGGCCTGTTCACAACCGACGACGCAATCGGCTCCGACGTGGCGGAACTGTTCAACTTCCTCACAGGGTTCGCGCGCCAGCGCAGCTACCGCAAGGTTCTCGTCGCCCCAAGCCACCTGCGGGATGCGATCCTCGACGAGATCGAGCAGACGGTCGCGGCTCACTCGGCGGACTCTCCAGCGCGGATCCTGATCAAGATCAACGCGCTCGTCGACAAGGGGTGCATCGAAGCGCTCTATGCCGCGTCGCAAGCCGGGGTACGGGTCGACCTCAACGTCCGCGGCATCTGCTGCCTTCGGCCCGGTCTACCAGGCATCTCCGAGACGATCCGCGTGGTCTCCGTCGTCGGACGCTTCCTCGAGCATTCGCGCGTCTATGCCTTCGAGCGCGGCGGCGAGCAGATCGTCTACATCTCCTCCGCCGACCTGATGCCACGCAACCTCGAGCACCGTGTCGAGCTTGCTGTGCCGATCGAGGACCCGCAACTGCGCGCCGAGGTTCTCGGAACCGTCGAGATGTGCCTCCGCGATAACCAGAACGCCTGGCAGCTCGACGCCAACGCGCGCTGGACGAGACTGGGCGTGGGCGATGGGGAGCAGCCGTTCAGCGCGCAGGAGGAGCTGATGCGCCTACACCTGCTGCGCGCGGGCGAAACGCCGTCAAGCAGCGGCTGAGCGCCCCGCAGCGCGTAGCCGCGAGGCGCTCTCGGGCCGTCCGCCTTACGAGTTCTTCACGCCGGTGTAACCGGTTGTCCCGTCCACCGGCTCGGTCGTCGTGATCCAGACGCCCTTCTTCGTCTTCGTCTTCAGAACGACGATTGGCGGCGTGTTGCCAAGGCGCGTGTCGCCCCTGAACTCGTCGTGCTTCACGTTGACCGGCCGTCCGAGATCGAACGGACCGGACATGTACTGCGTGACGACGGGGGTCACCGTCACCGGCGCGGTCTTGCTCGCGCTCGTCACCGTCGTCGCAGGCACCGTTGCCTCCGTCACGGTCAGGATCGCGTCGACCAGCGGCTCGGCGTTGAGCTTGCCCTGGATCGCGAACTGACCGGTTATGACCTCACCGGCGGCCGAGGACTGACCGACGCAGTTGATCGCGACGCCCGGTGTGATGCCCTGACATTCGAAGGTGTCCGTCGTCGGTACGTCGCCGATCGTCGCGACCGGCGACGCGTCGTAGTAGACGATCTGATGCGGCTCGGTCTCGATCTGGTATCCGGTGATCGGCCCGTCGCAGGAGAAGCGGTACTGGACCTGGGTTCCGGAAGTCCCGGCCTCTGGCGTGCCCTTGCGGAGTTGGCCGCTGCACGTGTAGTCGTTCGGATCGGCACCGGTCGTACCGGTCGTGCCGGTCCCGCCGGTGGTCACCGGCTGGATGCTGTCGGCCTGGACGAGCGACGGGCCGACGACCGCTGCCAGAGCGGCGGTTGTCCCGAGCACCCCGAGCGTTGCCGCTAGCCGGCGTCGGGCGGGCGAAGAGTTGAGCAACTTTTTCTCCATTCGTAGGTGTGAGGCGCCTAGCCTAGCGCAATCAACGGTTTGTGGATCGGGTTTGTGGGCTTTATGCTAGGCTCGCCCCAATCCGTTTGTCAAACCTGCGCACAGGGAGTTCCCTAGTTGATTGAAAGACCACGTCGTCTCCTCGTTCCAATCCTCGCGGCCGCGGCGCTTGCGATCGCGCTGCCCGCTGTCGCGTTCGCGACGCAGGTCATCCTCCTGTCGGGTTCGACGGCCGCATTCCCGCTGCTCGAGCTCTTGACCGACAAGTACTCAGCGCTCCAGCACCACAAGGTGAAGTTCATCGTCGCCCAGGGCGGCAGCACCGTTGGCATCAACGATGTCGCGGCCGGCAAGGTCAACATCGGCGACGCCTCGGCTGCACCGACGTCAACGACGCCCGGAGGTCTCGACTTCTACCCGATCG
The DNA here is from genome assembly GCA_003132505.1 of Solirubrobacterales bacterium. GTDB lineage: Bacteria > Actinomycetota > Thermoleophilia > Solirubrobacterales > Solirubrobacteraceae > Palsa-513. The sequence goes on from PKXY01000045.1 coordinate 38,441, forward strand.
CCAAGTACTTCGTCTGCGTCGTGACCAACAAGTCGAACCCGATCTCGAACCTTACGACGTCGCAGGTCGAGAGCATCTTCGAGGGCAAGGTGACCAACTGGAGCCAGGTGTCAGGCTCGACCCTCACCACGCCGATCGATGTCGAGAGCCGCACGTCGGTGGCCGGCGTCCTGACGACGTTTGCGAGCACGCTGCTCGGCGGAGCCAAGTCCACCGTCGTGACCTCGCACGCCACACAGTGGGCGAGCGAAGGCCTGATGCAGAACGCCGTCGCGAACGACCCGAACGCCGTCGGCTTCCTGTCGGACTACTACGCGCTCGACGACAAGAAGATCGGCGCCGTCGCCTATAACGGCATCGGCTGTAACGTGGCCAATACGGTGAACGAGACCTACCCGGGCTGGGCGTTCTTCTATGAGGTCACGAGGGGGTCGGCAACCGGCACAGCCGAGGGCCGCTTCATCAACTGGATCCAGACGAGCAAGCCTGCGAAGAAGATCATCGAGAAGCAATGGATCCCGCTGACGCTGCCGAAGACCGTCGGCGGCTGAGAGCGAGGCGCCCTAAGCCGGCCAATGCTCGAACGACTACGCAGACCATGGAGCGACCACCGCGCCGAGCAACTGCTCGGCGCGGTGGCTTGTCTGCTCGCCATCGGGATCATCCTGATGATCGTGTTCATCGTCCGGGGCGCGTGGCCGACGTTCAGCCACCTGGGGCTGTCCTGGCTGGGCTCGGGGGGCAACCTCGATAACCAGGTCGGGGCGATGGTCAACACGAGCGCGCACCCGGCGGCGTCAGCGTTTGCATTTCATGCGTGGCCGCTGATCTGGGGCACCCTGCTGACGGCCGGCTTTGCGGTGCTGTTCGGCCTCGCGATCTCGCTCGCGGCCGCGATCTTCATCGTCGACTTCGCTCCGCCCTTCGTGCAGCGCACGATGAAGCCGGTCATCAGGCTGCTCGCGGCAATCCCGGGTGTTCTCTACGGACTGATCGGGATCCTCGTGCTCGTGCCATTCATCGACAAGCACATCCTCACCACGGCCGAGCAGAACTCGGTCATCAACGTGATTCAACTCAGCGGCGGCGGCCTCGGAGTCACGATCCTCCTCGTGACGCTGATGATCACGCCGATCCTGACTGCGCTGATCACCGACGCACTCGAATCGGTCCCCCGCGCCTGGCGCGAGGGGGCGATCGCCCTCGGACTCAATCCGCTCCGGGCGACCATCGCCGTGTCGCTTCGTGCGATCCGTCCGGCAATCGTCGCCGCCACCGCGCTTGCGACCGCGCGCGCGCTCGGTGAGGCGGTCGTCGTGTCGATGGTCTCCGGCGGCAAGGCATTCGCACCGAACCCGCTCGACGGGAAGATCTTCTTCCTCGAGCCGGTGGAAACGCTGGCATCGGAGATCGTGCGCCAGGCTGACAACCTCAGCATTCCGGTCCTGCACTCAACCCTCTACGCGATCGCTGCGCTGCTGCTCTTCTCGAGCTTCGCGCTGTCGCTGGCCAGCTATCTGATCAGGTTGCCGATGCGCCGCTACCAGGTGAGCAACTGATGGCGAGTGCGCAACCGGTGGACTCGACGAGGCCCGCGCCGCCACGGCGCCGTCGGCACGGACGGCGCTCGTCGCTGCGCAGCTGGCGCCTGCGCGATCAGATCACCTTCGTGTTGGCGTGGACGGTCGGGCTCGGCCTGTGCGCAGTCGCCATATCGGTGGTCGTGTTCTTCGCCGTTGAGGGCATCCAATACCTGCGGCCGAGCCTACTCGTGACGCACCCCAGCGCGTCGGTGAGCCAGTCGGGATCGGGCGGCTTCCTCGATGCGATCGAGGGCACGGTCCTGCTGGGGGCGATCGGGCTCCTGATCGCCGTGCCGATCGGCGTTGTGACGGCAGTTTGGGTGATCGAGTACGGCCGGCCACGCTGGCTCGGGCGCATCGTCGAGTCGACCGTCGAGATCATCGCCGGCACCCCCGACATCGTGATCGCGATCTTTGGACTCGCGCTTTTTCAGCTCGGGGCCTTCTCGTTCCTCTCGTTCAGCGAGCCGGGAGGCGCCTTTGGCCGCTCGTTCCTCACTGCGGGCGCGATGATGTCGTTCCTAGCCATCCCACCGGTCTATACGGCGACCCGGAACGGGCTCATCGCGACGCCGCGGCAGATGCGCGAGGCGTCATTTGCGCTGGGCAAGACACGCATCGCGACTATTCGCCGCGTCGTGCTGCCGGCCGTCCGCCGCGACATCGCGACCGGCTCGACGCTCGGCCTCGCACGGATCATCGGCGACACGGCAATCGTGATCCTGCTGCTGGGCGCGACCCTGCGCCTCCAGTCGGACGGCGCGCTTGGCTTCCTCAGCGGCACCGGCTCGAGCCTGACCAGCTACATCTACAACAATTCGCCGGCGGGCGACGGCAACGCGCCGGACAAGGCCTACGCGGCGGCGGCCGTCCTGCTGCTGCTGGTCCTCGTGCTCAACTGGGGCGTCGGACGGATCGGCCGGATCGGCGGGCCTCCGATCCACGCGGAGCGGAGGCTCGGAGCATGAACGGCCGCGCCGGCGCCGTGAGAAATCGCCTCGCGCCCGAGAGCCCGGCATGGCAGAATGGACCATTGCCGATCGAAAAGCTCGACTTAGAAGCGCAGTTGATGGCCATCGCACCCGAACAAACCAACACTCGGCCGCGCCGCGCGCGCGCGGCCGTCACGGCCGTCGAGCGTCTGCGCCTCGAGGACGTCAGCGTCTTCTACGGCAACACTCCGGCGGTCAAGAACGTGTCGCTATCGATTCGCCAGGGCGAGGTGCTGGCGCTCATCGGACCGTCCGGCTGCGGCAAGACGACGCTGCTGCGAACGCTGAACCGCCTGACGGAGCTGACGCCGAATGCAAGCCACAGCGGACGCGTCCTGCTCGACGGCGAGGACACCGACGACATCGTCGACACGGAGCTGCGGCGGCGCGTCTCGATGGTCTTCCAGCAGCCGAACCCGTTCCCGATGTCGATCTTTGATAACGTCGGCTTCGCACTGCGCGAGCAGTCGCGCAAGCGCCCGCGTCGCCGCGAGCTGGAACCGCTCGTCGACCACGCCCTGCAGCGCGCGGGCCTGCATGACGAGGTCCGCGCGGACCTCAACCGCTCGGCACTACGCCTGTCTGGCGGGCAGCAGCAGCGGCTCTGCATCGCTCGCGCGATTGCTCAGGAGCCGGAGATCCTGTTGATGGACGAGCCGTGCTCAGCGCTCGACCCGCGCTCGACGGCCGTGATCGAGGACCTGATCCTGCAACTGCGCGAGGATCTCGCGATCGTGGTCGTCACGCACAACCTCCAGCAGGCGCACCGAATCGCCGATCGCGTCGCATTCATGTACCTCGGCGACCTCGTCGAGGCGGGTGAGACGGAGCAGGTCTTCAGCGACCCGCGCGAAGAACAGACGCGCGAGTACATCGCCGGCGTCTTCGGATGAGTCGCCGCAGCGCGGCGCTGCTCACGCTCCTCGCCGCGATCGCCCTGGCGGGCTGCGAGAGCACCGAACAAGAGAGCGCAAAGATCGCCAAGCGGCTCGGCCACCAACGCGCCTCGGCCGCAGTCACCAAGATCAAGGGCGCTAACTCGAGCGTACGCATCGTCTCGGCCCAGATCGTCAGCTCCGCCGGTGGGACCGCCGCCGTGCTCGAGCTCAGCAACAGCTCGAGCCACGCGCAGGCCGACATCCCAATCCTGATCACCGTCTACGACGCAGCCGGCAAGGCGGTGTACAGCAACTCGACGGTCGGTGAGAGCTCACCCAGCGGGGAGCTGTCCCTCCTCGGAGCTCACGCGACCGTGTGGTGGGTCGACTCAAACGTGCTCGCAAGCGGTGGGACGCCGGTGCGCGTCGTCGTAAAGATCGGTGCGCCCACGGCCAGCCCTCCAGCACAATCGTTGAGCGCCAGCAGGCTCGCCAGCGGCAGCAACTTCGTTGGGCCGTTCATCAGCGGCAGCGCGAACAACAGCTCGGCTGCAGCCGAGACCGACGTCACGGTCTACGCGGTCGCGCTCGCGGGTGCGCGGGTCGTGGCCGCAGGACAGAGCCTGATCCCGTCGCTTCCGGCTCACGGCTCCGCTTCCTTCCAGGTGAACGTGGACGGAAAGGCCAAGGGCGCGACGCCAGCCGCGACAATCGCACCGGCCCACCTCGGCTAGACGCTAGCCTTGGAAGGGATGAGGACGGTTAACCGCCGCGTGATCGCCGGCACGGCGGCGCTGTGTGCAGCAGCGGCCACCATCGTGGCAGTTCGCTCGCCCGGCGAGGCTCCAGCCCAGACGACTGCACACGTCATCGCCACGGGCCACGTCGCCAGTGCCAACCGCGCCAGGGCTGCTGCGCCGCTTGGCGACTGGCCCGAGTTCGGGCTGAATCCGCAGCGAACCAACGCGACCGGCGCCGCAACCGGGATCACGGCGGCAAACGTTAAGCAGCTCCACCTGCGCCAGGTGCACCTGCCGGGCACGGCCGACAATTCGGCGATCTTCCTCAGCAGCGTCAACGTCGACGGCACCGTCCAGAACGCGGTGATCGTCACGACGACCTACGGCATCACGGAGGCGATCGACCCGAGCGACGGTCACACGCTCTGGCAGTTCACGCCACCCGGGATCGGGGCGTGGTCGGGCACCTACCAGTTCACGACCGCCAGCCCGATCGCCGACTCGAGCCACCAGTACGTCTACACGACCTCGCCAAACGGCCTGGTCCACAAGCTGAGCCTCGAGAACGGCCAGGAGGCCGCCGGCTGGCCTGCGCGGATCACGGTGCTGCCGGCGCGCGAGAAGCTGACCGCCTCGCTCAACATCGCCGACGGCGAGCTGCTCGCTACGACCGGCGGCTACATCGGCGACCAGCCGCCGTACGTCGGCCACATCGTCGCGATCAACCTCCAGAGCGGCCAGATCGAGCACGTCTTCAACACGCTCTGCGCCAACCGGCACGCGATCATCTCCCCGCCGACCTGCTCGGCGAGCGACTCCGCGATCCTCTCGCGGAGCGGCCCGGTCGTACTGCCCGGCGGGCACCGCGTGCTGATCGCCACCGGTAACGCTCCTTGGAACGGCACCACGGACTTCGGCGACAGCTTGATCGAGCTGAGCCTGCCCAACCTGCGGCTGATCCAGGCCTACACACCCACCGACCAGGCGACCCTCAATAGCTCCGACAGCGACGAGGGCTCGGGCTCGCCGGCGCTGCTTCCCGGCCACCTGGCGCTGATCGGTGGCAAGGACGGCCTGCTGCGCGTGCTGAGCCTCGGCGATCTCGACGGCCGCCGCCATCGCCTGCCTGAACAGACCGGCGGCCAGCTGCAGATCCTCCGCACACCGGGCGGCGCGATGCTGTTCAGCGCGCCAGCAGTCTCGCACTCGATGGTCTTCGTCGCCGATGGCGGCGGCACCGCCGGCTACTACGTCTCGCACCGGCGCATGCATATCGCCTGGAGCAACGCCACACACGGGACCACGCCGGTGCTCGCGGGCGGCCTGCTCTTCGTCTACGACATGGACTCCGGCGGCGTCAACGTCTATCACCCGCACAGCGGCAAGCTGATAGCAACGCTGAGCTCGGGTACCGGGCACTGGAACAGCCCGATCGTGGTCGACGGCTACGTGATCGAGCCCGAAGGCAACGCCAACAGCGACAGCCGGAGCGGCATCCTCGACGTCTGGTCGGCCAGCTAGGCGTCAGCTCGACGCCGTGGCAGAAGGCGAAGTGGTCCTTGATCTCGGCCGCTGCGTCCTTCGGCTCTGGGTAGTACAAGGCTGCGTCGGCTCTCCGATTCACGTCACGGAGGCCCGAGGCGCGGCTCAGACTCCCTCGGTGGCGATCTCCGCTCCCCTCGGGTCGACGTTGAGCCGCGGCAGTGCGCGGTCGAGACCGCGCGGCAGCCACCAGGCGCGCGGTCCCATCAGGGCCATGATCGCCGGCACCAGGATGGCGCGAATCAGGAACGCGTCGAGGAACACGGCTGCTGCCAGACCGACGCCGAACAGCTTGATCGTGAGGCTGTCGCCGAGCACGAACGATGCAAAGACGCAGACCATGATCGCGGCGGCAGCCGTGATCACCCGACCGGTTGCGGCGAGGCCGTGGCGCATCGCGTGCGCGGCGTCGCCGGTCCGCTCCCATTCCTCCTGCATGCGCGACATCAGGAAGACCTCGTAGTCCATCGAGAGGCCGAACACGATCGCGAACACCATCACGGGGAGGAACGAGGCAATCGGCGAGGTCGCCGAGATACCGACGATGCTGCCGAGCCAGCCCCACTGGAAGACCGCGACGACAACGCCGAACGCCGCGCCGACGCTCAGGAGATTCATCACGATCGCCTTCAGCGCGATGAACACCGAGCGGAACACAACGAGCAACAGGAGCGCCGAGATCAGGACGACGGCGCCGATGAAGAGCGGCAGCTTGCTGGCCATGTAGCTCGAGAAGTCGGCGAACAGGGCTGTCGTGCCGCCGACGTAGACGACAGCGCCGGTGCGCTTCTCGAGCGCTGGGATCACGTCGTTGCGAAGCGTGTTCAGCAACGTCGAGGTCGCCTTTGCCCGCGGCGTCGTCTTTGGAACGACGTTGATCACCGCGATCCCGCCGTTCGGGCTGTAGGTCGCAGGAGTCACGGCGGCGACGTCCTTCTGCCGGGCGAACGCGGCGCTGAGGATCGCCGCGACCGCCGTGTCGTGCGGCTTCGGTGTCTTCGTGACCGTCTCGATCGGGCCAGTCGAGCCGGGGCCAAAGCCCTTGGACTCAAGCTGGTAGGCCTGGTAGGTGGTCGTGCTCGTCGCGTCGGTACCGGCGTCGGTCGCGCCGAGGCGCAGCGAGAGTATTGGCGAGGCGAGCACGAGCAGGACCGCCAGTGAGGCGGCCGCGCAGACGATTGGCCGGCGCTGAACGAAGGCCGCCCAGCGTTCCCAGAAGCCGCCGCCCTTGCTCTGGCGATGGCGCAGGTGGAAGGGATCGAGGCGATCGATGCCGCGACCGAGCTTCGAGAGCACGGCCGGCAGCAGCGTGATCGCGGCGAGCATGGTGAGAAGCACGGTCAACGAGGAACCGACCGCCGGGCCGCGCAGGAACGCCACACCAACGAGCAGCTGACCGAGCATCGCGATCACGACGGTCACACCAGCGAACAGCACGGCGCGTCCCGACGTGTCCATCGCCGTTACGATCGCCTCGTCCGGCTCGAGTCCCGCGTCGAGCCCCGAGCGGTAGCGCGTGACGACGAAGAGCGCGTAGTCGATGCCGACCCCGAGGCCGATCATCGCGGCGAGCTCGGGGGTGAAGTTGACGACGTCGAGGACGTGGGTCAGCAGCTCGATCACGCCGAGCGATGTGCCCAGCGCGAGCAGGGCAGTGAGTAGCGGCAGACCAGCCGCGACCACGGTGCCGAAGGTCAGCAGCAGGATGATGATCGCCGCGATGATGCCCACGCCGGTCGCCGGGCCGGTCTTCGGAGGCTCGACCTGCTCGATCGGCTGACCGCCGAGCTGGACTGCGAGCGTCGCGCTGCGCGCGGCCTCGGCGGTCGAGATCACACGGTCGATCGACGTGGTCGGCAGCTGGAAGGAGCGTTCGTCGAAGAGGACCGTCGCGTAGGCGATGTGCCCGTCGGGCGCGATCTGGTGCGCTCCGACGTAGGGCGAGATGACGCCGCTGACGTGGGCGTCGCCGGCGATCTTCGAAAGCAGACGGCCGATGTCGGAGCGCACCGCCTAGCTGACGATCGGCGCCTTGGACTCGAAGACGATCGCCGCCTGGTCGCCGCGACGCTGGGGAAAGTCCTTGGTCAGGAGGTTGATCGCGAGCTGTGAGCCCGAGGTGCTCGGGCCCTTGAAGTTGCTGTTGTAGCTCGAGCCGGCCGCCAGCCCGGCGGCATTTGCTGCGATCAGGACGACTACCCAGCCGACGATCACGGTGCGGCGGTGCGCGATACACCAGCGTGCGAGTCCTTTCATCGATCAACCCCCGGCTGGTCGCTTTCTCGGTTTCGGCGAACACGCTAGCACAAGTGAGAGTTACCGTTCCGCTTTGGTAACATACGTCACAACATGGCCACGACCTCGCCCGACCGCGCGCTGCGCGTCGACGCGCAGCGCAACCAGGACCGAATCGTCGCGGCGGCGCACGAAGCGTTCGCCGAGTTGGGCTACGAGGTCACGATCGAGGAGATCGCGCGGCGCGCCGGCGTCGGCGCAGCGACTATCTACCGGCGCTTCCCGACGAAGGAACGACTGCTGCACGCGATCTTCGACACCCGTATCGGCGAGCTCGAGCTCGACATCGCGGCCGCCACGGCGATGCCCGATCCGTGGGAGGCGCTGCTCGCCGGCATCCGCGCGCTGATCGAGATTCAGACCGCGAACATGGTCTTCCTCCAAGCGCTCGACCAGTCAGGCGTGATGCTCGAGCTGAAGGACGAGATCAACGTCCGTGTCTTCGAGCCGCTCAGCGTCCTCTTCTCTCGCGCCCAGGCCAGCGGACAGATCCGCGGCGACCTCGACCCCTCAGAGCTCCCGCTCCTGATCCAGATGGTCACCGCAACGGCAAAACACACCCCCACGTGCCCGACGCCGGCGAGCGCTGTGCGCTACCTGGCGCTCCTCGCCGACGCTCTGCGCACGCCAACCCCCAGCGTGCTCCCGCCCGGCTAGCAGCGGCGAGCGTGCGCTAAGACGGCCTCTGAGGTACCCGATTGATCCGGCGACGGCCGGATCAATCGAGCTTGGCCATCACGTGCTTGATGACCGTGTAGTCCTCCAGCGAGTAGATCGAGAGATCCTTGCCGTAGCCGGATTGCTTGAAGCCACCGTGCGGCATCTCGGAGACAAGCGGGATGTGGTCGTTGATCCAGACGCAGCCGAAGCGCAGCGCCTTGGAGACGCGAAGCGCCCGCTTGACGTCGCGCGTCCAGACCGAGGAAGCCAGACCGTAGGGCGTTCCGTTGGCCCACTTGATCGCCTCCTCCTCGTCGCTGAAGCGCTGCACCGTGATGACCGGCCCGAAGATCTCGCGCTGAATCAGCTCGTCGTCCTGCTCCAGCCCGGCGAGCACCGTGGGTTCGAGGAAGAAGCCTGAACCAGCCGGTTCGTTGCCGCCCGTGACGAGCTCGACGTGCTTGCCGCGCCGCTCGAGCAGACCCTCCACACGCTCGCGCTGGCGCGCCGAGTTGAGCGGCCCGAGCGTCGTGTCCTCGGCCAAGGTGTCGCCGAGGACGAGCCCTTGGGCCTGTTCGGAGAGTCCAGCGACGACCTCGTCGTAGACCTTGGGACCGGCGAGTACGCGCGTCGCAGCGGTGCAGTCTTGCCCGGCGTTGTAGTAGCCGGTGCCGGCGATCGTCTCGAGCGCGCTCTCCAGCTCGACGTCGTCGAACACCACGACCGGGGCCTTGCCGCCAAGCTCGAGGTGGACGCGCTTCAGCGTCGTCGCCGCGCTGGCGGCGATCCGCTTCCCGGTCTCAACCGAACCGGTGAGCGAGACCATGTCGACGTCCGGATGGTCGACGAGCGCCTGCCCGGCCGGGTCGCCGTGGCCGCAGACCACGTTGAGGACTCCCGCCGGCAGGAACTCGGCCGCCAGTTCAGCGAGGCGGAGCGCGGTGATCGGGGTTGTCTCGGCCGGTTTGAGCACGATCGTGTTGCCGGTCGCCAGCGCCGGGCCGATCTTCCAGATCGCCATCAACAACGGGTAGTTCCAAGGCGCGATCTGACCGATCACGCCCACCGGCTCGCGCCGGACGTAGGACGTGTAGCCCTCGAGATACTCGCCCGCGGCGCGGCCTTCAAGGCAACGAGCTGCGCTCGCAAAGAACCGCAGGTTGTCTGCCGCGACCGGAATCTCGTCGTTTCGCATCGCCGACAGCGGCTTGCCGGCATTCATCGAGTCATCGCGGGCGAGCTCGTCGCCGTGCTCCTCGACCGCGGTCGCCAGGCCGAGCAGCGCCTCAGCGCGCTCGGCGGGCGTCGTCTGCGACCAGCCCTCGAACGCGCGGCGCGCGGCGCCCACCGCGGCATCGATGTCGACGGCACCGGAAAGCGGCGCCTGTGCGATCGTCTCGCCGGTCGCGGGGTTCAGAACCGGCTCGCTCGCGCCGTCCGCCGGTGCGACGAAGGCGCCATTGATGAAGTTCTCGAGTTCTCGCAACGTCCCTCCCTTGATTAGGCGGCGCCGAGCGCCGCCTCGATAGGCACCGGCTCCTCGCCGATGCTGCGAGCAACCGCCGCGTGCGTTGCCACGCCGCCGGCGACGTTGACACCTCGGCGGAGCCCCGGATCGACGGCCACCGCCCCAGCGACGCCGCGGTCGGCGAGCGCCAGCACGTACGGCAGCGTCGCGTTCGCGAGCGCGTGCGTGGCGGTCACCGGCACCGCCCCGGGCATGTTCGTGACGCAGTAGTGCGTGATTCCGTCGACCTCGAACGTCGGCTCGTGATGGGTGGTCGGTCGCGACGTCTCGAAGCAGCCGCCCTGGTCGATCGCAACATCGACCAGAACGGTGCCGGGCCGCATCATCGCGAGCTGGCTGCGACGGATCACGTACGGAGCGCGGTCACCGACGACGAGCACCGCTCCGATCACCAGGTCGACTCGCGGCAGCATCTCCTCGATCGCGAGCGTCGAGGAGTGGACGGTCGAGCAGCGACCGCCGAGCGCCACCTCAAGCTCGCGCAGGCGGTCGATCGAGATGTCGAAGATGAAGACGTCGGCACCGAGACCGATAGCGACGGCGGCGGCGTGCTGGCCAACATTGCCGCCGCCGATGATCATCACGTTCGCGGCGGCGACCCCGGGGACGCCGCCGAGCAGCACGCCGCGGCCGCCGAGCGGCTTCTCGAGCATGAAGGCGCCGGCTTGCGTCGCGAGCCGGCCCGCGATCTCCGACATCGGCGCGAGCAGCGGCAACCGTCCGTGGCGATCCTCGACCGTCTCGTAGGCGATGCACGTGGCGCCCGACGCGCAGAGCGCACGCGTGAGCTCGGGCGCCGGCGCGAGGTGCAGGTAGGTGAACAGGATCTGTCCCGGACGCAGGCGCGCAACCTCGAAGTCGAGCGGCTCCTTGACCTTGACCACCATGTCGGCGTCCGCGAAGAGCGACTGCGCGTCTGCGACGATTGCTGCGCCCTGGCCCGTGAACTGCTCGTCGGAGAAGCCGCTCGCGAGGCCGGCGCCGGCCTCGACCAGCACCTCGTGATCGTGCTCGCACAGCTCGCGCACGCCGGCCGGCGTGATCGATATGCGGTACTCGTCAGCCTTCGTCTCGCGCGGGACGCCGACCTTCATGCTGCGAGCTCTTCAACCTGGACGCTGATCTCACAGCTGCGCGTCGCAACCTCGGCGAAGAGATCCTCTGGAGCGATGCAGCGCTCCGGGAATTGGGCGCCGATTGCATCGATCCGCCCGCGCGCCAGGAGCCGCACCGCAGCCACCGCGGGGGCCGCAGTCGAGACGACCGAGCCACCGAGACGAAACGGCACATGAGGGTTCGTGACGCTTCGAACACGAACCGCTCGGCCGCCGCCGCGCGCCTCGATCAAATGTATGGAGACCGTTTCATCTGATGGTGGCGCGGCCTCGCGCTGCGCGCGGGCGATGTCCTCCAGGCCCCCCTGGGCGAGCTCGCGCAGGCGCTTCTCGATGGTCGGCGATAGCGACAGACGGAAGGAGCACTCGGCGCAGTCGAAGCTCTTACCGAAGCTGACGAGCTCGGAGTGGAGCGTGTAGATCGTTTCGGCGCTGCCGATCGGGTCGCCAAAATCGACCGTGCCGCCACTGGTGAGCGGTTTGATCTCAGTCGGCCTGCCGTCGCGGAGCACGACGGGCTTGAGCGTCACCTCGTCGATCAGCGTCTGGACCGCGTAGGGCGGGCTGAAGGATCCCGGCGGGTTGAAGTCGCGGCCGCCGGCGACGATGTCGATCGAGTCGACGGCACCGAGCTCCGCGACGGCGCGGGCCGCCATCAGGTTCGTCTTGCCGGGGCTCGAGCCCATGCCGAGCAGGGCAAGCCGCCCCGCGTGCTCGAAGCGATCATTCAGCTCGAGCTGCTCCATCGTGACGTGGTAGAGACCGCCGAGGTCGATGTAGTCGCAGCTGGCCGCAAGACAGGCCTCCATCGCGTCGAGGTTCACGCGGTATGACGCGGTGTTGATCAGTACATCGTGTCCCGCAAGCTGCTCCGCGAGCCCGGCGCGCGCATCGGCCGCCCGCGCGGCGGCCTTCTCGCCGCCGTGCGCAGTCGCGGCAGCTGCCGCGCGCTCGCCGTCGAGATCCAGCGCGAGCACGCTCACAACCTCGTCGGAGGCCGCAAGGTCCTCGAGGATCGCAGGCGCGATCGTGCCCGCTGCGCCCAGGACGACGACGCGCAACTGCCCTTTGCCGTTCGCGCTCACTGCGGGCCGCTCAGGCGATGCGCTCGCTCGCGGCGGTGAGCACCGTACGCAGCACGTGTCCGACCTCCTCGAACTGTTCGCTGTCGGCGATCAGCGGCAGCGCGAGTTGAATCACCGGGTCACCGCGATCATCGGCGCGGCAGATCAGACCGTTGCGGTACAGCTCGCCGGAGAGAAAGCCGCGCAGCAGGTCCTCGGACTCGTCGTCGTTGAACGTCTCCTTGGTTGTCTGGTCCTTGACGAGCTCTACAGCCTGGAAGAAGCCGGCGCCGCGAACATCGCCGACGATCGGGATGTCCCGCAGATCCTCAAGCATCGCGCGGAACTCGCCCTCCTTGTCGCGGACGTGCGCGCAGAGGTCCTCGCGCTCGAAGATGTCGAGGTTCGCCATGGCGACCGCAGCCGCCACCGGGTGACCACCGAAGGTGAAGCCGTGCGCGAAGCTGCGCGTTCCCTGTAGGAACGGTTCGGCAAGGCGATCGGAGACGATCATCGCCCCCATCGGGACGTTGGCCGACGTCAGTCCCTTCGCAGTCGTGATGATGTCCGGGATGTAGCCGAAGCGCTCGGAACCGAAGTAGTAGCCGAGCCGGCCCCAGGAGCAGATCACCTCATCGGAGATCAGCAGCACGTTGTTGGCGTCGCAGATCTCCCGCACCCGCTGGAAATAGCCCTCCTGCGGCACCAGGCAGCCGCCGCCGTTCTGGACCGGCTCGAGGATCACGGCGGCGACCGTGTCCGGGCCCTCGAACTCGATCCGCTCGGCAATCGCCTCAGCGGCCCACAGCGGGTCGCGGTCCGCGGGCCAACGGTAGCTGTTCGTGTTCGGCACGTGGCAGCCGCCGGGCGTGAGCGGCTCGAACTGCTCGCGAATCGAGGTGATCCCGGTCGCTGACAGCGCCCCGAGCGAGGTGCCGTGATAGGCGATCTCGCGCGCGATCACCTTCGTCTTCTGGGCGTAGCCCGTGAGGCGGTGGTAGTTGCGCGCGAGCTTCAGGGCGCTCTCAACCGCCTCCGAGCCGCCGGAGGTAAAGAAGACGCGGTTCAGGTCCGCCGGGGCAAGCGAGGCGATCCGTGTCGCGAGCTCGATCGCGCGCGGGTGCGCGTAGCTCCAAGTCGTGTAGAAGTCGAGCTCGCGGATCTGTGCCGCCGCCGCCTCGGCCAGCTCCGGCCTGCCATGTCCAGCGTTGACGCAGAACAGCGCGGCGAGGCCGTCGAGGTAGCGTTTGCCATCCGCGTCATAGACGTAGCAACCCTCTCCCGCGACGATGATCGGCAGCGGCGCGTGCGGGTCGCTGCCAAGCCGCGAGAAGTGCATCCAGAGGTGCCGGCGAGCAAGCTCGGACAGCTCAATGGTCGAGTACTCGTGGGTGGCGGTGATGGACACGACGCTCTGCCTCCGATGCCGGTTGCCTAGCTCACACGCTAACACCACCGCGGGGAGCGCATCACGACACCGCGGTTTGCGATTCAATACGCGCCTTCCCAGGGGTGTGGGCAAGGTCGACTAGGGAGGCAGCCGTGGAGAGCGCAGCCGTTCCGGTAAGTCCAGACACACCGAAGCGCTCGAGCGCCCCTGGTGAGAAGGGCCTCAAGACCAACGCGATCGGCTATGCGTCGAACGTCGTGGTCGCCGTCGCCTCGACTGCGCCGGCATACAGCATCGCCGTGACGCTCGGCTTCATCGTCGCCGTCGGCGGCCTCGGTGTTCACGCGCCGGCGATCATGATCGTCTCGTTCATTCCGATTCTGTTCGTGTCGCTCGGCTATCGCTGGTTCAACCTCCACGACCCGGACGCCGGTACGACCTTCGCCTGGCTGACGCGCGCAATGGGTCCACAGCTCGGCTGGATCAACGGCTGGGCGATCTTCCTCGCCGACGTGCTCGTGATGGCTTCGCTGGCTGCGATCGCGGGGTCCTACACGTTTCTTCTCGTCGGCTGGACGGCTGCCGCCCACTCGACGTTCGCGCTGATCGTCGCGTCGGTCATTTGGATCGCTCTGATGACCTGGATCTGCTGGCGAGGGATCGAGCTCTCGGCGCGTATCCAGCAATTCCTACTGACCTTCGAGGTAGTGATCCTGGCGATCTTCGCGATCGTCGCACTGGTCGATGTCTATTCCGGGCACGCTCTCACAGGTGCGGGGGTCCACCCCCTCCACCCCGAGCTGTCTTGGTTCAACCCGTTCGCGCTCAGCTGGGGCGCGCTCGCTGACGGCGTGCTGCTGGGTATCTTCGTGTACTGGGGTTGGGACTCCGGCGTCGCGATCAACGAGGAGTCGGAGAACCCCGCCGAGGGACCCGGCCGTGCGGCAGTCGTGTCGACGCTGCTGCTGCTGCTGATCTACGTGCTCGTCACCACCGGCGCCCAGTCGGTCGGTGGACTCGACTTCCTCAAAAGCAACTCGGCCGACATTCTCAGTCCGCTCGGCAACGTGGTGTTCGGCCATGGCATTCTGCAGAAACTGCTGCTCTTCTCCGTGCTGACGTCAGCTTCGGCTTCGACGCAGACGACGATCCTGCCGACCGCGCGGACCACACTCTCGATGGCCGCTTGGGGAGCGATCCCGAAGATATTCGGCCACACCCACCCGAAGTTCCAGACGCCCGACGTCTCGACGCTCGCGATGGGCGCGATCTCGACGGTCTGGACGGTCGGCGTAATAGCCTTGAACCCAGGCAAGAACGGGAGCCCGGGCAACGTGCTCCTGGACTCGATCACCGCGGTCGGCTTCGCGATCTGCTTCTACTACGGCTTCACCGGGTTCGCCTGCGCGGTCTATTACCGAAGGGAGCTGCTCGTCAACGCGCGCCGCTTCTTCCTCGTCGGCGTGCTCCCGATGATAGGCGGGCTCTTGATGTTCGCCGTCTTCTACAAGGCCTACGTCTCCTACAGCGTCGCGGGCGCCAACTACTCGCCACCGTTCGACGGCTTCCAGGTGCCGATCGTCATCGGCATCGGTGGGCTGCTGCTCGGCGTCGTCCTGATGTTCATCGCGTGGCCGTTGCAGCGCGAGTACTTCAAGCGCCGGCCCGAGACGGCCGACCCGGCAGTCCTCGAAGCGCACTTCGCACACAAGAAGACATGACCGACTTCGGGATCGCCCGCGTGAGCGCGCGCGACATCGACGAGGTGATGCCGCTGCTGCGGGGCTACTGCGAGTTCTACGAGGCGGCGCCCAGCGAAGCCGCGCTGCGCGGTGTCTGCGAGGCGCTGCTGGAGGCGCCGGATACTGCCGGCATCCAGCTGCTCGCGCGCCTCGGCGACGGTACCGCGGTCGGGCTTGCAACGCTGCTTTGGACCTTCTCTACGCTCAATGCCGGGCCGATCGGTCTGATGAACGACCTCTACGTCGCCCCCGCCGCGCGCGGCGGCGGGATCGGCGCGACACTGATCGAGGCCTGCGCCGGCGAGTGCGTGCACCACGGCGCAGTCGCGCTGGAGTGGTACACAGCGCCGACGAACAAGCGGGCGCAGGCCGTCTACGATCGCACTGGCGCTAGCCGCGAGGAGTGGATCAACTACTCGCTGCCGGTGTCCTGAGGGGCTCGCCGCCGATCCGCTTCCACAGTGCGGCCAGCGCGACCTGCTCGTCGGCGTCGATATGCGCGAGGAAGCGGCGCCGCACGTCGCCGCGGTGCGTCTCGCGCGCGCGATCCAGAAGCTCGCGGCCGGTGGGCGTGAGCACGAGCTCAAATCCGCGGCCGTCGCTGCGCAAGCGCTCACGCGCGACCAGCCCTTCCGCGCACAAGCGGTCGGCAAGCCGCGTGAAGCCGCCCGAGCTCATCAGAACCGCTTCGGCAAGCTCACTCATCCGCAGCCGGCGACCCGGAGACTCGTCGAGCAGCACGAGCACGTCGTAGGCGCCGAGCGAGATCCCATGCCCGCGTTCGAGGCCAGCCTCGAGCTCGCGCCAGAGGAGCGCGTGGGTACGGGTGAAGCCACGCCAGGCGGCGAGCTCGCGCGCGTTCAGCTGGTCGTTCATCAGTAAGGCTTAGTTGCCTGCGCAGGCAACCAGCCGCGCCTCGCAGCGGCTAGGCGACTGACAGCACGGTCAGCTCGCGCGTGCCACGCGGCAGCGAGACCGCTGCGACGTCGCCCGCCCGGCGCCCCAGCAGTGCCTTGGCGACGGGCGATTCGATCGAGATCTGCCCAGCGCTCGGGGACGCCGAGCGCGAACTGACGAGCTCGAAGCGTTGCTCGCGCCCCTGCTCGTCGCGAACGATCACGACCGAGCCGAACGCGACGGCTCCGTTGGGACCGCCGTCCTCGGCCACCTCGACCACCTGGGCTCGCGCGAGGCGATCGCGCAGCATCGCGATCCGTGTCTCGAGATGCGCCTGCTCGTTCTTGGCGTCGTGGTACTCGCTGTTTTCCTTCAGGTCGCCCCACTCGCGGGCGGTCTTGATCCTCGAGGCAATGTCGCGCCGACCCTCGCCCTCGAGCTGCGCCAGCTCCGCTTGCAGCGCCTCGAGGTCGGCAGCCGTCATCAGCGTGGCGTCGTCCATACCTGCAGAGTAGTGATACGACTCGCGCGTCACGCGACGATGCAGGTGGAGGGAGCCTCCACACACGAGCGATGACAGTACGCCCCGCCTGCTCATCGACGGCAGGGAGCGGATCGCACTCCGGCGCAGGAGCTTGCCGAGCTCGGCGTCGCTCTGCCTGTTGACGCGGCCTCCTGAAGCAGGCGGCTAGCCGACGGGGGCTAGTAACCGAACGGGTGCCGCTTGACGAAGCCGGCGTTGTCAGGACGCAGCGGACGCCAGCGCGGACCCTGGAGCCCCGCCGGGTCGTTGGCCGGGCTGGTGTCGAGGCGCAGGCCAGCGACGTCGAGATAGGCGTGGCCGGCATTCGTAAGGATCGTCATCCACTGGCCCTGACCGTGGGCGCCCCAGCTCATGAATTGCCCGGAGTCCAGCGGAGCTTTCAGCATGCCGCCGCCATGCAAGGCATAGGAGACGGTCCCTGAGCAGTCGTAGCCCCAGGACTGGAAGGACTTGTGACCACCGCCGTAGACGTAGGGGCGCCCGATGATCCTATCGGCAGCCCAGATCACTTCCTGGACGACGATCGGGGCGTTCTCCGGCGCCGCGGCGAAACCGAGCCCATTGACCTTGACCTCCTCGGCGGTGCTCCCGGGAACCTCCAGCTGAGGCAGGCCAGTGGAGAGGCTGCTTTCAGCTGCTGCGGTCGTGCCACCAGCGACGTCCGTCGAGCTCGTGGCAGCGTCACTCCCCGCGTCGTAGGGCACGAGGCCACCGGCCGTGACCTCAAAGATAGGGCCGCTGTAGACGGCGGTCGCGCTCTCGTGCTTGCCAAGCACGATCGGCGCAAGATCGGCGAGCGGCGCCGTCGGGTTGATCGAACCGCTACTTCCGGTCGAACCGCTGATTCCGGTCGAACCGCTGATTCCGGTCGAACCGCTGATTCCGGTCAACCCCGTCGTCCCACCTGTGGCCGTCGATACCGGAGCCACGGCACCGCCGGCGTCCTTGGCCTTGGCCTTCGCCCCTGCGGTGGCGGCAAAACCTCCGAGCAGGAGGATCGTCGTCGCAATGGCGCAGATGGGGCGTTGCCGCACAGCTACCTCTCTCTAAGGCCTGCGGAGTTAGCTGACGGGCTAGCGCTGAAAGAGCCGCGCTTCCCACAGCTTTACTGTGGGATTCGCCCCAACCACCTGGTTTCCCCGCTCCTCGGCCATCTCGCCGAGGATTCGGCATTTCCGCGCCAGCCTACCATGCTGCACGGATCCGTGCAGACAATCGGTTTCGGGCCGTCTCGGCCCCTTTTCAGGCCATCCGCAAGGCCTCGACGGCGTCGACGACAGGCCTTCGCTCCCAGCTTCCTCTCAGCTTCGTCCAAGGCTAGCCGCAGCTGAGGGCCAGAGAATCGGCCCACCAAGCAAGCGCCGCGGTACGCGGGATTGGAGCGATCAATGGGCATGACGGAACAGACAGCAGTGGCGCCGTCGGGCACGCACCGGCAGCCACGATGGCGGACCGGCAGTTGGTCGGGAACACGGGACGACGAGCGCGTCGCGGAGCAGCGCTGGGTCCGACCGGCGCTGATCGCACTGCTCGTGGTGACCGCGGGTGCCTACACGTGGAACCTCAGCGACTCGGGCTACGCGAACAGCTTCTACGCGGCGGCAGTGCAGGCCGGAACGGAGAGCTGGAAAGCGTTCTTCTTCGGCGCGCTCGACTCTTCCAGCTTCATCAGCGTTGACAAGCCACCGGCGTCGCTGTGGCTGATGGCACTCTCCGGGCGCATCTTTGGCTTCAGCAGCTGGAGCATGCTGCTGCCCAACGCATTGGAGGGCGTAGCCGCCGTCGCCCTGCTCTATGGCGCCGTCAAGCGCTGGTTCGGTGCGCCAGCCGGTCTCCTGGCGGGGGCGATGCTCGCGATGACGCCGGCCGCGGCGCTGATGTTCCGCTTCAACAACCCCGACGCGGTACTCGTCGCCCTGCTGGTTGCCTCCGCCTACTGCCTGACGCGGGCGATCGAAGCTGCGAGCTCGCGCTGGATCATCGCGACGGGCGCGCTGATCGGCTTCGCCTTCCTCGCGAAACTGGGTCAGGCGTTTCTCGTTGTGCCGGCGTTCGCGGGCGCCTACCTCCTGGCGGCGCCGACCTCGCTGCGCCGACGGCTGGCGCAACTTTGCTACGGCCTTGTCGCGATCGTCGTCGCTGCCGGCTGGTGGGTCGCGATCGTCGCGCTGCTGCCCGCCGGCTCGCGCCCGTTCATCGACGGCTCGCCTGACAACAACATCTTCAACCTGATCTTCAACTACGACGGGTTCAGCCGAATCTTCGGTGGCGGCGGACCTGGGGGCGGTGGTGGCGGGTCGATGTTCAGCGGGCCGACGGGGATCCTGAGGCTGTTCAACGATCTACTCGGTGGACAGGCTTCCTGGCTGCTCCCGGCGGCGCTGGTCGCTCTCGCGCTTGGTCTGTGGCTACGGCGCCGCGCGCCTCGCGTCGACCGCGCCCGCGCGGCACTGATCATCTGGGGCGGTTGGCTGCTCGTGACGGCGGCGATCTTCAGCTTCTCGACCGGCGTGATCCACACCTATTACACGGTCGCGTTGGCGCCCGCGATCGCGGCGCTCGTCGCGATCGGCACGGCCCTGCTGTGGCAGCAGCGCGACGCGCTGTGGGCGCGAATCGTCGCTGCGACCACGGTGCTCGGGACCGGCGTCTGGGCCTACGTGCTGCTCGACCGCACGCCGAGCTGGGAGCCATGGCTGCGGCCGCTCGTGCTCGTGACTGCGATCGTCGGGGCCGGAGGGCTGCTCGCGGCGCCGCTACTCGGCCGGTTCGCGCGACGGACGGCGGTTATCGCCACGACGTGCGTGGCGGTCGGCTGCTTCGCCGGCCCGCTCGCCTACGCCGCCCAAACAGTCACGACGCCGCACGCCGGTTCGCTTCCGAGCGCCGGCCCGACCGTCAGCGGAACGGCGAGTGGACTTGGCGGTGGTGGTGGAGTCGGCGGTCTCGGCGGCGCCGGGCGATCGGGTGGCTTTGCCGGTGGCCCTGGGCGGTCGGGCAGCTTGCCCGGCGGCGGGCTTCCGCATGGCGCTGCGTCCGGCTCTGGAGTAGGAGGCTCGGTGCGCGGCGGACTTCCGCGCGGCTCTGGCCCGCGACGCGGCCTGCCGGGCGCAGCGGCGGCAAGCGGATCAGGCCCCGCCAACAGCCTGTTCGGCTCGCGCGGACATCAATTCGCCGCAGCCGGCGGTGGCGGCACCGGCGGCGCGGGCAATGTGACGATCAGCCGCGCCCTGGCCGAGTTCCTCGAGCGGGACTCGAGCCATTACCGCTGGATAGCCGCGACCTCGGGCTCGACCTCGGCGGCTGGGATCGAGCTTGCGACCGGCGGTAAGGCCGTGATGGCGATCGGCGGCTTCAACGGCAACGGCGGCGAGTTGACGCTGGCCCAGTTCGAGCGCTACGTCGACAACGGCGAGATCCATTACTACATCGATACGGGCGGCGGCTTCGGCGGCTTCGGCGGTCGGTCCTCGTCGAGCACGAGCGAGATCTCGACCTGGGTCTCCAGCCACTTCAAGTCGAAGACGATCGACGGCGTGACCGTGTACGTGCTCTAGCCCTCCCGGCGGCGGTGCGGTCCGGCTTTCTCGCCGGACCGCATGCCTCCCGCGAGCTAGTGCCAGCGGCGACCGCGGCGAGCGTCGCCGCCACCAGCGTGCTGCCCCGGCCCGACGAAGCGACCCGGATGTGCGCGCTCGTTGCCTCCGATCACGACCTGCGTCGCCGTGACGGTCTCCCCGGAGAGCGTGCCGAACACGGCCACGTCCTCGCCGGGCTTCACGTTGTCGATCGATACGCCCGTCGCGCCGCGCTCGACGAACGTCGTCGCCGTCGCGGTGGTGTCGACCGTGACCTGAGTGCGGTCGCCCGTCTCGATGACGAAGTCGCCCCCACTCGGATTCGTTTGGACGGTGCCGGCTGTGGCGAACGTGCCGGTGCTGGGCGGAGCTGCGGCGAGGATCACGGCGAGGGCTTTGACCGTGCTGGGGCCCGACGGGCTACCGAACACGCCGACGATGTCACCGCTGAGGACGCTCGCAAGGGTCACCTTGCCCGTGCCACGCTCGAAGTAGAGCGTCGATGAGGTCACCTCAACTGTCTCCGTCCCCCCTCCGCGCGTTTCGATCGTGAAGCTGGTCGCAGTCGATCCGGGGGTGCCTTGAACGACACCGGCGATCCCCAAGCCGCGGCGGAAGCCACGATGAATCACGACCGCCGACGCGGTGACCGTGGTGCCGGACATAGAGCCGAAGACGGCGACAAGCTCGCCGCTGGCCACGTCCGTGAGCGAGGCGCCTGGTAGCCAACGCTCGTAATAGGCCGTGGCGGCGCTCACATCGACGGTCTCGCTAACGCCGCCACGCGTCGTGATCGTGAACGAATTGCCGCTCGGAGTTGCCTGCACGATCCCGACCGTCGCTAGCGTCGCACCTGGCGCGCTGCGCGCCAGCGCGATCACGACCTCGGTGGCGGTGACGCTAGCGGCCGATGTCGTCCCGAAAACGGCGACCAGATCGCCCTTCTGCACATCGCTCAGCGACGCGCTCGGCGTGCCGCGCTCGAGGTAAGTGGTCGAGCCGCCGACGTCGACCGTCTCGCTGGCCCCACCACGCAGCTCGATCGTGAAGCTTGTTGCACCCGCGTCCGGCGTTGCGGTCACGACCCCGGCAGCCGCCGGAATGACTGCGCGACCACGCCCATCGCGCTTGACGTTCGCCGAAGCTGACGCCACCGCGATGGTGGCGGCCAGGGCGGCCAGGGCGGCCGCAGCGAGGACGGCCGAGACTACGCGGCGATGTCGCTTCGGCCCGCGCCGAAGCGCTGTTGGCTGATGCATGTTCCGCCTCCTGTTGGGTTTGCTTCCGGGGATTGGCTCCCTCATGCGCAGAACCCGCCCGGCGAGCGAAAGGTGCGGCGTTCCCGAGTAACTGGGCAGATCGCCGCGGTGGACCTATACTGCGCCGCCGATGGTCCTCGTCGGGCATTCGCAGCGCCTGGCCGAGCCGCTGACGCGCCGCCAGCGACGCGGGCTGCTCGGCTGCGGCCTTGGCGTCCTGGTGGCAACGGTCGTGGTCATCGTGGTCCTGGTGACGAACCACAGGGGCATCGCTCCGGTCTCCGGCCACGGGTGCGTCAGCGTCCTGGTCGCCGGCTCGACCGGGGGTGCGCTGCTTTACGAATGCGGCACGACGGCTCGCGCGTGGTGCAAGACCGAGTATGCGCGTCACGACCGACTCGCGCTCGCAGTCCAGCCGCAATGCCGACGAGCCGGCATCGCCGCGCCAAAGCAGACAACCGTTTCCGGCTCTTCGTAGCAAGGCTGCGAGCGCGCTGGGCGCCAGACGGGGCAGGAAAACCCCCGGGCGTGCCGGAGAGATCCGCCTAGCCTGGACAGGTGGTCAACTGGCGCATCTTCCGCGCAATCAGCTTGAGATCCCTGGCCCTCGCGACGGTCGTCGCGGCCGGCAGCCTGTGTCTGAGTGCAGCTCCAGCCGGCGCGGCCTCCGTCGCCCGCAGCTTGGCGGCGAACATTCCGATCGGCGCGCTTCCGCAGACCTGCGACCGGGCGCCAGACGGCGATACCTGCGTCAACGCGGTCGTCGTGGCACTCGACACGGCCCGCGCGGACATCGGCCTCGGACCGTACGTCCTCCCAGCAGACTTCAACTCGCTCCATGGGACCGAACAGATCCTCGTCCTCTCGAACCTCGATCGCATCGCCTACGGCCTACCGCCGATCACGGGTCTGAGCACCACGCTTGGGAGCGCAGCGCAGAGCGCGATGTTGAGCGACGTCGACCCTGATCCAACCTCACTCCTCGGCGACCTATCGGTCTACGGCTGGACATCCAACTGGGCCGGCGAATGGGCCAACGCACCGTATGCCTACTACGAGTGGATGTACGACGACGGCTACGACGGCCCCGAGACCTCGAACATCGACTGCACGTCCGCCGCCGCGAACGGCTGCT
Organism: Solirubrobacterales bacterium; assembly: GCA_003132505.1. Classification (GTDB taxonomy): domain Bacteria; phylum Actinomycetota; class Thermoleophilia; order Solirubrobacterales; family Solirubrobacteraceae; genus Palsa-513. The sequence goes on from PKXY01000045.1 coordinate 61,383, forward strand.
GGGTTCACCGCCGCAACGTCCTTGCCTTCGCGAGCGCCGGGACTCTCTCGCTGGGCGCAGCGGTCGGGACGGACGCGAGTGGCAACTCGAGCTACGCGACGACACTGGTATGGACACCGCGCATCAACTGGACGAGCTACAGCTTCACGTGGGCCCAGGCCCAGGCCGAGGGCGCCGGCGCAGCGCACAACGGCCGGCTCGCACGCCACCGCCTAGCCAAGCGCCACCAGCATCACACGTCGCATTAGTGCCGCGTCAGCGCCGCCGCAAGGCTAGAGCTATCGTGGTTCTGGCCGTTTCGCCCGCTGGCGCTGCCGCCACGAAACGGCCACGCTGAGCATCACCCGACGGCGAGACGCAACGCGGCGCTGATCACTCTGCGCGATCCCTTCCGGCCCTAGCGCGGCCCGGGCAGCACCCAGAGCGCCGTCAGTGCTCCGCATTCGACCACGGCAGCGATTGATTTCTTGCACCCGCCGGGTCTTAGCTAGAAGATGACCGGCATGTCAGTGACCGCCAGCAATCGAGATTCCTTCGACGAGTTGATTACGCCGTACCGCTCCGAGCTGCGCGCGCACTGCTACCGGATGCTTGGCTCGGTCCACGACGCCGACGACGCGCTCCAGGACGCGCTGCTGCGAGCCTGGCGCGGGCTGCCCCGGTTTGAGGGGCGAAGCTCGCTGCGTTCGTGGCTCTACCAGATCGCAACCAACAGCTGCCTGCGGCTGATCGAGCGCCAGCCGCGGCGGGTGCTCCCGATCGATTACGGCCCGCCCACTGACGCGCACGATGAGCCGGCGGCGCCGCTCGTCGAGTCGGTATGGCTGGAGCCGTACCCGGACGAGGCCGTCGCCGAGAGCTCCGCGGTGCCCGAGGCACGCTACGAGCAGCGCGAGAGCGTCGAGCTTGCCTTCGTGGCAGCGCTTCAGCACCTGCCCGCGCGCCAACGGGCCGTCCTGATCCTTCGCGACGTGCTCGGGTTCTCGGGCGCCGAGGTGGCCACGACGCTTGACACCTCGCCGGAGGCCGTCTACAGCGCGCTACAGCGCGCGCACAAGACCGTCGATCAGCAGTTGCCCGAGCAGAGCCAGCAGGCGACATTGCGCTCGCTCGGCGACGCGCGTGTCAAGGAGCTCGTCTCGAACTACGTTGACGCGTGGGAGCGCGGCGACATCGATGCGATCGTCGCGATGCTCACCGAAGAAGCGACGATCGCGATGCCCCCGGTACCGTCGTGGTACACCGGCATCGCGCAAGTGCGTGTGTTCCTCGCGCGTATACCCTTCGCCCCGGGATTTCAGCGTCGCGTGCGCGTCGGGCGCGCGAATGGGCAGCTGGCGCTTGGCACCTATAACACGCCGGAGGCCGGCGAGGCACACCATGCGCTGCAACTGCTGACGCTCACCCCCGAGGGCCGGATCGCGGCGATCACCGCGTTCGTCGGCGTCGAGCTGCAGCCGTTCGGACTGCCGGCCGTAGCGCCGGCGTAAATCTTTTCCGGGTCGCGATGGATTGCGACGGTCCGGCGGATCTCCATTGGAAAGAAGCACATACCAAGGAGATCAAAATGACAATCGAAGGCAAGGCAGTTCTCGTGACCGGGGCCAATCGCGGCATCGGAGAGGCGCTGGTCGAGGAAGCTTTGAGGCGGGGCGCGAAGCGGGTGTACGCCGGTACCCGTCAGCCCCTGGCGCACGCGGATAGCCGCGTCACGCCGCTGCTTCTGGACGTGACGAACGCGGCGAACATCGAGGCCGCTGTCGAGGAAGTCGAGTCGCTCGACATCCTGATCAACAACGCCGGGATCGCGCTGTACGACGACCTCAGCGATCGCGTGGCGCTCGAGCAGAGCCTCGAAGTCAACCTCTACGGCACGCATGGTGTGACCCAGGCGTTTCTCCCGCGCCTGACCGAGTCGCGCGGAGCGATCGTCAACAACCTCTCGATGATGGCGCTCGCCCCCTTGCCGTTCACTCCGGCATACGCGATCTCAAAGGCCGCCGCGTTCAACATGACGCAATCGCTGCGCGCCCTTCTGGCCGGACGGGGCGTGAGCGTTCATGCCGTACTGACCGGGCCAACGGACACCGATATGACGCGAGGCTTCGAGATACCGAAGGCCTCCGCGGAGTCCGTCGCGCAAGCCATCCTCGACGGCGTGGAGAGCGGGGACGAGGACATCTTCCCCGATCCCGCATCGGCGACGCTGGCCGAGAGTTGGCGCAACGGCGCGGTCAAGGCGTTCGAGCGTCAGAACGCCGCGTTCCTACAGGCGAATCCCGTCGCGGCATAAGCAGCACCCCGGATGCGGCACAAGTTTCGGGCACGCAGCGCCGACCGCGACACCCGAGCTTGCCGCCGCGTCCTAGGTGTACAACCCCACTTCAAAAACTGGAGAGAAATCATGGATTACCACAACTTCACCACTACCTTTACCGTCGACCAGACGGCGGAACAAGCCTTCGCTGCCATCAACGATGTTCGCGGATGGTGGTCAGGAGAAATCGACGGTCGCACCGACAAACTCAACGACGAGTTCACCTATCGTTACGAGGACGTTCATTATTCCAAGCAGAGGATCACCGAATCAATTCCCGGCGAGAGAATCGTTTGGCTCGTTTTGGACAGCTACCTCAACTTCGTCGAAGACACAACCGAGTGGACGGGCACAGAAATCACTTTTGAAATCTCGCGAAAGGGCAATCAGACCGAGATTTGCTTTAACCACGTCGGCTTGGCCGAGCATGAGTGTTTCGATGTCTGTTCAAACGCATGGGGCACCTATGTCAACGGTAGTTTGCGGAGCCTGATCACTACGGGCAAGGGGCGGCCCAACCTGAAGGAAAAAGCGGAGGCTGGAAAGGCGTCTGTCTGAGTGAGCGCACCAGTTGGCGAGCGCGAATGCGAGCGTGTAGCCGGCGCTGAGCGATCGGTCGAAAGAGCGGCTTTCGCTATCACACGGCGGAGGCGGTGATCGTTGGGCTGTGCGCGCCGAGGAAGAAGATCCCGGGAAGGCCCGCGGTCTGGAACCCAGCGTTGCGATTTCGTCTGAGGCTGCTCGATGTGATCGCCATCGTTCCCGTGCGGTCGTCACTGACGAAGAAGATCGCCCCGCCGCCCTCGTTGGCATGGTTGCCCACGAACAGGCTGCCACCAATCGAGAGCGTCATGGCATCGCCATCGTTGTAGATGGCGCCACCGCTGCCGCCGCCCGGCGTGCCCGCCTGGGCCGGGTTGGCGCCCGTGCCGATAGCCCGGTTATCCAAGAAACGGCTGTCCAGCACGGTCCACGAGACGCCAATGCTGCTCAGCGCGCCGCCGTTGCTGCACGCATTTCGCTTGAAGCGGCTATCCACCACATACACGGGAAGGCCGTCGTATTGCGACAGCGCTCGGACGGCTCCGCCTCCGATATCCGGTCCATCAGGGTCGCAGCGGTTGTCGCTGAACGTCGTGTTGACTATCCGCAGTCGGCCGCCGCGGGCGAAGATCGCGCCGCCGCCACCGCCATCGAAGCTCTCGCCGGTCGAGTTGCCGTCCTCGAACGTCAGGTTCTGGACGACCAGCTTGGGGGAGGACTGATCCTGACAGTGCGGCGTGGTCCAGACCTGCGCCGGATCGCAAGTGTCCATGTAGAGGATCCGCCGGTGGCCCTCGCCGCTGAGCGTCACCAGCCCGCCTCCGTCGAGCACGACCCGCGAACTGGTGTTCATCACCTTGGCGGTCGCGCTCATCCTGATCGTGACCGGATTGGGCCCGCACGAGAATCGGATGATCCCGCCGGCTCGCACCGCGGCGACCACCGCCGCAGAGCTGCAGCTGGCCGCAGTCCCGTGCCCCACGACATGCGTCGGATGCGATGTCTCCACCGGGCCCGCGTCGACGGGTACGGGCACGAAGCGTACGCCGGGGAGTGGCGTTGACGTGGCCGAGCTTGCCGCGGGCACGACGCTGGCGCCCACAACCGCAACGCAGAAGCAGAAGCAGCAGCAGAGGAAGGTCATCCGTCGTCGCATCGCCCAAAGCGTAGGTCGCGCCGATTAGCGGACGCCGACACTTGACACCGTTGCGGCCGAATGGTCGAGCGCCACGGCTGGGCACCGACCGAACGTCGGGCAGCCAGCAGCGCGCCGATAGAGCCTTCACCGCTCCCCGCTCTCGCCCAGGTCCGGGAGGGCAATCCGCGCGAGCACCAACTCGCGGTCAGCGGAGTCGGGTGAGCGGACCGCCGCTGCAGGCCTGCGGTTCCTCTGGTGGAAGCCGTGAAACAATGTCGGGGGTACGGATGCGCATCGACGCAACGCTTACTGACGCCGGAATCGGTGACCGAAAGGGCGCGGGTTCACGGCCGCTGACGAGCGTTCTAGTGCTTTTCGAGTCAACTCCAAGCGGCGTAGCCGCGCTCCAGGAGGCGGCTGAGCTGGCCGACGAGGGCACCGATCTGTCGGTCGTTACGCTCGCGCCACAGAGCGTCGATTCGCGGTGCTGCGCTCGCGGACCATCTGTCGAGGTCGTCAACTGCGTTGTCCGCGACGCGGCCGAGGACGACCTCCGCGAGGCACGGCAGATTCTCGGCGATACAGGCACACGGACGACATTCACGAGTCTCGTAGGAAATCGCGAGCCGCCGCTAACAAAATGGGCCGCGGCGAACGCATTCGATCTCATCGTTCTTCCCGCACGCCGGTTCTCGGTTGGCGGCCATCCTCTCGCACGCAAGTTGCGGCGCGCGACGACAGCCGAGGTCCGGCTCATCGGGAAACCCAACCGGGCAGTAGGCAAGCGCTAAACGCGCAAATCCAAGCGGCCGCGAATGTCGGGCGTTCGCACGACAGTGTCCGGGCCACCTCTACGGTTCACGGTGTTGCGCGGCGCTACGAGCCAGTTCAATGGCGCCGAGGACCCCAGCTCGGTCGCCCAAGGTCGGGGGCACGACGTAGCGGTCGATCGCGCCCGCCTGCTTCAGGTCCGGTGCGTCGAAGTAGCCGGCCAGCAGCTCGCGCAGCCGATGCCTGACGAGCGGAAGCAGGGAGGATTGTTTCGGAACGCCGCCGCCGATGATGATTCGCTGCGGCGACAGTGTGCAGATCACGTTCATCAGCCCGAGGGCGAGGTACTCGCTTTCGAGCTTCCAGACCTCGGCTTTGTCCGCAAGCTCTTGACCGGGGCGACCCCAGCGCTGGCGTATTGCTTCACCGGACGCGAGACCTTCCAAGCAGTCTCCGTGATAGGGACACGCTCCGTCGAAGGGATCTCGGGCCTGGTCGTGCGGGATCCGCATATGGCCAATTTCCGGGTGGAGCAGTCCGTGGAGCACTTCGCCATTGACCATCGCTCCGCCGCCGATGCCGGTGCCGACGGTGATGTAGCAGAACGTCTTGAGGGCGACCGCTGCACCCCATCGCAATTCAGCAAGGGCGCTGGCGTTGACATCTGTATCGAGCGCCACGGGGACGTCAAGTGCGCTGCGCAGTGCTGCCACGACGTTGGTTCGCGCCCAGCCCGGCTTCGGGGTCGTCGTGATCTGTCCCCAAGTTGGCGATGCGCGGTGGACGTCAATTGGGCCGAACGAGCCTACGCCCACGCCGCCGAGGGCTCTGCCGTTCCGGAAGAACTGCGCAGCCAACGCGATCGTTTCTTCGGGCGTGGTTGTGGGAAACGTCTCTGACTCGAGCAGCTCGCCGTGACCGTCGCCGATGCCGCAGACCCATTTGGTGCCTCCTGCTTCAATGCCTCCGTAGATCACGAGACTGGCGCCCGAGCGCCGCAGGACTCGCGGATAATCAGGTCGGCGGGCAGCACAACGACCCTGCGTCGTTCATCGACTCGTCCGGCCAGACGATCGAGCAGGATCGTTACTCTTCGTCGTCGAGGGGGCAGCAGCGTGGGTCGTTCTGCGTGGCGAGCGCCGCTAGCATCGTGTGCAGTGCCTCACGGTTCGCCGAGTCAAGGGGCGCGAAGAACTCACCCTCAAGCTGGCTGATGATCGCGCGGACTCGGGCAAGTTCCTTTCGGCCGCTGTTGGTGATGCTGACGACGTGGCGGCGGCGGTCTTGGGGGTCTCGCTGTCGCTCAACCATGTCGCGCTCCTCGAGTGAGTCGAGCAGCGCGACGAGCCGGCTGGGATCGAGCGTCAGCGCGTCGGCGATCGTCGCCTGTGTCTCGCGTGACCCCTCGCCGAGGATCGCGAGAACGCTGTAGTCGTAGAGCTCGAAACCGGATGCCTCTGCCCGCTCGGTGGCCTGGAGCTTGAACGCTAAACCGAGTCGCGCCAGCAGGTAGCCGCTGCTGTTCGCGAGCTCTCTAGCCACCAGCTGAACTGGACGAGACGTGTCGGCGGTGGCAAGTTCGTTCATATCAGCACAAGTGTACCGTACGAGCATCGGCGCGTGCTATCGTTGCAGCTATCAACGATTTGGAGGCGCAAGCGATGTCGACAGAAACTGTTTCACAGGCCTCGGATACTGCGGGCGATCGCCGCCGCTGGATAGTGCTCGCGCTGATCGTGACAGCCCAGTTCATGGTGGTGCTCGATATCGCCATCGTCAACGTCGCGCTGCCGTCGATCAAGACCGACCTGCACTTCTCCCAGGTCAGCCTCCAATGGGTGATCACGGCGTACTCGATCCTTTTCGGTGGCGTGCTCATGCTGGGTGGGCGGCTCGCCGATCTGCTCGGCCGCCGGCGCCTGTTCGTGATCGGACTCGGCATCTTCACCGCCAGCTCGCTGCTCGACGGCCTCGCATGGTCAGAGGGCTCGCTGATCGCGTTCCGCACGCTACAGGGCCTCGGCGCCGCGTTGCTCTCGCCGGCGGCGCTGTCGATCCTGACCACAACCTTCGAGGAGGGCCGCGAACGCAATCTCGCGCTCGGCATCTGGGGTGCGGTCTCGGGCAGTGGGGGCGCCGCAGGCGTGCTGCTCGGTGGTGCGCTGACGAGCGGCCTGGGCTGGTCGTGGATCTTCTTTATCAACGTGCCCGTCGGTATCGCCGTGATCGCGTCGACCCCGTTCCTGCTACGCGAGAGCCGCGCCGACCTCCACCACCGCCACTTCGACTTCGCCGGCGCCGCCTCGATCACCTCCGGTCTGATGCTGCTCGTGTACGCCATGACACGCGCCGCGCAGCACGGCTGGGCCACAACCGAGTCGATCGTGCTGCTCGCCGCGTCCGCGGCGCTGATCGGCGTCTTCTTCGCAATCGAGGCGCGCTCGCCCGCCCCGCTACTGCCGCTGCGCATCTTTAAGCTGCGGACGCTTTCGGGATCGAACCTCGGCGGCCTCGCGCTCGGCGGTGCCGTCTTCGCCGAGTTCTTCCTGCTAACGCTCTACATGCAGCAGGTGCTGCACTACTCGGCCCTGCACACCGGCGTCGCGTACATCAGCCTGACCCTGACGATCATCATCTTCTCGGTCGTCGCACAGGCGCTCGTCAACCGCGTTGGCGTGCGCTGGGTGCTCCCGACCGGACTCGTGATCTCGAGCCTCGCGCTGGTTCTGTTCGCGCAACTGCCCGTGCACGGTCACTACTTCAGCGACCTCTTCCCGGCCTTCCTGCTCAGCGGCCTGGGGCTCGCGCTGTCGTTCGTGCCGATGTCAATCGGCGGCCTCGCCGGCGTGCGACCCGCCGACGCGGGCGTGGCCTCCGGGCTGATCAACACCACCCAGCAGGTCGGCGGAGCAATCGGAGTCGCGATCGCTACAACGATCGCGACGACGCTAACCGCGCACTTCGTCAGCGCGCACACGGGCTCAAGCGCAACCGCAGGGGCCGCCCTCACCCACGGCTTCCAAGGGGCCTTCTACGTCCTCGCCGGTATCGCAGCAGCGGGCGCCCTGTTCTCCGCACTCCTGCTCGAGCAGCGGCCGAGCGAGCAGACGTTCACGCTCAGCGAAGAAGCCCTACCCGAACTCGAAGCGGCAACCTAACACCAAGACCACAAGAACATATCTGCGGGGTTCGGGAACTGTTTCGGGACCGGAGACCGTCGCTTTTACTCGACGGAGTCGTGTGTTGGGGGAACGTCGTCGCGCGCCGAGGGCGGGTGGGGCTGCTGCCGGCCCACTGCGCTGCGCCGTCGCCTACCGAGCGTTGACTGTCGCGCTTGGCTCGATCGCGATCAGGTTGTTGGCTTGATTTTCGACTTGGAGCGTGGTGTGGTCTAGGGCGAACTGCTGGTGGAGGAGCTGTTCGAGGTCTCGCCTGACGGCGTGGCAGTCGGTCTGTGTGCCGACGAGGACGTGGGCGGAGAGCGATGGAAATCCGGAGCTGACCTCCCAGACGTGGAGGTCGTGGACTTCGCTGACGCCCGGGTGGCTTGCCATCGCGCGTCCGATGAGCGTGGGGTCGAGGCCGCGGGGGGCCGCCTCCAGAAACACGCGGCCGGAGTCGCGTAGCAGCCCGTAGGCCGCCTTCAGCATGATTGCGGCGATGACGAGCGATGCGATGGCGTCGGCGCGCTTGAAGCTGGTCGTGATGATGACAAGCCCCGCGATCGCGGTAATGATGAACGCGGCGAGATCGGCGAGGATGTGCTGGAACGCGCCCTCAACGTTCATCGACCGTCGGTTGGCCTTCGAAAGCGTCGACGTCGCGGCGAGGTTCACGACGACCCCGAGGAGGGCGACGATCAGGACCGGGGTGCCCTCGACGTTGGCCGGGTGCACGAGTCGCGTGATCGCTTCGTAAAAGATCAGCAGTGTAAGTACGAGCAGTGTCGCGCCGTTGAATTGCGCCGAGAGGATCTCCGCGCGTTTGAAGCCGTAGGTCATCGCGCCCTTCGCCGGCCGCGCTGCGAGACGAATCGCGAACAGGGACAGACCGATCGCGCCGGCGTCGGTGAGCATGTGTGCGGCGTCGGAGAGCAGCGCGAGCGAATGCACCAACGCGCCAACTACGACCTCCACCGCCATGAAGGCGATGATCAGCACGAGCGCAACGGTCAGCTTGCTCGCGTCGGCCTCCGCCGACACACCGTGAGAGTGGCCCACGTGCGCATCGTCAGATGAATGTGGTTCGGTCACGTCCAATCCGGCAAGTCGTCTCGAGTTTCGCCGCTGGTACCCGGGAGGTCAGTCCAGCTTCAGATCGCCAGGCTGAAGCGTGCTTCGGTCTGCTCGCGCACCTGCTCGAGCGCGACACCTTCCTGCAGTTCCACGAGCTGCATGCCGGCTGGGGTGAAGTCGAAGACGGCGAGGTCTGTGATCAGGCGGTGGACGACTTGGCGGCCGGTCAGAGGCAGCGTGCACTCGCGGCGTACTTTGCTCTCGACGGCCTTGTTGACGTGCTCCATCATCACGACAACGCGCTTGGCGCCGTTGACGAGATCCATCGCGCCGCCCATCCCCTTTACCAGCTTGCCGGGGACCATCCAGTTGGCAAGATCGCCGGCCTCGGATACCTCCATGCCGCCGAGGATCGCGAGGTCGATGTGGCCGCCGCGAATCATCGCGAACGATTCGGCGCTGTCGAAGAACGACGCTCCGGGGACAGCGGTGACCGTCTCCTTGCCGGCGTTGATCAGGTCCGCGCTCTCCTGCCCAGGCTGCGGGTAGGGCCCGATTCCGAGCAGTCCATTCTCTGATTGCAACATCACGCCTTGCAAGCCGCCTGCGTATTCGGCCAGCAGCGTCGGCAGCCCGATGCCGAGGTTGATGTTCATGCCGTCGGCGAGTTCGCGCGCGGCGCGCTTGACGATCCTGGTGCGCGCGTCGTCCATCAGGAAACACGCGCGCCTGCGAGTACTATGCGCTCGATCCGCTTCGCATAGTCGGTGCCCTTGATGATCCGCTGGACGAAGATCCCCGACGTGTGGATCTGGTTCGGGTCGAGCTCGCCAACGTCGACCAGCTCCTCGACCTCGGCGATCGTCACCTTGCCGGCCATCGCCGCGAGCGGGTTGAAGTTGCGTGCCGTGTCGCGATAGACGAGGTTGCCGAGAGGGTCGCCGCGCCAGGCTTTGACCAGCGCGAAGTCCGCTTGCAACGCGTGCTCGAGCAGGTATGTCCGCCCGCCGAAGTCGCGCGTCTCCCTGCCTTCGGCGATCGGCGTGCCAACTCCGGTCGCCGTGTAGAACGCGGGGATCCCGGCGCCGCCGGCCCGCAGGCGCTCGGCGAGCGTGCCCTGCGGCACCAGCTCAACCTCGAGCTCGCCCGACAAGTACTGCTGCTCGAAGATCTTGTTCTCGCCGACATAAGAGGAGACCATTTTGCGCAGCTGGCGGTTCGCCAGCAGGATGCCGAGGCCGAAATCGTCGACGCCGCAGTTGTTGGAGATCGCCGTCAGGTCGCGGACGCCCGCTTCATGCAGCGCGGCGATCAACTTCTCCGGAATCCCACACAGGCCGAAGCCGCCGACCGCGATCGTCGCTCCGTCGGCGATGTCCGAGACGGCCCCGCTGAAGGAGTCGAGAACTTTGTCCCTCACAGACACCCCTACGAGCGAGAGTAGCTCTCGCTTTTGTCCCATGGTCGCGTTTCGTTCAAGCGGTGGGCATACACTTGCGTCATCGTACGCGCACGCCTTAGCCACCACGTGGCTGGCGCTAAGACACGTGGACACGCCGTTCTGCGTCTTGCGTTGCGAGGCGTTCGACGTGACGGCTCGTGGGTCGTCGTAGCCGTCGTCCTGCTCGTGCCATGCACGGCAGCGTCGGGGCGGAGCGTGTCGCGCCCGCGGCTGACTGCCTCGATCACCGTTGGCGGCACCCTTGTCGCTTCCTCTGGGCGGGTCGGTGCGGGGAAGTTCGCTGGGGCGGGCGTCCGTGCGGGGTGGCGCGTCGTGCTCGAACGGTACGGTGCGGTGTCGCACGGTCGAGCGTCGTGGCAGGCCCTTGCGAGTGCGGCGCTGAGTGCGAGCGGCAAGGCGAGCAGGTTTGCGCTGACGTGGACGGCTTCCGTTCCAAAGACTGTGCGCCGGGTGATCCTGCGTGTCGAGCTGGTGTCGCACGGGCGACTGCTCGCCACTACCCATTCCAGACGCTTGGAGATCCGCCCGCCAGCCATCGTCGCGGCGAAGACCATTAGCGCCGGTGGCTTCCACACGTGCGCGCTGCTCGTCACCGCCACCATCGACTGTTGGGGCGACAACGAGGACGGGCAACTAGGGGACGGGACCACGAGTCTCGGGAGTGACCTGCCGCTGGCGGTCAGCGGCAGGTCACGCGCAACACAAATCGCCGCCGGCAACGCTCACACGTGCGCGCTGCTCGTCACCGCCAGCATCGACTGCTGGGGCTACAACTACACCGGGCAACTCGGGGACGGGACCACGACCGACAGCGACCTCCCGGTAGCCGTCAGCGGCATCACCAACGCAACCCAGATCACCGCCGGCAGCGCCCACACGTGCGCGCTACTCGCTACCGGCGCCGTCGACTGCTGGGGCTACGACGGGGCCGGGGAACTCGGGGACGGCATCACGACCTTCGACAGCGACCTACCGGTCGCGGTCAGGAGGATTGGATAGTGCGCAGAGCGCAGCCGATCACCGCGTCGAGGGTTTCCATGATCTCGACTGTTTCGTCGAGCGGCATCAGCGGGCTTTCGTGCAGCCCGGCCCGCAGACAGCGGCCGACCTCCTCGGCCTCATGACGCATGCCGCGACTGTGATGAGCCTGCTCGTGGCGCGTCGGCTCGCCTCGCCGCGGAACGACGGTGAAGGATGTCGGCGCGAAGAACGGGCCGTCAACTTCGATCCTCCCGTCGGTGCCGATGATCGTGGCGCGGTTCGGCAGGTCCGCGAGCAAGGTGCAATGGAGCAGAGCCTGAGCGCCATTCTCGTAGCCGAAGGCCATCGACACCTGGGCGTCAACGCCCGACGGTGCTGGGGCGGCCACAGCAGCGATCCGCTGTGGCCGCCCCAGCACCATCGACGCGAACGGCACCGTGTAAACGCCGAGGTCGAGTAGGGCCCCACCCCCAAGCGCTGGTGCGTAGATCCGGTGAGTGGGATCAGACGGGCACCTTCCCCCATGGTCGGCGTGCACGGCGACGATCGTGCCGAGAACATCCTCGTCCAACAGCCGCCTTATCTCCCGGATGTGAGGCAGAAAGCGCGTCCACATCGCCTCCATGAGGAAGAGCTGCTTGGCGCGCGCGGTCGCCACGAGCTCCCGGGCCTCGCCTGCATTGATCGTAAAAGGCTTCTCGACCACGACCGCCTTCCGCACTCGAGTGCCAGCATCGCGCCCGCCTGGTGCATCGCGTGGGGCGTGGCCACGTACACGACGTCGACCTCGGAATCAGCGACGAGCGTTTCGTAGGAGGCGTGCTGGCGCGGGATGTTAAATTCGGCCCCGAAACGCTCTGCGCGTTCCTGCGTGCGCGAGCCCACTGCCACGACCGAGCCGGCGTCGCTCGAAGCCAGCTCCTCAGCGAACTGGTGAGCGATCGAGCCTGTGCCCACTATGCCCCACCGGAGTGCGCTCATCGCTCTGAAACCCTGCAACCGAAGCCAGCCGTGCTCGAGGAGCAGCCGGCCGGTTCGGTTCTCTTTGCGCCGGCTTGCTATTGAAGCTCAGCGGCCTCTGGCAGCTCAGTCTGCGTAGAGCTTTCCGCCGCAGTCCCAGGACCCGCTGAACGGCTTGCCAGTGCCGAACGCTCCCTTGAACGACTGGAACGTGCCGCTCAGCGGCCTCGAGCCCGTGTCGTTCGTCTTCACCGTGTTGAGCGAGATCAGCGACCTCCCGCCCCATGAGGCGTTCACGGTCTCGATCGCGACCGGCTGCTCGTCGATTTGCAGCTGGAACAACCGACGGCCACCGTTGGTCTTGAGGTTGCCGTAGTCGATCGTTCCAAGCGTGACACCCAGTGTCAACCCGATCGCCTTATCGCTGTTGCAGCGGCCATACCTGAACTTGTAGGTCTTGCCGCCGAGGAGCAAGGTCGCGGTCGCTGGACCGCAGTAGCGTATCTCCGTCTTTCCGTGCACGCTGGTGCTCTTCGTGACACACGAAGGCGAGGCCAAGGACACGCGGGGCTTGGCAGCCGAACCGCAGCCGCTCAAGGCAGCGGCGCAACCTGCAAGTGCGGCAAAGGCGACTGGAGCGGGCACCTTCATCGGACCCAGCCTCGTCTGCTGTGCGCGACCAAAGCCCCGCGGCGGCAACGCATTATCGGTGAATTGCGTCGCTTCTCGGAGTCGGCGTGGCGCACTTCAGAACGTGCGCGCTGATCACGACGGAGGGTCCGTCAGGAAGCCAGTGTCGACGGCGAAGAACAACAGCGCTTCGCGTGACACGGCGAAGGCTGCGGCCGTCCCGGGCTCGACGTGATCTGCCACGGGCAGTTTTGCCACGAGCGAGAGCTCGCCGAGGCGGAGGTGCGCAAGCTGTTCGTCGCCGAGGTACTCGACGACCTCCACCCCGGCGTTGAAGCCGACGCTGCCGTTCAGCGCCGGGCCGACTCGGATGTGCTCAGGCCGGAAGCCGACGAGGCTGGAGTCCGAGCCAAGCTTCAGGACCGGGGCGGGAACGACGTTCATCGCCGGCGAGCCGATGAACGTCGCGACGAACGTGTTGACGGGCCGAGTGTAGAGCTCCTCGGGCGTGCCTTGCTGTTGGAGGACTCCCTCGCGCATCACCGCTATGCGGTCGCCCATCGTCATCGCCTCGACCTGATCGTGTGTGACGTAGATGGTGGTCGTCCCAAGCCGCTTCTGGAGCGTCAGGATCTCGCCTCGCGTTTGCACGCGCAACGCCGCGTCGAGGTTAGAGAGCGGCTCGTCCATCAGGAACACCGCCGGCTCGCGCACGATCGCCCGCCCAAGCGCTACGCGTTGGCGTTGTCCTCCGGAGAGAGCCTTCGGCTTGCGCTGCAGGTGCTGGTCGAGGTTCAGTGCCGCCGCAGCCTCGTGGACCCGGCGCGCTATCTCGGGCTTGCTGATCTTGTGCAGCTTCAGTCCGAACGCGAGGTTTTGTTCGACGGTCATGTGCGGGTAGAGCGCATAGTTCTGGAAGACCATCGCGATGTCGCGATCCTTGGGCGACACATGATTCATCACACGGTCGCCGATCAGGATCGTGCCGTCGGTGATCTCCTCGAGGCCCGCCACCATCCGCAGGGCGGTCGTCTTCCCGCAGCCCGACGGCCCGACGAAGACCATGAACTCGCCTTCTCCAATCGCGAGATCCAGGTCGTTTACGGCGCGCGTGCCGTCCCCGTAAACCTTGGAGACGCCCTCGAAGTGAATCTCAGCCATCAGCCCTTCAGCGCTCCACTCAGGCCGGTTCCGCGCAGGAACCCGCGCTGGAAGATTAGGAAGCCGACGATCGGGACCAGAGCCGACAGCGCCAGGGCCGCGAGGAAGTCACCAAGTGGCGTGAAGGGCTCGATTTGCGGCAGGTGCACCGCGACCGTCTGCAGGTTCGCGTTCGTGTCGCCGAGTACCAGCAGCGGCCACAGGTAGTCCTTGAACGACGCCAGGATGGCGAAGATCGAGACGACGCCGAGGATCGGCCGCGACATCGGTATCACGATGTTGAAGAACAGGCGGAAAGGACCGCAGCCGTCGATGCGGGCAGCCTCGAAAATCTCACGCGGCAAGTTGTCGAAGAAGCGCTTCATCAGTACGACGTTGAACGCGTTCGCCGATTCTGGCAGCCAGATCGCGAAGTAGTTGCCGGCGAAGGAATGGTGGATGAACGGCGGGTCCACGACCTCGACGTAGAGCGGCACGAGCAGCACGACCGCCGGGACGAACAGGGTCGTCAGCAGCGCCGCCATGATGACCTTCCCGAACCTCGGCTGAAGGACCGAGAGCGCGTACGCGCCAGTCGTCGCGATGAAGATCGCGCTGATCCACGAGCCGATCGCCACCACGACCGTGTTCTTCAGATACAGGCCGACATCGAGGTTGTTCCAGGCGTCGGTCAGGTTGCTCCAGGCAATCCCGTGCGGGAAGAGCGCCATCGGCGACACGATCGTGTCTTGCGTCGTCGTAATCGCCGACTTGAAAAGCCAGAGGATCGGGCCGAGGCCCACGATCACGAGCAGAACCAAGAGCAGCACGTGCGCAGTCCCAAGTCCCCACTTGACGCTCGGCCGGTGCCAGTCGTCGTCGAGCACCAGCCCCTGCTGGCGTGCCTCGTACGCGCGCTGTTTGCGCCGGAACGGGAGCACGGTCATGACGTGCTCCAGGCGCGCGTTGCGCGCAGATAGATGAGCGAGAACACTGCGAGGAACGCCACCAGCATCAGACTGAGCGCCGCAGCTTCGCCGTACGCGGCGCCGATTGAGTTGCCGAACGCGTAGTCATAGATGAGCAGCAGCACGGTCAGGGTCGCGTTCGCGGGGCCGCCCTGGGTGAAGAGCCACGGCTCGATGAAGACCTGCGCGGTCCCAATGATCTGCAGGATCATCGTGATGAGGAGGATGGTGCGGAGCTGCGGCAGCGTGACATGCCAAAGCTTCTTCCAAAGCCCGGCACCGTCGACGGACGCGGCCTCATAGAGCTCACGATTCACGCCAGTGAGCGCTGCAAGGTAGATGATCACCGTGCTGCCGGCGTTCGCCCACGTCGAATAGAGGACAAGCGAGGGTATCGCCTGTGACGTCGATTGGATCCACTCTTGTGGGTGGATGCCGACCCAGCCAAGGATCGTGTTGAAGACGCCTATCCCCCCCGAGTCACCGTAAAACGTCTTCCACAACAGCACCCCGACAACCGGCGGAATCACAACCGGCAGGTAGGCGAGCGCGCTATACAGACCGCGCCGCTTGCGTACCTCGCTGATCAGCACCGAGATAATCAGCGGGATCGGGTAGCCGAAGACGAGGGCGAGTCCGGCGAACTCCGCGGTGTTCTTGACAGCAATCAGGAACAACGGGTCGTGGATGACCTCGGAAAAGTTCGCGAGCCCAATCCACTTTGCCGGCTGGACGAGGTTGGTGAACTGCAGCGACATCATCACCAGACGGACGATCGGATACCACGAGAACAGGCCGAAGACCAAGAGCAAAGGCAGCAGGAAGAGGAACTTCGAGAGCCCGCCCCGCTTCACCCAAGTCGCGGGCGTGCGCCTGACGCGCTTACGCTTCGGAGCGGCGCCCGCCGGTTGAGGCGCTGTGCTCACGTCGTCTTCTCGAGCGTGGGGGTAATGGATTGTCTGGGTGTCATCGGCTGTTTGGGTCTCAGTCGGGCCTCCGGCCCGGTGGTCACGCTACTGCTAGCACGACCAACCCGCGCCGCCGGTCCGTCCTCATTCGGGCTCACCGGCCCGGGTGGTCGAGCTCCTTGGTAGCACGACCACCCGCGACCGGCAAGCGAGCGTCTTAGGACGACGCGGATGCCTGCGCAATCGAGGCCTGTCCGGCGGAGTTAGCCGCCTGGAGCAGGGCCGGGATGTTTGCGTTCTGGTTGGTCAGGACCTGCTCGACGACCGAGTCCAGGTCGCCGTAGATCGCCTGCGTCGCCGCCTCGGGCTCCGGCACCAAGTTGTCCTTGAGGATGGACTTGTTGAACGGCGCGAACGCCGTCTCCGGAACGTTGATGTACGGCTCTTCCCACTTCAGATCCTGGTTGTAGATCTTCTGGCTGAAGATCGGGAAGGTCGGCACACCAACCGGCTGGTTGTCGTCGTCGAGCGACTTCGCGTTGCGAATCGCCCCCGCCTTGGTTACGAGCGGCGAGATGTAGAAGAAGTTGATCCACTTCACCGCCGCGGCGATCTGCGCCTTGGAAGCAAACGGCGTGACTGCGGCAAGGGTGCCGCCGCCGAGTTCGCCAGGGCTGCTGGCGCCCGAACCGCTGCTCTGCTGCGGGAGCGCAGCCAGACCGTAGATACCGGCCGGGATGTTAAAGCCCTGGACCATGTTCGTGTACACGTCAGAACCACTGATGAACATGCCGATCTCACCAGCCGCGAAGGCCTGGTTGCTGGTGCCCCAACTGAGGTTGAAGTTGGTGCCCATCGCGTTGTCATTCCAACGCAGGTTGTGGTCGAAGGTCAGAGCAGCAACTGCTCCCGGGTTGTCGAAGGTAGCGACGGCCTTGGCGCCGATGCCTTTCTCCATGCGACCACCGAATGCGTCGGCCATCGTCGTCAGGATCCAGCCAGCGGTGTTGTCATTCGCACCCATGACCGAGAAGCCGGCCACCTGCGCGTCGTGAAGTACGATCGCCTTCGCGTCGGTCTCGACCTGCGCCCACGTCTTCGGCGGGTCATTCGGGTTGAGGCCCGCGTTCGCGAAGAGGTTGCGGTTGTACTCGAGTCCCTGCGCATACGCCGCTTCGGGAATCGCGACAATCTGACCCTTCGCATCGGTGCCCTCGGCGATCGCCGCCTTGTCGAAGTCCTTGGACCACGAGTAGGTCTTGACGTACTTCGTCAGGTTGGCGAGCTGTCCAGCATCACCGAGCGAATCACCATCCGTGAACGGAACTGTGAACACGGTCGGCAACGTCTTCGCGGCGAGCTCCGCGGCAAACGTCGGAGCGGTCCAGTCGTACTGAACCGACTTCACATTGATCCCCGGATTCGCCTTCTCGAACTGCTTGACCTGGTTGTTGAACTGCGCGGTCGCCGCCGCCGTGGCGCCCGGGACCAGCGACGCGACACTGATGCTCACCGACGAACTCGCCGACGCACTGGAGGCCGAGCCCACAGCCACAGCCCCCAGGCTGATAGCTGCGACGGCAGCGCCCATGCGAAGCCTGCTGCTTAATTTCACTGATCTAATTTGCATTACCCTTCCTCTCCTTCTCCCTGATGGGTGTTCTGTTCAGTTGGATTCGACTCCGGATGAAGTTGAGCCCGGTCTGCGGCCTGCACCAACCAGACCGTGGTGTCCTGCGGCAGCGCGTTGCCGACCAGCGCGGCGCTTCCGATGAGAACGTCGGCCCCGGCGGGAAGTTCAACCGGCTGCGGGCCAAAATTGACGATGCAGAGGAAACGATCGCCGCGCGCGAACGCGATCACATCGTCGCCGTACTCGAGCCAGCGCGGCTCGGACCCGACGCCCCACGGCGCCTCGCGGCGGATGCGCAGCCCCGCGCGGTAGAGGCTGAGCATCGAGGCCGGGTCGTCAGTCTGCGCCTCGACCGAGAGCGACGCCCAGTCGCCGGGCTGGTCGAGCCAGAGAAGCACCTCCTCGTTCGGGCTGAAGCCGTAGGGCGGCTTCGCGCCCGACCACGGGATCGGGACCCGGCAGCCATCGCGGCCGGGATCCACGCCTCCTGAACGGTGCCACATCGGATCCTGGCGGCGGTCGGAGGGGATGTCCTCCGCTTCCGGCAGTCCGAGCTCTTCGCCCTGGTAGACGTACATCGAGCCCGGCAGCGCCATCGCAAGCAGTGCGGCGGCCCGCGCGCGCCGCGTGCCGCGTAGGAGGTCGGTGGGCGTGCCCGCGCGCTTCGTCTCGAAGGAGAACCCGGTGTCGGCGCGGCCGTAGCGCGTGACCGGGCGGGTGACATCGTGGTTCGAGAGCACCCAGGTCGCCGGCGCGTCCACGGGCGCATGCGCCGCGAGCGCAGACTCGATCGAGGTCCGCATCGGACCGGGCTCCCACGGGCACGCCAGGAAGTCGAAGTTGAACGCGGTGTGGAGCTCATCGGGGCGCAGGTAGCGGACGAAGCGGTCGACGTCGGGCAGCCAGACCTCGCCGACGAGCATCCGGGGGTCCTCGTAGCCGTCCGCGATCGTGCGCCAGCGGCGGTAGATCTCGTGCAGCTCGTCTCGGTCGGTGAACGGATGCTCGCCCGGGGCGGCGTCCGGCCGCTCTTCGGGGAGCCCGGGGTCCTTGACCAGGAGCCCCGCTGAGTCGATGCGCACGCCGGCGACGCCGCGATCGAACCAGAAGCGAAGGATGTCCTCGTGCTCGGCCCACACCTCGGGGTGCTGCCAGTTGAGGTCGGGCTGCTCGGGGGCGAAGAGGTGGAGGTACCACTCGCCGTCGCCGACGCGCGTCCAGGCCGGACCGCCAAAGATCGACTGCCAGCCGTTCGGCGGCAGCTCGTGCTCTTCGCCGGTTCCGGGCCGGAACCAGAAGCGCTCGCGGGCCGGGGACCCCGCCGGTGCAGCCAGCGCCTCCCTGAACCACGGGTGCTCGTTCGAGACGTGGTTCGGGACGATATCGACGATCGTGCGGATGCCGAGCGCCCGCGCCTCCTCGATCAGCTGTTCGGCTTCCCAGAGGGTCCCGAAAGCCGGATCGATCGACCGGTAATCCGCGATGTCGTAGCCGGCGTCGGCGAGCGGCGAGGGGTACCACGGGTTGAACCAGAGCGCGTCAACGCCGAGCGCGGCAAGATAGGGCAGGCATGCCCGCACTCCCGCCAGGTCGCCGATCCCATCGCCGTTCGCGTCGGCGAAGCTCCGAACGTAGACCTGGTAAACGACCGCGTCGCGCCACCACGGGCGCTCGATCGCGTCCGCGGGATCGCGCAACGGGAACGCCTTGGTTGCGTCCGTCTCCCTCATCGGCGCGAGAATTACATACTCAACAAATTAATGCAAGGGGGAACCGCGCGCCTGAAATTTTCGTACTGTCTAGCGCAAGCGATCCAGCCTCAGCGTCCGGGCGCGTTCGCGGTCGAGCCCCGCGCCACCATCTCCGGCTCGAAGAAGAGCTCGTCCGCGGAGACCGGCGAACCCTCGATCTGCCCCACGAGCATCTCGACAGCGGCGCGGCCGATCGCCTCTAGCGGCTGGCGGACGGTCGTGAGCGGCGGGCTGGTGCAGCTCATCAGCGCCGAGTCGTCGAAGCCGATCACCGAGAGGTCGCTGGGGACCGAAAGGCCCGCCCGGCGGGCGGCGCGGATCGCGCCGAGCGCCAGCGGATCGCTCGCGCAGATGATTCCCGTGACGCCACGCTCGATCAGGCGCGCGGCCGCCGCGTGGCCTCCCTCGAGCGAGAACCGCGTCCGCTCGACGAGCTCCGACGCCGTCGCCAGCTTCGCTACGCGCTCGAACGCCGCGAGCTTGCGCAGCGAGGGCACGTGGTCGGGCGGGCCCAGGATGAGGCCGATCCGCTCGTGGCCGAGGTCAGCCAGATGCGAGTAGGCCTGCTCCATGGCGACGGCGTCGTCGGTCGAGACGCGCGGGAAGTCGAGGTGCTCGGCGGCGGCGTTCACGAGCACGACTGGAAGGCGCAGCTTCAGCAGGCGCTCGTAGTGCTCGTGGGGCGCGTCCGCCTCCGCGTACTGGCCGCCGGCGAAGATCATCCCCGAGACCTGGCGCTCCAGGAGCATCTCGACGTACTCAGCCTCCGACATGCTCCCCGTGCGCGTGCAGAGCACGGCGTTGAAACCACGCTGGGCGAGCGCGCCGCTCACCACCTCGGCGAGCGCCGGGAAGACCGGGTTCTGGAGCTCCGGCACGATCAGCCCGACCATCCGGGCGCGCCGGACGCGCAGGTGCGTCGGGCGCTCGTAGCCGATGACGTCAAGCGCCGTCAGGACGGCGGCGCGCGTCGCCTCCGAAATCCCGGGGCGGCCGTTCAGGACGCGGCTGACCGTCGCCTCGCTGACCCCGGCCTGCTTGGCGACGTCAGCAAGTTTGCGAGCCACGGCGCAATTCTATGCAACTTTCTGCAAACGGCTTGCAGGGACTACGCGAGCAGTTGCCGGCTGAGCCGCCGCGTGGCAAGCGCAAGCCCGAACGACCCAACGGCGGCGAGGTAGAGCACGGCGACGGCGATGTTCCAGTGGAAGATGCCGAGCGCCGGCTCGCGCAGGAGCTGAATGCTCTGGTACAGCGGCAGGATCTCGACCACCGGCCGCGCCCATCCCGGGTACACGGAGAGCGGGTAGAAGGTCGTCGCGAACAGGAACATCGGCAACATCACGAGCTGGATCAGCTGGAAGTCCGAGAAGTCGCGGAGGTAGGTCGTCACCGCGAGCCCGGCGCCCCCGAACGCGTAGCCGACGAGCAGCGCGGCGGGGATCGTGAGCAGGATGCCAGGCGAGACGACAAGGCCGAGCGCGAGCATCACCAGCACGAATCCAACGGACGGGAGCAGGCTGCTCAAGACGGCGCTGACGACCTCGCCGAGCGCGATGTCGGCGATCGAAAGCGGCGTCGGCACGATCGCGTCGTAGGTGCGGTCTGTCTTCATCCGGGTGAAGACGACGAACGTCATCTGGTTGAAGGCGGCGTTCATCGCGGTCGTGGCCAGGATCGCGGGCGCGACGAACGCGGCGTAGCGCACGTCGATGCCAGGAACCTTGCCGACGAGCCTCCCGACGCCGAAGCCGATCGAGACCAGGTAGAGGACCGGCTCGAGGAGGCTCGCGAGCACCGGCGAGAGCGAGCGGCGATAGATGCGCGCGTTTCGCTCGACGAGGCTACCCGTGCGCCGGAGCGTCCAACCGCTGGCGATCATGCGTGCAGCCGCCGACGGTAGGTGATGCGCGCGACGACGATGCCAACCACAACGAGGGCAAGGAGGTAGCCGGCCCGCGCCGCGACGGTTTGCGCGGACGCGGTGCCGAGGGTCAGGGAGCGGCAGAGGGCGACACCCTGGGAAAGCGGCAGTGCGGAGGCGACGAGCCGAATTCCGCTCGGCAGCTGGGACAGCGCAAAGAATGTGCCCGAGAACAGATACATGGGCATGAGCACGAAGCGATAGAGGGTCTGGGTCTTGGCGATCGAGCGCACACCGACCGCCCAGGCGGCCGCCGGAGCACCGAACGCGAGGCCCGTGAGCAGTGCGGCCGGCAGCGCCGCGAGCACCCACCAACCCGTTCCGACACCGAACAGCGCCATCACTGCGACGAACACCGCGCTCGATGTGAGCACCCGGAAGGCGATGAAGAGCAGGTGGCCGGCCATGATCTCGCTTGGCTCCAGGGGCGTCGTCACGGCGGTCCGGTAAGCACCGACCGCGCCGGCGGCATTCGCGACGCGCCCGCCACCTTCGATGAAGCCGGTCTGCATCGCGGAGGCCGCCAGCAGCCCCGGCGCGAAGAACGCCGTGTAGGAGACGCCGCCGAGGGTCGTCGAGTGGCCGTGGTCGACGAGGTGACCGAGTCCGAGACCGATCCCGAGCAGGAAGAGCATCGGGTTCGCAAAGCTGATCACGATGGTGCCGCGCCAGGTGCGGGCGTAGACCGTCAGCCAGTAGCGGAAGGCGTACCAGGCGCGCATCAGGTCAGTCGACGAGCGAGCGGCCGGTGAGCTTCAGGAAGACGTCCTCGAGCGTCGCGCGCCGCACGAGCGCGGTGATCGGCGAGAGCGACATCTCGTGGACGGCGACGAGCGCCACCTCGCCGTCGTCGGCGTAGACGACGACGCGATCCGGCAGCACCTCGATCCGCTCCCCGAGCTCGGCTGCACGGAGGCGCTCCGCAACCTCTGCATGGACGTCCGGCTGGAAGCGCAGCTCGAGGACCTCGCGCGTCACGTGCGCGTCGATCAACTCGCGCGGCGAGCCCTCGGCCACGATCCTGCCGGCGTCCATCACCGCGAGCCGGTCGCAGAGCTGCTCTGCTTCGTCCATGTAGTGGGTCGTGATGATCAACGTGACGCCGTCGCGCTTCAGGCGGTAGAGCCGGTCCCAGAGCACGTGCCGCGCCTGCGGGTCGAGCCCGGTCGTGGGCTCGTCGAGCAGCAGGATCTCGGGCTCATTGATCAGCGAGCGAGCGATCGTGAGCCGGCGGCGCATGCCGCCGGAGAGCGTCTCGACCTGGGCGTCTGCCTTCTCCTCGAGTTGCGCGAATGCGAGCAGGCCGACGATGCGATCGCGGATGACGTTCTTCGCGAGCCCGAAGTAGCGGCCGTAGACAAAGAGGTTCTCGCGAACGGTCAGCTCACGGTCGAGGCAATCGTCCTGCGGAACGACGCCGATGCGCGACCGGATCTCGGGCCCCTCGTGCGCGGGATCCATGCCGAGCACGCGGAGCGTGCCGGTGCTGACCGGGGAGATGGCGCCGAGCATCCGCATCGTCGAGGACTTCCCGGCGCCGTTCGGGCCCAGGAAGCCGAACACCTCGCCACGCCCCAACTCGAAGTCGATCCCGTCGACGGCGCGAAACGGCGGCACGCCCTTCCGGGCGCGATACGTCTTCGTGAGGCCCCTCGCCTCGACCAGGAGCCTGCCGGACACCGCCCAACCCTACCGAAAGGCGACCGCCGGCCGCAACAACCGTACGGGATCACGCAACTTCGCGAGCGCCTCCTGGGGCCCAGCCCGACCGGGCTGCCGGAAGGGCCGTTTCGCCGCCGACCTCCAGGCTGGCTTATCGGTGATCCGCGAGACGGGGCAGGAACGCGTTGACACGCGATGGATCCCCCGTTCTCGGGCAAATCACGCGCTCTGTTAACTGCTCTCAGATCACGTCAGGCGAGCTCATACTTGCGGAGTTCAGGACCCGTTTTCGGAACCGATACTTGCTGGCAATAAAGCGGGCACTTACGAGCGAGTCGCCGGGTTACGCCTCTCTAAACCACCGTAATCGATCGCTTTAGCTCGGTCAAGCTAGACTGCGACCGATTTGGTAGTTCACGCCAAAATCGACCAGATGCGCGTAGTCCATGTCGTTGCTATTTCAATGGCACTGGCTGTCGCGGGCTGCGGCGCCGCGGGTCCCACCCAACACTTCGCCGCGACCGCCAACGCGATTTGCAAGGCAACCAACGCGCAGATCGAGGCGCTGCCTGCGCCGGGCCGCTCGCCACAGTCCGAAGCGAGTGTGTTGCGCAAGGGTTTCCGCTACGCAAGGACGGAGGTGGCGAAACTCGATCAACTCACCGCACCCGGAAAAAGGGAGCCGATCTACGTGACGGCGCTGCAATCATCCCAGCGCCTCTTGGCTCTAGGCAAGAGAGAGATCGCCGACTTCTCAGCGGGCCGCGTCGCCGCAGCCAACAAGCTTCTCGACGAGGGCGACGAGTTCTCAGGCGAAACCGACGCCGCAATGAACGCGCTCGGCGCGACTCAATGCGCGGCGGACCCGCAACCAAATGGCGTAACGCGGTGAGCGGACGAACTTAACCGCGCATAACCGCTCGACTGGTCCAGCCCTCCGGGACTCCGACCACGCGGCGTCGAAACGGGCGCACTTCGTGCACAGCGGTAAGGGTCTTGGTCCGAAATCGCTCCGGATCCGACTGGATAGCGACAACCGCCACATGTTGTCCTTTGATCGGATATGCTCGATCGGTGTGCGGGAGGGCCCACACTGGAACAGAAGCGAGCGCTCGCCGTAACGGCGGGATCACCGTGCAGGCGGGCTCGCAAGCGGCACCGGTACGGCCTGACGCCCTGACCCCAACGGAGGGAGGTTGCGATCTGTCAGCGCGTTGAAAGCTGAGCCCGAGCCGCGACTCCGCCTAGGCGGACCGCTTTTTGGCGCGGGCACAAAATCGTTTATGTGCAGTTGATTCCACGATTCGCTGAAAGGACGTTCGATCATGATTCAGTTGAGGAGAGGCAATGCGAGGCGGGTCGCCACAGGCGTGGCGCTGGCCTGCGCATTTGCAGGGGCGTCGATCGGCGTGGCATCCGCCGCGTCATCGTCGAAGCCGCTGAAGAAGGGCCTGTCGTTCGCCGTGATTCCGAAAAACCTTGGCAACTCGTATTTCACCACGTCGGACAGCGTGAAGACGCACGGCGCCCTTTACGCACTGAAGCAACTCGGCGAGAAGGGCTATGAGACGAGCGGCTCGACAGCCCTCGCGTCGTCGCAGCTTCCCGCGATCACGGCTGCGATCGCCAAGAAGCCGACCGGCCTGATCATCTCGGCGACGGACCCGACGGCTCTTTGTCCGACGCTCGATAGCTACATGAAGAAGGGCGGCATCGTCGTCACATACGACTCAGATGCCCCGACCTGCCGCACGATGTTCATCAACCAGGCAACGACCGCCGGGATCGGTGAGTCGGAGGTCGACATCATGGCCAAGGAGCTCAACGACACCGGCCAGATCGCGATCGTCTCTGCCGCTCAGACCGCGACGAACCAGAACGCCTGGATCGGCTACATGCAGACCGAGCTGAAGAAGTACCCGAACATGTCGCTCGCGACGATCGTCTACGGCAACGATGTGCCAGCGACGGCGACGCAGGTGACGCAGGGTCTGCTGCAGCAGTACCCGAACCTGAAGGGCATCATCTCGCCCACGACGGTCGGCATCCTCGCGGCAGCGCAGGTGCTCGACACGCCGCAGTACAAGGGCAAGATCCAGCTCACCGGGCTCGGCACGCCGGACGCGATGAAGCCCTACGTCGAGGACGGCACCGTCACGCAGTTCGAGCTCTGGAACCCCGCGAACCTCGGCTACCTCGCCGGGTACACCGCGGTCGAGCTCGCCTCGAAGGCGATCACGAACAAGCCAGGCCAGACGTTCAACGCCGGGTCACTAGGCAAGTACAAGGTCGGGTCGGGTCACACGATCCTGCTCGGCAAGCCTTACGTGTTCGACAAGGCCAACATCAACAACTTCAACTTCTAGGAGTTACTCGAGTTAGCAGTCGATGCGAGCTGCCGTGTGGATCGGGCAGCTCGCATCGCTGTGCCTAAATCAGCACCCACGAACCACCGATGGCAAGAAGCCAAGACCGCGCTGTCGACAGCGCTACTGTTTCCGCGATGACGGCGTCCAGCGGCGCTGGGTCGAGTGCACCAGTGGCGCTTTCCCTACAGCACGCGAGCAAGAGCTTCGGCGCCGTCAAAGCGCTGCAGGACGTAACGCTTGACCTTTACGCCGGCGAGGCGCATGCGCTGGTCGGCGAAAACGGTGCCGGCAAGTCGACGCTCGTCAAGATCCTTGCCGGCGTCTACCAGCCAGACACCGGGCGGCTGCTGGCCTCTGACAGCGACGAGCTTGTGCTCGCCGGCCCCGCCGCCGCGATCGCGGCGGGCATCGCGATCATCTACCAGGAGCCGACACTCTTCCCCGACCTCTCTGTGGCCGAAAACGTCTTCGTCGGCCGTCAGCCGCTGCGCCGTGCACGTCTGATCAACCGCCGGGCGATGAACGCCCGGGTCAACGAGATCTTCGAGCGCCTCGGCGTGACCATCGACCCGGATCGCGTCGCTCGCGGCCTGTCGATCGCCGAGCAGCAGCTCGTCGAGATCGCCAAAGCGTTATCGATCGACGCGAAGGTGATCGTGATGGACGAGCCGACAGCGGCGTTATCGGCCGCCGAGGTCGATCGGCTCGCGAACGTGATCACGGCACTCCGCGACCACGGCGCCGCGGTGCTCTTCATCTCGCACCGTCTCGAGGAGGTCTTCCGCCTCTGCCAACGAGTGACCGTTCTGCGCGACGGTCGCTGGGTTCTCTCGCAAGGAACCGACTCCCTGACTGTAGACGATCTGGTTCGAGCGATGGTCGGGCGCGACCTCGCTGAACGAACATACGAGCCGCATACACGCGGCGAGCCGTTGCTCCGCGTCGAGCGACTCACCAGAGAGGGAGTCTTTACCGACGTCTCCTTCGACATCAGCGCCGGCGAGGTGCTCGCGCTCGCCGGCATGGTCGGCTCCGGTCGCAGCGAGGTCGCACGGGCGATCTTTGGCATCGACCGCTATGACGCCGGCACCGTGGTCCTCGACGGCAAGGCGCTGCGGCGCGCGTCCCCCAGTGCGGCGATGGCGGCGGGGATCGGATTCGTGCCCGAAGACCGACGTCAGCAGGGGCTCGTCATGGGCATGGGCATCGGCCGCAACATCGCACTCGCATCACTCCGCCGGCTGCGCCATCTCGGACTCCTGCTTCCGGGAGTCGAACAGCGCTTCGCTGCGGATTGGGCAGCGCGACTCCAGCTCAAGTACCGCCGGCTCTCGGATCCCGCGACGTCGTTATCAGGCGGGAACCAGCAGAAGGTCGTGCTCGCGAAGTGGCTCAGCCGCCAGCCCGAGCTCTTGATCGTCGATGAGCCCACGCGCGGCATCGACGTCGGAACCAAGGCCGAGGTACATCGCCTGCTCGTCTCCCTTGCGCGCGAGGGCATCGCCGTGCTCGCGATCTCCTCCGAACTGCCGGAGGTACTGGCCATCGCCGACCGCGTGGCGGTGATGCGCGAGGGCCGCCTCGTCGGCGTGCTGGATCGCGATGAGGCAACCGAGGAGCAGATTGTCGCGATGGCCACCGGCCAGGCCGCGCCCGCGGGCCTGTTGAAGGCGACTGCGCTGTGAGCACAGCCGCCACTGCAGAGACGCAGCCGCGCGAAGAACCGACCAACCAGACGCGGTTCGTCGATCTGGCGCTGCGTGCGCGCACATTCGGCATCGTCGGCGTGCTCGGGCTCGTCGTCCTCGTAACGACGTCGATCCAGTCGCGCTTCCTTAGCTCCAACGACGTCCAGTTCATCCTCTCCGGAGCGGCGATCTACGCCGTGATGGCGGTCGGCGAGGCGATGGTGATCGTCACACGCAACGTCGACCTCTCGGTCGGCTCAGTCGCCGGCCTGTCTGCCTTCGTTTGCGCTGGACTGTTCCACGAGCTGCCGGGGATTCCAACCGTCGCCGTATTCGCGATCGGTGCTCTGCTAGGCGGCGGCTGTGGGTTGATCACCGGACTACTGTCGGCGATCTGCCGCATTCCAAGCCTCGTCGTCACGCTCGCGATGCTCTGGATCGTTCGCTCGGTCGACGTCCTGCTGGTCGGCGGCGCGCAGGTGACGGCGGGCCAGGTTCCGCGCTCGTTCCTGCTGATCTTCTACGACACGATCCCTGGCATCGGCGTCCCGGACATCGCGGTCGGCGCGGCGGTCCTCGCGGTGGCCGTGTACTTCTACATGAGCTCGTTCCGGTCGGGCCGCGATCTCTACGCGATCGGTTCCGATCCCGACGCCGCGCGACTGGCCGGCATCCCGATCGCCAAGCGCATCACGACTGCGTTCGTGATGAGCGGTGCGCTCGCCGGGATCGCGGGGGTGCTCTACGCGTCCCAGATCGGGACCATCGATTCGACCGCGGCGACCGGCTACGAGCTGCAGGTGATCGCGTCCGTCGTGATCGGCGGCGTGGCGATATTCGGCGGCAGCGGCAACGTCATCGGCGCCGCGCTCGGCGCGCTCCTGCTCGGCACGATCACTTCAGCGCTCTACACGCTCGGCGTGAACCAGAACTGGGACGAGGCGTTCCAGGGGCTGCTAATCATCCTCGCGATCACGCTCGACCGCGGGATCCAGGCCCAGCTCGCAAGCGCGCTGCGCCGCCGGAGGGTCCGCCTTGGAGCCTGATACTCAGCTCAGTTCCGTTGCGAGCGCGCTCGCCGGCAGTGACGGGGCGCCCGGCGCAGGGCCTGAGCCGCTTCGTGGACGGCGGATCGGCGGCACGCTGTCCCCGCTCCTGCGCTGGGAGACAGGTCTTGTCGTCCTTCTGATCGGTGTCGTCATCTTCGGCCTGGACACCTCATCCGCGTTCACGAGCGACTCTTACCTCTTCAGCCAAGTCCTCGGGGGACAGGTGGGCGAGATCGCCCTGATGACGCTGCCGATGGCGTTGATCATCATCACCGGCGAGATCGACCTCTCAGTGGCCTCGACCGCCGGCATGGCGAGTTCGCTGATGGGCTACCTCTTCATGCATCACTGGTCGATCGCGCTGATCTTCGTCACGGTGCTCGCGATGGGCGCCGTCGCCGGCGCCTTCAACGGCTTCCTCGTGACGCGCGTCGGCCTGCCCTCGCTCGCCGTGACGATCGGCACGTTGACCCTCTACCGCGGGATCGCGATCGGCATCCTCGGCGCCAACACCTACTCGACGTTTCCGACGTTCTGGACGAACATCGGTGTCAATCCCGTGCCCGGGCTGCCGTTCATGTCGTGGGCGTTCCTGATCTTCCTCGTGATGGCGGCGCTGGTCGGCATCGTCCTGCACATGACGCCGCTCGGCCGGACGCTGTTTGCGATCGGCGCAAACCGCGAGGCCGCCCAGTTCGCCGGCATCCGCGTCAAGCGAACCAAGTTCATGCTGTACACCTTCTCCGGCGTCGTCTGCGCCTTCGTTGGCATCCTGTTGACGTTCCGGCTCAACACCGCCGTCTCCAACAACGCCTACGGCCTCGAGCTGACTGTCGTCGCGACAGCGCTGCTCGGCGGCATCTCGATCTTCGGTGGCAAGGGGACGATCGTCGGCGTGCTGCTCGCGAACCTCGTCTTCGCCGGGATCGAGGGCGCGCTCTACCTGACGACCGGCTTCAACGAGTCGGCGTTCCCGATCGTCACCGGCGGGCTGCTGCTGGCGAGCGTACTCATCCCCAACTTCCCGGAGCTTCGCCGCCGCGCCCGCGAAGCGGTGCACCGCCGGCGCCGCCTCCACGGCGCCGCACCGTCGGTCGAGCAGGGTGTCTCGCGATGAGCCAGCGCCGGCCGGCTGAGCGCGACAGCGACGGTCCACGAGCGATCGTTCCGGTCTCTCTTTCCTGCGGCCGTCGCTCGTCGCTCGTCGTGCCGTCTCGAGCGCTGACGATGGGCTATTGTGATCGAGTTCGGTTGATATGCGACACACGATCGCGTTTTCACGCGCAAATAACCTCCAGCCGCGCCGCCCCGCCTGCCTGATGACCGAGACGACCAGCAACCAGCGCGTCTGCTTTCTGATGCGCGCCGGCGCGGAAACACTCGACGAGTACAAGCGCCGCCATGCCGACGTCTGGCCGGAGATGCGCGACGCGCTGAGTGGCGCCGGCTGGCGCAACTACTCGCTGTTCGCGCGCGACGACGGGCTGATCGTCGGCTACGTCGAGACCGACGACTTCGACGCCGCGCTCGCGGCGATGCAGGACCTTGCAGTCAATGAGCGCTGGCAGCTCGAGATGGCGCCACTGTTCGAGAGCCGTAGCGCACCCGATCAGGCGCTCGAGCGCCTCGAGGAGATCTTCCACCTTGACTAGTGGCGCAAGAGCATTCGCCGCGGTTGATCTCGGCGCCGAGAGCGGTCGTGTGATCGTCGGCGAGGTCGGCAGTGCGCGCTTGGAGCTGCACGAGGCGCACCGCTTCGCCAACACGACCGTCGCGCTGCCCGACGGGCTGCACTGGAACATCCTCTCGCTGTTCAACGAGCTGCTCAGCGGGCTCGCGAAGGCCGCCGCCAGCGCGAGGCGCCTGTCGGGGATCGGGATCGACTCGTGGGGCGTCGACTACGGCCTGCTCGACGGCTCATACCGGCTGCTCGGCATCCCGTTCCACTACCGCGACACGCGCACACAGGGAATGATCGAGCTCGCGGCCAGCCGCGTCCCGCCGGCCGAGCTCTACGCGCGCACCGGCATCCAGACGATGCCGATCAACACGATCTTCCAGCTGCTCGCGGAGTCGGGCAGCGCGATCGCCGAGGCGGCGCAGCACATCGCGATGATCCCCGACCTGATGGGCCTGTGGCTGACCGGCACGTTCGCCAACGAGGCGACGATCGCGTCGACCACGGGGCTGATCGACGCCCGGACGGGCAGCTGGGCGCACGACCTGATCAAAACGCTCGGGCTGCCCACCGAGGCAATGCGCGGAGCCCCGTGCGAGCCCGGCGGGTTGCTCGGAGACGTTCGCGGCGAGCACGCAGCGATCGCCGGCGTTCCGGTCTGGAGCGTCGCTTCGCACGACACGGCCTCGGCCTTCGTCGCGGCACCGCTGAGCAGCCGCAACGCCGCGATCCTCTCTTCCGGTACCTGGTCACTGCTCGGCGTCGAGCTCGCCGCGCCGCTGCTGACGCCCGCCGCCGCCGCGGCGAACCTGACAAACGAGCGTGGCATCGACGGAACGATCCGTGCGCTGCGCAACGTCATGGGCCTGTGGCTCGTGCAGGAGTGCAAGCGCCACTGGGAGGAGAGCGGCCTCGCGCTCGACTACAGCGAGCTCGAGCGTCTCGCGACGATCCATCAGGACGACACCGCGCTGTTCGACCCCGACCACCCGAGCCTCCTGCACCACGGCGATATGCCCTCGCGGATCACGACGCTCTGCGGCAACACTGGCCAGCGCGCGCCGCGCCACGCCGGCGAGTTCACGCGCGCGATCCTCGTCTCGCTTGCCTGCAAGTACAACCTTGTGCTGGCGCGCCTGCGCGCCAGCACAGGCCGCGCGATCGACGTAATCCACGTGATCGGGGGTGGCGTCAGAAATCGCGCGCTCTGCCAGCTGACCGCCGACATCACCGGCCTGCCGGTGATCGCCGGCCCCGGCGAGGCGACGGCGATCGGCAACATCCTCGTCCAGGCGCGCGCCGTCGGTGAGCTCTCCTCGCTGGGGCAGATGCGCGAGCTGGTCGGCGCATCCTTTGCGACCGAGCGCTACGAGCCGAGCCCCAACGACTCCGCGCTACAGACCTACGAGCGCTTCCTTGCGATGACCGGCCTCAGTGTCTCGACACCCGAGCCGAGCCTTGTCTGAGATGGCCGACGAGCACGCGATCGAGCAGGCACTCGCGGTGTTCAGCGTCGAGACGCCGTCGTGGGGCTACGGCGACTCGGGCACGCGCTTCGGCGTCTTTCCCCAGCCGGGCAGGCCGCGCGACGTCTTTGAGAAGCTCGAGGACGCCGCCGAGGTCAACCGTTTGACCGGCGCCGCAGCCGGCGTCGCGCTCCACTTCCCCTGGGACGCGGTCGCTGACTACGCCGAGCTGCGCGCCTGCGCCGAGGGCCACGGCCTGCACATCGGCGCCGTCAACCCGAACCTCTTCCAGGACGACGACTACAAGCTCGGCTCGATCACGAACCCCGACGCGCGCGTCCGGCGCAAGGCGCTCGCGCACCTCCTGGAGTGCGTCGAGATCGCCCGCGCGCTCGGCTCGAGCGCGCAGTCGCTGTGGTTTGCCGACGGCACCAACTATGCAGGCCAGGACGACATCGGCGGGCGCCGCGAGCGGATGCTCGACTGCCTGATGGAGCTCTACGCGGCGCTCCCCTACGAGCAGGAGCTGCTCGTCGAGTACAAGCCGTTCGAGCCGGCGTTTTACGCGACCGACATCCCCGACTGGGGCTCGGCGCTGCTGATCTGCCAGCAGCTCGGCGAGCGGGCGCGCGTTCTGATCGACCTCGGCCACCATCTCCACGGGACGAACGTCGAGCAGATCGTCTCCCAGCTCGCCGCCGTCGAGCGTCTCGGCGGCCTCCACTTCAACAACCGCAAGTACGCCGACGACGACCTGATCGTCGGCTCGACCAACCCGTTCGAGCTGTTTCTGATCTTCTGCGAGCTGATCGGCTCGGGGCGTGCGCTGCCACGCCTGACGATCGACCAGTCCCACAACGTCGAGGCGAAGGTCGAGGCGATGGTGCTGAGCGTCGTCAACCTGCAGGAGGCCTACGCCAAGGCGCTGCGCGTCGACCGCGTCGCGCTCGCGGCGCGCCAGCTCGAAGGCGACGTGCTCGGCGGCCACGAAGTCCTGCTCGCGGCCTACAACTCCGACGTGCGCCCGCTCTGCGCGAAGGTCCGCGAAGCCCGTAGCGCCGCCGCCGACCCGATCGCCGAACTGCGCTCCTCTGGCTACCTGGCCCAAGCGGCAGAGCGCCGCGCCGCGACCGCGCCAATCACGCGAAAGGCCCGCACGTGAACATCATCACGCCAATGATCACGCCGGCGCCCGACCGCTGGTCGAGTCCCGAGGACGGCGGGCCCACCGGCACGCTCGGCGAGGTTCTGCACGCCTCACACCTGCTCGGCGCCGACCGCTCGGTCGCAAACTTCGGCGGCGGCAACACCTCCGCCAAGGGCCTCTCGCTCGACCACGCCGGCCGCGAGGTCGCGACGATGTGGGTCAAGGGCTCGGGCTGCGACCTCGCGACCATGGGCGCCGGCGACTTCACGCCGCTGCGTCTCGAGGACATACTGCCGCTGTTCGAGCGCGACGCGATGTCAGACGAGGACATGGTCGCCTACCTCGCGCACTGCCAGCTCGACCCGGCGGCGCCGCGCTCCTCGATCGAGACGCTGCTGCACGCGTTCGTGCCGGCGGCGCACGTCCACCACACCCACCCCGACGCGATCAACGCGCTGGCCTGCGCCCAGGGCGGCAAGGAGCTGATCGTCGAGTGCTTCGGCGCCGACGCTGCCTGGATCGAGTACATCCGACCCGGCTTCGCACTCGCCAAGCAGGTCGGCGCGGCGGTCCGCGAGAACCCTGAGCTGCGCCTCGTCGTGCTGGCAAAGCACGGCCTCGTGGTCTGGGGCGAGTCGGCCGAGGAGGCCTACCGCCAGACGATCTCAGTGATCAACGAGGCGGCCGAGTTTGTCAACGAGCGCGCCGGCTCGTCGGCGCGGTTCGGCGGGCGCGCCGACGCCGGCGCCTACATCGGCGTTACCGG
>PKXY01000017.1 GCA_003132505.1 Solirubrobacterales bacterium
CTGCGACCGCGGCTGTCCTGGCGCTGGTCGTCATCATCGCCGCTACAGTTAACCAAATGGCTAATCTCGACCAGGCCTTCGCGGCTTACGCGCATCCGATCCGCCGCGGGATCATCGAGCGACTCGCCGAGCGCGAGATGACCGTCGCGGAGGCGACGAGCGACTTCGGCGTCTCGAAGCCCGCGATCAGCCGCCACCTGCGGGTGCTGGAGGAAGCGGGCGCAATCGTGCGCGTGATCGACGGCCGCCAGCACCGCCTGCGGCTGCGCGAGGACGCCCTCGACGACCCCTACCACTGGCTCGACGACCTGCGTGCAATGTGGGAGCACAAGTTCGACACAGTCGAGGAGTACCTCGCGGAGCAGCGGCGGTGACCGAGCCGCTGCGTCTGGAGCGCACGTTCGACGCGAGCGCCGAGGAGATCTTCGACGCCTGGACCAACCCGCTCGTCCTCGTGCGCTGGTGGGCCGCCTTCCCCGACTGGGACTCGCCGGGCGCCGAGGTCGATTTGCGCGTCGGCGGC
The DNA here is from genome assembly GCA_003132505.1 of Solirubrobacterales bacterium. GTDB lineage: Bacteria > Actinomycetota > Thermoleophilia > Solirubrobacterales > Solirubrobacteraceae > Palsa-513. The sequence continues at coordinate 524 of PKXY01000017.1, forward strand.
CGCTACCGCTTGCAGATGCACGACCCGCAGACAGACGAAGTCGTCGTAGTCGTCGGCGAATACCGCGAGATCGATCGTCCGCACCGTCTCGTCTACACATGGTCCTATGAGGGCGAGGAGCACGAGAGCCTCGTCACGGTCGACTTCACGCAACGCGGCGAGCGCACCACCGTCGTCCTCGTCCACACTGGGCTCCCGTCCGACGAATCGCGCCGCCGCCACGACGAGGGCTGGCGCGGAACCTTCGACAACCTCAAGCGCCGCGTCCTCGACGACAAACAACGCCACTGAGCTGCCGTCGAGCTCGCAGCCTGCGTGCGCCAGCGCCGCAGCGCATGAACGAGCTTGAACTTCGACAGCTGAGTCACGCAGAGCGTCAGGGCACTCGCATTGCCGGTGGCCTCGTCATCCCCCCTCGCCCGCACATAACGCGCGAGCTCTGCAGGTGCTCGCGCTGATTCGCCGGCTGAGCCGAACGTGGGCTGGAGCACCGTTGAGGTCTGGAGGCCCCGCTCATGGATCTCACCGCGTACTGACGCTAGGACCGGTGGGAGGACTCCCCCCGGATGGCCACAAACGGGCCGGACGTCTTCCAGACGGACGGTGGCCCGCCCGATTGGCCGCGGGTGTCAGCGTGGCCGGGCGGACGTCCCGGGGTGGTCGCTCACCAGGGCAGCGTGCGCGGGAGTCCGAAGTGGGGCAGTATGCCGTGGTTGCCGAAGCGGGTGATAGCTGAGATCTGGGTGCCCTCGAGGGTGAGCACGAATACTCCTCGTGCGTGGGCGATGTCCGTGTGCGGGTCTTTCACGTAGAACCCGAACGCGGGTTGCGTGTTGGCGCGGGTCGGCACAAGTCGGAGGCGGCTCGCGTCGTGCACCCCGTAGGCCATCGAGAAGAATCTTGCTATGGCGTCGTGGCCTTGGTACTCGTGTGGTTCGGGTGGCATCGTCAGCCAGGCGTCGTCGGTGAGCATCGCGACGACGCGGTCGATGTCTCCGCTCTGGAACGCGTCCGCGAAGGCGCCGACCAACACGCGCTCGGCCGGCGAATGTGGCAGCGGCGCGCGCTCTGGCCTCGGTGGTTGGAGGTTGTCGAGCGTCGCTCTGGCGCGTTGCAGCGCGCTGTTGACCGACACCTCGCTTTGGTCAAGGATGCTTGCGACCTCGGCGGAGTGAAACCCGAGCACGTCGCGCAGCACGAGCACCGCCCGCTGGCGTGGCGGGAGGCGTTGGAGCGCAGTGAGGAACGCGAGCGTGACGGCCTCCTTGGTTTCATAGCGAGCGTCGGGACCAGGCGTGGTGTCGGGCACGCCTTCGAGCAGCGCATCGGGGTAGGGCTCGAGCCATGTGAGCTCGCCAAGCCGGGTGGGCTGGGGCGGTTCGAACGCAAGCCCGGCCGATCCCGGCTGCGCACGGCGCCCTGAGTCGCGCAGCTGGTTCAGGCAGCGATTGGTGGCGATCCGGTACAGCCACGCGCGTAGCGACGCCCGATCCTCGTAGTGCTCAAGTCCGCGCTAGGCCGCCAACAGGGTCTCCTGGAGCGCGTCCTCGGCGTCCTGCACCGAGCCGAGGATCCGATAGCAGTGCAGCTGCAGCTCCCGACGATACGGGTCGGTGAGCTCGCGAAACGCCTGCTCGTCTCCCCCGCGCGCGCGAATGAGCAGCTTCTCGATCACGACGGGAGTCTCGCACAGCCGCTTCCTTTCGCCCGCATGTCAGGAACAACACCGTCGGCGTCCAAAACTCATCGGTGAGTTGCTCGCGACCGTCGTGTTTCAACGACTAACGACAACTGCTGGCATGCCAGCACAAACCAAGGAGACCGACATGACGCTCGAAGGCAAGACAGTTCTGATCACCGGGGCCAACCGCGGTCTCGGGCAAGCACTCGTCGACGAAGCCCTCCTGAGGGGTGCGGAGCGGGTGTACGCCGCGTCACGCCAGCCGTTCGCCCACCCGGACGATCGAGTTACGCCGGTGACCCTGGACGTGACCGACTGGGCGCAGATCCAGCACGCTGTCGAGAGCGTCGAATCGCTCGACATCCTGATCAACAACGCCGGACTTTCGCTGCCCGATGACCTGAGCAGCCGGGCCGCGTTTGAGCAGCACTTCGACGTCAACGTCTACGGCCCGTTGATGGTGACCCAGGCGCTGCTGCCGGCGCTGACCGAAAGCACGGGACGGATCGTCAACGTCGTCTCGATCGGGGCGTTCGCCGCGGTCCCGATCCTTCCGGCCTATTCGGCCTCGAAGGCGGCGGCGTTCTCGGTGACCCAGTCGCTGCGCGCGCTCCTCGCCGGACGCGGCGTGAAGGTGCATGCCGTCCTGCCCGGTCCGATCGACACCGACATGATCCGCGACCTCCCGATCCCGAAGACCCCACCAGAGTCGGTCGCCCAAGCCATCTTCGACGGCGTGGAGAACGAGGACGAGGAGATCTTCCCCGATCCTTTCTCCCAGACGCAGGCCGAGAGCTGGCGTATGGGCGCGGCCAAGCAGCTCGAGCGCCAGAACGCCGCGCTCGTACCGGTAGAGCTCGTCGCCGCATGAGCAACGCCACGGAAGCGGGGGCACGCTCATCGATGAGCCTGCCCCCGCGCCCTGGCATCACAACCAGCTGAAAGGAGAGTCGTGATGGGGAAGATCGTGGTCAGCGAGAACGTCTCGCTCGACGGAGTCGTCCAGGACCCGACTGGGGAAGAGGGCTTCAAGCACGGCGGCTGGTTCAACCAGATCAGCGACAAAGACCGCGAAGCGTGGGCCAAGGTCGGGCTCGACGAGGCGCTCGGCGCCGCGGCCCTGCTGTTGGGTCGCCGCAGCTACGAGTTCCTGGCAGCCCGCTGGCCATCCCGGACCGGCCCGTGGGCGGACAGATTGAACGGCCTGCCGAAGTACGTCGTGTCGTCAACGCTCGCCGACCCTGACTGGAACAACACGACGGTCCTGGGCGGCGACGCCGTAACGGAGGTCTCGACGCTCAAGAACGAGCTGGACGGCGAGATTGTCGTCGCCGCCAGCCGCCAACTCGTGAGCACGCTGATCGAGCACGACCTCCTCGATGAGCTGCGACTCATCGTCTACCCGGTCCTGCTCGGAGCTGGCGAGCGCCTCTTCGGCGAAACCAGCGACAAGAAGTGCATGCGACTCCGCGACACCCGGACCATCGGTGACGGCCTCATCTCCCTCACATACGAGCGCGTCAACGAGACCTAACGAGCGTCGCGCCGCGGACGCCCGCAGCCCGGACGGAGGGCGTCGCGTTTTCTGTGTAGGCGCTTGATGGGCGCTCGCTCCCAAAGCGTTGCGGGAGCGTGCGCAGACAGCGGTCACGCTCCTGAGTTGGACGACAAGAAATACTTTGGCGAGTGAGCTGCGGCGCGCCCGCTTTCGCAAGCCGAGCGGGAGCGATGTCCGCGACTCGGCTGAGTATCGGAAATCGTCCAAGGGAGGAGCCGCTGCGGCCAGCGATCTCGCATCGATCGGGTCGGGGTGGTAGTCGGTGGCGACGTCGGCCGGGCTCTCCGACGATGAGCGGTCGACGGTCAGCGGAGGAACGACTCGATTACCGGTATGAAGGCCGTTTCGTCTTGGAACAGGAACGCGTGTCCGGCGTCGGGGTAGAGCACGAGCTTTGCTCCGTGGATCAGTTTTGCGAGCGCGTGGCTGTTGATGACGGGGTCGAGCCGGTCGAGGGTGCCGGCCGCGACGAGCGTCGGCGCAGTGATCTTGGCGGTTCGCGCGGCTGCTGGGTCGGCGTCGTCCCACCATTGCTTTATCGCGCTCGCCTGCGCCGTGATGACGCCGGCCGATGGTGCGGCGGCGCTTGGGTATCCGGCGATCGCCGCGCCGAACGCCGCGGCTGCCGCGGCTTGGTTGGCGGGGAACAGGGCGGCTGCCACCGTTTTGGGGTTGGTGCTCGAGAGCGCGTTGATCGCGGCCTGCGTCGGTTGCACGACGGTTCCGGTTCCTGGGAACGTCGCGCTGAGCACGAGCCGTTGAACCTGCGTGGGGTGCTTTACGGCGAGTGCTTGGGCGATCATTCCTCCCATGGACCAGCCGAGCACGTCTGGCTTGCCGAGGTGGAGCGAGTCGATTAGCGCACTGGTCTGATCGGCCATCGCGTCGATCGTGAGCGGTGACGCCAGCGCGTGTGTATCGCCGACGCCGGCGTTGTCAAAGATCACGACCCGGTAATGCTTCGCGAGAGCGTCGACGAAGCGCGGATCCCACGACTCCATGGTCCCGCCGTAGCCCATGATCAGGACCAGAGGCGGGCCACTCCCATAGCTGCGGTAGCTGACCGTGCCGAGCTTTGTGTGAGCCGTCTGCACAGCGACGGCGACGATGCCTGTGCCCTTGTGCGCGGTCTGCGTCACGCTCGATAGGCTCACGGCACCGGTCGGCGCAGTGATCGTCAGCGGTGTGTTGACGTCGGTGATGGACTCGTTGCTGGACGAAACCACTTGGCTTGCCGGCTGATCGCAGACTGCGTTTGAGGTCCCGCCGGGGCGTGCGGGGCCGGTGCGCGTGAGGCGCAGTGGTAGAGGCGGGCCGGTCGCCGCGATGTATATGCGCCCGGGGGCGCTGCCGGGAAGATTGCCGGCGTCAAGGAGCACCACAGCGGGACGCCCGTCGACTGACGAGGTGCCCCCGACCGAGAGTGTGCCCAGGTGCTGGCCCAGCAGGCAGAGCCCGAGGGTTGCTGGGTGGGTGAGCGCGAGCAGGCCGTCGGCGGTCGGCAGCTGCGCGGGCGTCGCGCTCACCCAACGTCCGGGCAGTCTGGCGAGCTCAGCGCCCGTCACTCCGGTGGACGCGTAGTAGGCGCGGTTTCCGCGGAAGTAGATCGTGTCTGCGATCGCGCGTAGGTCGAGTGTGTCCGAACCGTTCTGCTCGGTTAGCGTGGCTGCTCCGGGGAGCTGAAGATAGGTGGACTCCGAGACGGTTGTGCCCGGAATGACTGCCGTCGCCTGCAGGTGGAAGCTGTGAACCTGATCGATGGCCGCCTCGGCCGCGGCGAGGATGCGGGCCGCCGGCTCAGCGGCCAGACCAGCGCCGGTGCGCGTGCTCCGTGACGTTGTGCGACCGCCGCCCCCGCAGCCGCCGATGACAGCCGCCACGGCCACGACACAGCAGGCGACCGCGACCGCTCTCGCCCTCAGCCAAGCTTTCGTTCGGGTCACCGACGATTGATGCCTGCTGCTCCTCATGGCTTCTCCTTCAGGGTTGCGATGTTGGCCGGCGTCGCCCTGCACCGAGCAAGCTCGTGAGAGCAACAAGCGCGACGGGGGCGCCGAGACTCAGAAGCCATCTCGCTGGTCCTCGGGCTCATTGGCTGCGGCGTTGGCTTCTTCGCGGGCCGTGCCGTAGAACCAGAGTCCGTAGAAGTAGGCGATACCGATCAGGACAGCGCCGGCCTGAAACGGCCAGATTGGGTTCTTGGTCGCNNCGAAGCTTGACGAACTCCTGGCGTTCATCTCCTTCGCTACCGACGACGGCTCCGATGTCGCTGTCGCGCCCGCCGATCACGTACAGGTTGACCGCCCAAGCGAGCGCGATCACTTCGGAAATTAGCGCCGAGAGCCAGCTCTGGCTGATGCCAACGGAGAGCGCGATCACGCTACCGGCAACGACTGCAATCGCAGGCGTCCACAAACGGCGGTGCTTCCTGGCAGTCATCGGGGTACCTCCTCTTCCGGGTCGAACAGCTCCTCGACCGGCATGACAAACACTCGTGCGATCCGAAACGCGAGAGGCAAGGACGGTGAGTAACGACCGCTCTCGATCGAGATCACCGTCTGGCGCGAGACACCAAGCAACGCGGCGAACTCAACCTGAGACATGCCCCGCTCGACCCGCTGCTCCCGAACCCGATTCCTCATCACGTAAAGGTACCTTGACACAACCAAGATGTCAAGGGCGCTTTACCTACAGGACAGCTAGGCGGACCGCATCAGCCCCGCAGTCACATCCCCGACGGTCCGGCTGTGCCCCCCGCGAATCGCGAGCGCCCGCATCGCTCGCTTCAGACGCTCGCTTTGGACGAGTTGCAGGACTCTGGGCCGCGCCAATCGAGACGCTAGCTTTCGCCGGCGAAAGGAGCTGCGGGACTAGCACCCCTCCTCGTGACGGCTATCGCGTTAAAGGAGCAGCACCCGGGTCCCCCCTCAGCGACCGTCGCCGCACCGAGAGTCCGCCCAAGCCCGAGCAAGTACCTTCAGAGATCTACCCAACCGCGTAGCCTTGGACGGAAGGGCGTCACTGCGGCCGCTACGTGATCGGATACCGCGCGATGCGGCTACGAGGCGAGCGTTGTCGGGCGGTGGCGCAGCGCGCGTGATCTTCGCCCTTGTTCGTTACCTTGCGGGGGTCACGGGATCTGGCGGGCGTGGTGCGCTGTGTGCGGGGAGGGGCGTGCCGGGGGTTTCTTGAGGTCGTGGCAGCCAGCGCCTGAGTGTTGCGGCGAGTACTGCTTGTTTCATGGGTTTGCTGATGTAGTCGTCCATTCCTGCTTGCAGGCAGCGCTCGCGGTCGCCGTCCATGGCGTGGGCGGTCATCGCGATCACGAGTGTGTGGCGACCGTCCGTTTCGCGACGGCGCAATTCGGTGGTCGCAGCGTAGCCGTCAAGGCCGGGCATTTGGCAGTCCATTAGCACGGCGTCGTAGTGGTTGCGCGTGAGTGCCTGGAGCGCCTCGCGTCCGTCTGCGGCGAGCTCGGTGCGACAGCCGCAGCGCTCGAGCGCCCGCACGGCGACAATCTGGTTGACCGGGCTGTCCTCGACGACGAGTACGAGCGGAGAGCCTTGCCAAGCGGGCACGCAGGCCGCGGTGCCGTCGGTCGTTGACGCGAGGCTGCCGGCGGTATCGACTACGGCGAGTTCCAGCTCGATCGTGAAGGTGCTGCCGCTTCCGGGTTGGCTCTCGGCGCGGATCGTTCCACCCATCAGCTCAACTAGCTCGCGGGTAATCGTCAGCCCCAATCCGCTACCGCCGTAGAGGCGTGTCGTGGACACGTCGGCTTGCCTGAACGGCTCGAATACGTGCTCGATGTGCGCGGGGTCGATGCCGATGCCGCTGTCGGTGAGTGCGATTCGAATCAGCGCAGCCTGCTCTGGCCCGGGTGTTGCGCTGACGTGGAGGGTGACCGAGCCGGCTTCGGTGAACTTGACCGCGTTGGTGAGGAGGTTCAAGAGGATCTGGGTTAGTCGTAGGCCGTCGCCGTGCACCGCTCGCGGAACCGCGTCGTCGATCCGCACTTCGAAGCGGAGCCCTTTCTCACGGGCTCCCAAACCCGGCAGAGCACAGGCGTGCTGGATCGTCGCATGGAGGTCGAAGTCGAGGTTCTCAACCGTGACGAGTCCGGCCTCGAGCTTTGAGATATCGAGAACGTCACCGAGTACCGCCATCATCAGCTCGCCCGAGCGCGCGAGCTGCTCAGCGCACTCGCGCTGATCGTCGCTCAGCTCGCTGCTCAGGAGCAGCTCGGTCATGCCGATCACACCGTTCATCGGCGTGCGGATCTCGTGGCTGATGTTCGCCAAGAACGCCGATTTCAAGTTCGACGCCTCGACCACTCGCTCGTAGGCCTCGGTGACCTCTGACGCGAGGCCCTTCTCACGCTCAGCTAGGCGCTTCAACCAGTTAAACAGCGCGGTCACGAACAACCCGATCAGCACGAAGAAGATGCCGCGGCTCGCCCAATCGCTCAACAGCTGCGGTGAATGCGTCGCGACATCGGCCGGCAACAGCGGCCCCGCGACGAACATTGAGCCGATCCCGGTTACTAACGCCCCAACCAGCCCGAAACGCAAGCCAGCCAGGAAGATCGGCAGATAGAACCAGTGCGGCGCGACGTTAGTCCCACCACCGAGGTAATACGCAATCAGCCACGACCCAAAAACCATCGCCGCGACCGCCAAGAGCGCAGCAGGCGCGGAAAGATCAACGAGCGTCAGCTTCGCAACCAGACCGCCCCGCCGGTTGCGCGTTGACATGCCATCAACATCGGCATACCCCACCCCACCCGTGAATCAGTAGGCCCACCACCCCCCAACAGGCGCCTCGAGCGGCCGGCCGTTCCTACGGGAAACCAACATAAGCACCGACAACTCCGCTGCCGCCCTTGGACCAGCTGCAGCACTCTGGGCCGCGCCGATCGAGACGCTAGCTTTGCCGGCGAAAGCAGCCGCGCCACGGACACGCCGCCACTTGCCTGCTCTCGCGTCGAAAGGAGCAGAACCCCGGTCCCGGCCCACTCAGCGGCCGTCGCCGCCTGCCGCCGGCGTGCTCGCCTGGCATTGCTGCCGGAGCGTTGCGTGGCAGGTTAGGGAATACGGGTGTCGTGCACCGCGGCGGCGGCCTCGCGCTGCTGGGGATCGAGGTCGTCGGGGTTCACCTGCCTGACCATCGACCAGTGGCGTCCGACCGGACAGCGCTGGTAGCGCCGCGAGCCGAGCCGCACCGCCTTGAACGAGGCGAGCGGTACCCAGATCGTCGTGAAAAGGTGGCCTTTGCTGCAGCGGACGATCGCGTCGAAGCGGTTGGCCATCGCTTGTTCTTATCAGGCCCTCGAGCACTGGGCGGAGATCGCTGCGACTAACGCGTCGACCTCGTCGGGCGTCGTATCCCACGAACAGACCCACCGAACCTCGTCGCTAGGCTCGTGCCAGACATAGAAGGGCCACTGCGCCTGGAGCGGCGCGATCGCCGCCTGCGGCAGCCGCGCGAACACCGCGTTCGATTCGACCGCCTGCGTAATCTCGAGCGCGGGCAATGCGCGAACCCCGTCCGCGAGACGTGCCGCCATCGCGTTGGCGTGACTCGCAAGCGCGAGCCACAGATCTCCCTCGAACAGCGCGATGAACTGCGCCGCAAGAAACCGGCTCTTCGAAGCGAGCTGTCCACCCTGCATGCGCAGGAAGCGGAAGTCCGGAGCCAGATCGGGACGCAGGAGCACCACCGCCTCGGCTCCTAGCAGGCCGAGCTTGGTCCCGCCGAAGGACACGAGGTCGATGCCGGCGTCGGTGGTGAGCGCGCGCAGCGGCAGACCGAGCGCTGCGGCCGCGTTGCCGAGGCGCGCGCCGTCCAGATGGACCAGCAGACCAAGCTCGTGCGCATGGTCGGTGAGGGCCTGCAGCTCCGCGACTGAGTAGAGCGTCCCGAGCTCAGTCGCTTGCGTGACCGAGACGAGTCGCATCTGAGCGGAGTGCTCATCGCCGATACCGAGCAGCAGCGGATCGATCTGCTCGGGCCTGAGCTTGCCGTCCGGCGTCGGCACGGTGCGCAGCTTGACGCCGGCGATTCGCTCGGGCGCGCCTCCCTCGCTCGTGTTCAGATGCGCGGTCTCGCTACAGATCACACCCTCCCATTCGCGGCAGGCCGCGCGCAGCGCGAGCACATTCGCCGCCGTGCCGTTGAAGACGAGAAACGCGCGCGCCTGCTCGCCCAGCTGATCGCGGAAGCACTGCTCGGCCCGCGCTGTCCAGGGATCCTCGCCGTAGGCGATGGCGTGGTCGACGTTCGCCTCGGCGATCGCGGCCAGCACCTCCGCGGGGACGCCGGAATGGTTGTCGCTGGCGAAGCTTCGCACCGCAGGTAGGTTCGCACGCCGATCTGGGAATCGGCGTACCGGTTGCCTGTGGCGGCTGCTAGCGTCGCTCACCATGCGCCCCCCGATCGACACGATCGCCGCGCCGCCGCTCCCGGCCGGCGCGGCCTGGGTCAACTCGCCGCCGCTCGCGATGCACGAGTTGCGCGGGCAGCCGGTGCTGATCGAGTTCTGGGACTTCTGCCGGGCAAACTCGCTGCGCAGCCTTCCCTACGTCAAGGCCTGGCACGAGCGCTACGCCGCTGACGGGCTGGTCGTGATCGGTGCGCACTGCCCGGGCTTCCGCGCGTCGGCCAGCGAGCAGGCCACCCGTGAGGCGGTCGAGCGCCTCGAGATCGCGCATCCGATCGTGCTCGACAGCAACTTCGCGCTGTGGCAGGAGTACGAGAACATCGGCTGGCCCGCGCGCTACCTCTGGACGGCAGAGGGCACGCTTGCCGAGTACTGCCACGGCGAGGGCGGATACCTCGAGACCGAGCTTGCGATCCAGGAGCTGCTCGGCGTGCACAGGGAGCCGCTGGCGCCGCTGCGGGCGGAGGATGCTCCCGACGCGTTGCTCGTCGTTCCGAGCGACGATCGTCTCGAGCCGCCTTGGTCGGGGCCTTACGAGGCCGGCGCCGTCTGGGCTGTACTCGCGCCCCGCGCGGGGCGGGAACCGGGGGTCATCGAGGTAAACGGGAGTGAGCGCGATGTCGCGCACCCGGGCGCCGTGCTGCTGATCGAGCACGACCATCACGTTCACGGCGAGCTGGCGCTCGAGCTGAGCGCGGCCGTGCGCTGCGACGCGGTCTGCTTCACGCCCGGGCTCGCGGCCGAGCAGGCAGGGTGACGCTGCACCGGCTCATCGGCGGACCGCAGGATCGGCCGGAGGGATGATCGTCAGCTGCGGGTACGTGCGGCGCTGAGTTCGCCGGCGGGATGATCGGCCAGGAGGCGGAGGAGCTGCGGCGGGGCTCCGTCGTCGAGCAGCACGGCGCCGCCCGGCCAGTACGGACTGCTTTTGCCGCCGGAGGCAACGAACGTGCGGCTGTAGACCCAGGAGCCGGGGTTGTGGAGCTGGACGCCGTTCGGCGTCAGCCATTCCGCCGCCACGTCACCGTCGAGGACGCCGGCCCGATGCGTGTGCCCGAACACCACGTGGCGGGCGCGGATGCGCAAGCGCTCGACCACCTCGCTCATCGCTCGCAGGCCGGCTCGTCGCAACTCCTCCACTGAGACCTCGCTGCGCAGCGGCCCGAGGCCGGCCGTGTTGAGGGTGCCGACGGCGATTGGGAAGCCGGCGGCCAGCGCGTAGCTGCGAAGGCCGGCAAGGCGGGGCGCGCTCAGCATGCGCCAGACGTCGATCGCAGCGCCGCCGCCCGGCCCGGCGCCGGTTCGCCCTGTCTGGGCGGCTGCCTGCATCCAGGCGTACACAGGGGAGAGCAGCGCTTCGTAGTCCTCGGCGGAGTGGACGTCGTTCCACCGTCTCGGGCCGCCGAGCGCGATCCGCCCGCTCGTCGCGATCGCGATCCGCTCGAAGGTCGGCATCGTCGTATGGACGTCGAGATAGTTGCCGTGCGTCGCGTAGACGTCCTCGCGCAGCCAGAGGCCGGGATAAGCGAACTCCACCTTGGCCCCACGGCCGAGCTGCGAGGCTAGCGCCGCAGCCAGATCGGACGCCTTCTTTGGCGCCATCCGCTGCTCGAGGCCAAGCGGGCCGCTGCGTCGTGCGTGCCAGCGAGCGACCAGGGCGTGGTCGTGGTTGCCGGGCACGATCACAAGCTCGCGACCGCCGAGTGCGTCGCCGAGCGCGCCGAAGAACGGCTCTGAGGCCGCGAGTGCCTCCGCCACGGGCTGGTTGCGAAGCTCCAGCACGTCGCCGAGGAGCACCAGTCGATCGATGCCGTCAAGCGCAGCGAACAGCGCGTCGGCTGCGCCGCTCCGGCGGACCACGTCGGCCCCGGAGCGGTCTCCGACGTGTAGGTCGGAGACGATCAGCGTCCGCGGCAGCGTCTACTCCTGCGGCGCGCGAGCGCCCGGACGGATCGCCTTCGGCAGCATGAAGCGCACGTCCTCGCGCGTGAACTCGAGCTCGGACACGTCGGTCACGCCGTCCTGCGCGAAGCGCTCCACGAGCTCCTGCACGAGCTCCTCCGGGGCGCTGGCACCGGACGAGATGCCGAGCGTGCGCACCCCCTCCAGCCAGCCCTCCTCGACTTCGCGCGCGTTGTCGATCAGGTGCGACCGGGCGCCGCTGTCGCGTGCCACCTCGACTAGGCGCTGCGAGTTGGACGAGTTGCGCGAGCCGACAACGAGCACCAGCTCGCACTGCTGCGCGAGCTGACGGACCGCCGCCTGGCGGTTCGTGGTGGCGTAACAGATGTCGTCGGTCCGCGGTCCGACAATCGCCGGGAAGCGCTCGCGCAGCCGCTCGATGATCGTGCGCGTCTCCTCGACCGCGAGCGTCGTCTGCGTGGTGTAGGCGACTCGCTCGGGATCCGGGACCACGAGCGAGTCGACGTCCTCCTCGCTCTGCACGAGAATGATGTGCTCGGGCGCCTCCCCCATCGTCCCCTCGACCTCCTCGTGCCCGTCATGGCCGATCAGGATGACGGTGTAGCCGTCGGCGACGAAGCGGCGCGCCTCGACGTGTACCTTCGTCACGAGCGGGCAGGTCGCGTCGATCGTCCGCAGCGAGCGCGCCTCAGCGTTGGCACGCACGCTGGGTGCGACGCCATGGGCCGAGAATACCGTCACCGAGCCGGCCGGCACCTCGGTCTCCTCCTCGACGAAGATCGCGCCGCGCCGCCGCAGCTGCTCGACGACGTGCTTGTTGTGGACGATCTCCTTGCGGACGTACACCGGCGCGCCGTGGCGCTCGAGCGCCAGCTCGACCGTCTGCACGGCGCGATCGACGCCGGCGCAGTAGCCGCGCGGCGAAGCCAGCACCACGCGCTCGATTCCGAGGGGCTTGGCGGGAGTGTCGGTGGCCGCGCTCACTCCCCGATTGTAAGGCGGCGAATTAGGCGGCGATAACCGTATCGGCTACGGAACGTCCTCAAACAGGTCCTGGCGCACCGTGTGCCCTTCGCGCACGGTGACCGACGCGGAGCGCAGGCGGATACCGTCGCCGCGCTGAGCGCCCAGTGTGTAGGTGCCCGGTGCGACGTGCAGCACGAACAGCTTGCCGGCACCGCGCACGGTCTGGCTGGCAACGATTGTGCCGCCTCGCGAGCGCAGCGTCACGGTCCCGCCGTCGGGTCCCTGCGGCTCCTGGCGACAGTCCGGGATAAACGGGCCGCCTTGCACGTAGAGCCCGACGACGACCTCCGTGGGACCGCGCGTCACGTACGGCTCGCGTGGCGCCACCGCGATCGACGGCTTGGGGCACGGCCGGTGTTGCGTGAGCGCGACCGCTGCAAACATCGCCTGAGACTACGGAGCGGCCTGCACCGACCGCTACCCCGCCGAGCGCGGGCCGCAGACGAACGCAGCCGGAGCCTCCCCCATCAGCTCGACCGCGACGGCGGCCATCGCCGAGCCCACCCACTCCGCGCGCAGCAGCGAATAGGAGACGAGGTCGTGGGGCCTGTCGTAGTGGCGCTGGAAGGAGCGCAGGACGCCCTCGTTGGTGAAACCGAGGCGCTCGAACGCGCGCTGGGAGCGGTGGTTCTCGACATCGACCCAGGCCCCGAGCCGCTCCATGCGCAGCGGCTCGAAGGCAATCCTGGCGAGCAGCGCCTCCGCCTCATCTCCGACTCCCGAGCCCCAGAACTCACGGCCCAGCCAGATGCCGATCACGCCGCGCCGGTCGCGCAGCGAGACCTCGAGCAGCGAGATGATCCCGATCGGGCGGTCGGCGGGGTCGGCGATCGCGAACTCGAGCGCGAGGCCGTCAAGCCGGTTGCGCGACAGCGACGCGATCCACTCGGCGGCCTCGGACTGCTTCTCGTAAGGCCCCCAGGAGAACGGCTGCGTGACCTCCGGATCGCTCGCCAGCTCGAACAGGCGCGGGGCGTCGGCAGCGCGCGGGTAGCGCAGCGTCAGCAGCGGGCCGTTGGCCGTCAGATCCTGGGCAGGCTCTGACATTCCGCGGGCGACGGTCAGTAACCGAGCGCGAACTTCGCGTCTTCGCTCATGAGCTCCGGCGTCCACGGCGGCGTGAACACCATCGCCGAGTCGACCGACTCGACGCCATCGAGCTCTGACACGAACTCCTCGATCTGCTCGCTCACCTGTGGTCCGATCGGGCAGCCTGGCGAGGTCAGCGTGAACGTCACATGAACGTTCGAGCCATCGACGTCGATCCCGTAGATCAAGCCGAGCTCGACGAAGTCGAGTCCGAGCTCGGGATCGATCACGTTGGCGAGCGCCTCTTCGACATCTTCCACGGTTGGCATGCCTCGATTCTAGTCCCCCGCCCGCTGCGGGCAGGCGGCGTGGCATTACGCTGCCTGCATGAGCGAGCAGCTGAGCTTCAGCTTCAGCGATCCGGACGCGGGGCTGCACTGCTTCGGTCGCAGCGGCGAGAGCGCTCTCCTCCTGAGCTCGAGCGGGGCAAGCACGTGCGGGCCGGTCGAGGTCGTGCGTGCGGGCGAGCGCTTCGAGATCGCCCTCCCCAGCAGCGGCGAGACACTACTCGAGCCGCTGGGGCCGGCGATCGCGTTTCCCGAGCACCGGCGAACCGCCTGGCTGTGCCGAGCGCGCGGCAAGGCGGCGGACGACCGCGAACTCGACGGTTTCGGTTGCGTGTGGCTCGGCGAGCACGGACTTGGCGGGCTCGCGCGGCGGCGCAGCATCTGGATCTGCTTCGGCGAAAGCCTCGCCGTCGCGCTGCTCGCAGAGCGGACCTCGGGCAATCCGGGGCACGACGAGCCGGTCGCGGCCTTCGTGGCCCGTGGAGCGCCGCTCGAAGCGAGCCCGCTCGTGGAACCGCTGCTTTCCAGCACGTATCGTGCCGACGGTCAGCTACTGCGCGCGGGACTCGAGCTCTGGGAAGGAGAGGACGCCGAGACGCGCGAGCGCGCACGCGCGCTCCGCGTCGGCGGTGAGACGGTCGCCGCGGGCGAGCTGGCACAGGACGGAGTCGCAGCCGGCGTCGCGTTCCTGGTCTGGCACCACGACGGGCTCCACGGCGGCGGGGCTTACCTCAGTGAAACGGCCGCCAGCTAGCGGCGCGTCAGTTCGGGCTGCCGAGACGATCCCACATGTAGAGCTCGACGCATTCGTTCGCCAGTTCGCCGGCGCGCATGCGTGAGAGGCGTGGCAGGATCTCCTCGAGCGCGTGCTCCTCGGCGCGGCCGGCATCGAATGCCTCCTCGCTCCCGAGGCCAGCCGCGACCTTGAGGGCTTCGCGGCGGTGCTCCCCGAGCGATGGATAGATCGATACGAGAAAGTCGGTGTTGGCGATCGGCTGGCCGACGGTCTCGAGCGAAGCGTGCCAGGCGGCCAGCATCGAGAGGTCCTCGTCATCCAGCTCCGACACAGCCCGCGTGTAATGCGTTACCAGCTCGCGCTCGGGGATCTCATCGACCCACGCGTGGTAGACCTCGCCGACAAGCTGTCGGCGAGCCTCACGGCCGACCGACTCGGCGATCACGCGAATCGCATCGTGCGGCTCGATGAAGCACAGCGGCATGCCCGGACTCCCGGCGGCTTGACTGGAACAGTGCGAAGGTTAGGCGCCCCGGTGGACGGCACCGTGGGGCCTTTCCACCGCGCCGCGGGTCAATTCTTGACCGGCTTGTACGGGCAGCTCTTCTTCCCGCGAAGGTGTTCGAAGACAACGCAATAGGCGGCCCGCGGCTTGCCGGCGGCGTTGGCCAGACCGGCATCGAAGCCGCCGTTCTTGCCGGCCGCGCCGTACCAGCTGTAGATGTAGAGGCGCCTGATCCGCGAGTTTGAGTCGGCGAGCGAGAACATGTACTTCGTCGCCTTCTCCTGTCGCTTCAGATTGAACTTGAAGCTCGGCTTGAATTCGGCCAGACCGCCCGTTTCGGTCAGCCAGACCTGCCCGGGGACGTCGGCGAGCATGGCCCGCGTGCCGCTGTCCTCGAAGCGATTGGTCTCGCTGTAGTTGTGCAGTCCCCAGATCTGTGGCATGTGCTTCTTGGTGACGTCGCGCTTGAACTGGTTGATGTAGGCGATCGTCGCCGCGGGGGAGGTCGAGTCGAGCACGTCGAGGCCGACGATCGTGCACTGCGGGCAGACCTTCTTGAGCGCGAGGTAGTACTGGGCTGACTGCTTCGGCGTCGGGCTGTCGTAGTTGTCGTTCCGCGCGCGCACGTTGCCCCGGTTCTCCTCGTTCCACGGTGTCAGGACCTTCACCTGGGGGAACATCGCAACGAAATCCTTCATGTCGGTCGTGTAGGTGGAGACGCTGGGCATCTTCTTCGGAGTCGCGTTGTTGTGGTAGAAGGCGATCAGCGGCTGGACGCCCGCGGCCTGGGCGGCCGTGAGCCACGCCTGCAAGTAGGCGAGAGCGGTCGGATCGCTACCCGAGGCGACGTCGTAGGCCGTGAAGTAACGCGCGATCTTGACGCCGAGCCTCTGGTAAGCCGGGTTGGCGAACATCAGCGAGTTCTCATCGCCGATCCCGACGAGCCTGCCGGCCGCGCTGGTATGCGCGAGGGGGCTGCCATGGGTCGTGGAGCCGAGCGCCGTTCCGGCGGCAAGCGAGAGGGCTATGACGACAGCGAGCGGCGTGCGGGTTAGACGCATGAAACGGCTCCTTCCGAGCGTGCCAGTGTGAGGCCTAGACGCGGCGAACTCAACGACCGCGTTCATTGTTGCAACGCAGCCGCGCGCCACTTGTTGCGGAAGTGTGGCGCATACCTAGACCGGCAGCGCGGCGAGATGGCGCTGGACTGCCCGCGCACACTGACGACCCTCGTTGATCGCCCAGACGATCAACGATTGTCCACGCCGCGCGTCGCCACAGGCGAAGACGCCGTCCAGCGACGCAGCGTAGGCAGGGGCATGCACGTTGCCACGCGCATCGAGCTCAAGGCCCAGCTGCTCGGGGATCGCATGCTCGGGGTGCAGGAATCCCATCGCGAGCAGCACGAGATCGGCCTGCAGCTCGCGCTCGGTGCCTGCGACGGTCGCGAACGGTGGCTCGCGCCCAGCGTCCGCGATGTGCATCGAGGCCACGCTGCCGGCGCCCGAGAAATGCGTCGTGACGACGGAGAAGTCGAGCTCACCGTGAGCGGTCTCGCGCGCCTCTTTCATCGCATAGGAAATGCGCAGTTTCGTCGGCCACAGCGGCCAGGGAGTGACCTCGTCCGGACGAAGCTGCGGCGGCTCGGGCACGATCTCGAGCTGTGTCACCGAGCTGGCGCGCTCGCGCACCGCGTTGCCGACGCAGTCCGCTCCCGTATCGCCGCCGCCGATCACGACGACGTGCTTGCCGGCTGCGCTGATGCCGGCCGCGGGCGGCGGGGCGAGCGCCGGCGCCGGACCGTACTGCGCCGCAACCCAGCGGTTGCGCTCGTAGAGGTAGTCCATCGCAAAGTGGATCCCCTCGAGCTCGCGGCCGGGCACGTGGAGGTCGCGGGGAACCCGCGAGCCGACCGCGAGCACGAGCGCATCGAACTCGAGGCGCAGCTCGGCTGCGTCGACGTCCACGCCGACGTCCACACCAAGGCGAAGCTCCACCCCCTCGGCCAAGAGCTGCTCGACGCGCCGCTCGACGAGCGCCTTCTCGATCTTGAAGTCCGGTACGCCGAAGCGCACGAGCCCGCCGGGCGCCTCATCGCGTTCGAACACGACGACCGAGTGACCGGCGCGGCGCAGTTGCTGCGCTGCGGCGAGGCCGGCGGGGCCCGAGCCGACGATCGCGATCCGGCGACCGGTCTCGACGGCCGGCCGTTGCGGCGTCACCCAGCCCTCGGCGAATGCGCGGTCGATGATCGCGTTCTCGATCTGCTTGATCGTCACCGCATCGCCCTCGCGGATCTCGAGCACACAGGCCGGCTCGCACGGCGCGGGGCACAGCCGGCCGGTGAACTCCGGGAAGTTGTTGGTGCGATGGAGCGCCTCGATCGCCGGCTGCCAGCGATCACGGTAGACGAGGTCGTTCCAGTCGGGGATCAGGTTGCCGAGCGGACAGCCGCTGTGACAGAACGGAACACCGCAGTCCATGCAACGCCCGCCCTGGTCGCGCAGCTCAGCCACCGGCCGCGTGAGCGTGAACTCACGGTAATCGTGCGCGCGCTCGGCAGGGTCCCGCTCCGGGACGCCCTCCCGAGCGACCCGCATGAAGCCTCCAAGCTCTCCCATCAGTGATCCGTCTCGGGCGGCTGGTTGTACGTTCCGCGAGCGGCCACTAGCGCGCCTCGACGAGAACGCCGGCCTGCGCCGCCTGCTCGTTGAGGACGCGGCGATAGTCGTTCGGCATCACCTTGACGAAATGCTGCATGCTCGCGTCCCAGTCGGCGAGGATCCGCTCGGCGACAGCTGAGCCGGTCCGCGCGTGATGCTGGTCGATCAGCTCACGCAGCTCGATCTCGTCACCCTCGTCGATCGGCTCGAATCCGACCGTCGCCGTGTTGGCGCGACGCGTCGCGAAGTCGCCGATCTCATCGAGCACGTAGGCGACGCCGCCGCTCATGCCGGCGGCGAAGTTGCGACCGGTCGCCCCGAGCACGACGACGCGTCCGCCGGTCATGTACTCACAGCCGTGATCGCCGACGCCCTCGACCACGGCACAGGCCCCGGAGTTGCGGACAGCGAAGCGCTCGCCGGCCAGCCCGCGGAAGAACGCCTGACCGCTGGTCGCGCCGTAGAGGACGGTGTTGCCGACGATCACGTTGTTCTCAGCGACGTAGGCAGCCGTCGCCGGCGGACGGACGACCACGGTGCCGCCCGACAACCCCTTGCCGGTGTAGTCGTTGGCCTCGCCGTCGAGCGTGAAGCTGACGCCGGGCGCGAGCCAGGCGCCAAAGCTCTGTCCGGCCGAGCCCCGGAAGCGGACGCTGATCGAGCCCTCCTCGAGCCCCGCCGCGCCGTGTCGCCTCGCGATCGCGCTCGAGAGCAATCCTCCGACACAGCGGTTGACGTTGAGCACCGGTCGAGCGAGGCTGATACGCCCGCCGTGCTCGATCACCTCATGGGCGTCCTTGATCAGCCCCCAGTCGAGCGCGTCGTCGAGCACCGGCGCCTGAGCGCAGATCCGCCGCAGTGGCGTGCCCGGCGGCATCTGCGGCACCGCAAGCAGCGCCGTGAGGTCGATGCCCCGCACCTTCCAATGCTCGATCGCCCGCGACGGCTCGAGGAGGTCGGCGCGGCCGACGAGATCGGCCATGCTGCGGAGCCCGAGGCTCGCGAGGATCTCGCGCACCTCCTCGGCCACGAAGTGGAAGAAGTTGATCACGTGCTCCGGCGTCCCGGCGAAGCGCTTTCGCAGCTCGGGGTCCTGCGTCGCGATCCCGACCGGGCAGGTGTTCAGGTGGCAGGCGCGCATCATGATGCAGCCGGTCGCGATCAGCGGCGCAGTCGAGAACCCCATCTCGTCGGCTCCGAGCATCGCCGCGATCGCCACGTCACGGCCGGTCTTCAGCTGGCCGTCGGTCTGGACGTAGATTCGTGACCGCAGGTCGTTGCGCAGCAGCGTCTGCTGCGTCTCGGCAAGACCGATCTCCCACGGGATACCACTCGAGAAGATCGACGAGAGCGGAGAGGCGCCGGTGCCGCCGTCGTGGCCGGAGATCAGCACGTGGTCGGCGTTGGCCTTGGCGACGCCCGCAGCGACTGTGCCTACCCCGACCTCGGCGACGAGCTTGACCGAGATCCGCGCGCTGTCGTTGGCGCAGCGCAGATCGTAGATCAGCTGCTTGAGGTCCTCGATCGAGTAGATGTCGTGGTGCGGCGGCGGCGATATCAGGCCGACGCCGGGCGTCGAATGGCGGATCCGGCCGATGTACTCGTCGACCTTGATCCCGGGAAGCTGGCCGCCTTCGCCAGGCTTTGCGCCCTGGGCCATCTTGATCTGGAGCTCGTCGGCATTGACGAGGTATTCGATCGTCACGCCGAAGCGCCCCGACGCGACCTGCTTGATCTTCGAGCGGCGGTTGTCGGTGAAGCGCTCGGGATCCTCGCCACCCTCGCCAGTGTTCGACTTGCCGCCGATCTCGTTCATCGCAATCGCCAGGTTCTCGTGCGCTTCGCGCGACAGGGAGCCGAGGCTCATCGCACCGGTTGCAAAGCGCTTGACGATCTCGGTCCACGGCTCGACCTCTTCGATCGGAACCGGCCGCTGGTCGCTGCGAATCTCGAGCAGGCCGCGCAGCGTCGCACGGCGCGTCGCGTCCTCATTGACGAGGCGCGCGTACTCGGCGTAGCTCTCCTCACCGCCGTGGCGGACCGATTGCTGAAGCAGCGCGATCGTGTCCGGATTCCACATGTGGCGCTCGCCGTCGCGCCGCCACGCGTACCGGCCACCGACCGGGAGCGGGCTCAGCCCGACGGCGACCGGGTAGGCGCGCGCGTGACGGGCCAGCGCCTCACGCGCGAGCACGCCGAGGCCGACGCCGCCGATCCGTGATGCCGTGCCGGTGAAGTAGCGCTCGATCACCGTCCGACTGAGACCGACGGCCTCAAAGATCTGCGCGCCGCAGTAGGACTGGACGGTTGAGATGCCCATCTTCGAGATCGTCTTCAGCAGGCTCTTGCCGATCGATTTGCGCACGAGATCCTCGGCCTCGTCGCGGTCGATCCGCCCGCCGTGCGGATGGCTGACCCAGCCCTCGTCGACGAGCTCGCCAACCGTCTCGAACATCACGTAGGGGTTGACGACGCTGGCGCCGTAGCCGATCAGGGTCGCAATGTGGTGGACCTCCCGTGGCTCGCCGGACTCGATCACGAGCCCGGTGCGCAGCCGCGTGCCTTCCCGGACCAGGTGGTGGTGCACGGCCGCGACGGCGAGCAGCGACGGGATCGGAGCACGCTCGCGCCCGACGGCACGGTCGGACAGGATGAGGATGTTGATGTTCTCGGCGATCGCGGCTTGCGCTTCCTCGCAGACCCGCTGCAGCGCGGCCTCCATCGCGTCAGCGCCCTCGGCCACCGGCCAGGTGATGTCGACGGTGCGGGCGTGGAAGACGTCGTGGGAGACCGTGCGCAGCGCCTCGAGCTCGCGGTTTCGCAGGATCGGCTGGTCGAGCGTCATCTGGTGGGCATGCTCCGGAGTCTCGGAGAGCAGGTTGCGCTCGGCGCCGAGCCCGGCCGAGATGCTCATCACGATGCTCTCGCGGATCGGATCGATCGGTGGATTGGTGACCTGTGCGAAGAGCTGCTTGAAGTAGCTGAAGAGCGCCGGCGAGCCATCGGAAAGGACGGCGAGTGCGGTGTCGTTGCCCATCGAGCCGACCGGCTCCTCGCCGCCGAGGATCATCGCCGGGAGCACCTTGTTCAGGTCCTCACGGCTGTAGCCGAAGGCGAGCTGGAGCGAGCGCAGCGGCTCGTTCAGCGGCGCCGCCTCACTGCGCGGCAGTTGCTCGAAGCGGACCGTGTTCGCGTCGTACCAGGCGCCGTACGGCTGCTGCGTGGCGATCTCGTGCTTGATCTCCGCGTCGGGGACGATGCGGCCCTGCTCGAGGTCGATCAGGAAGAGCTTCCCGGGCTGCAGGCGGCCGAGACACTCGATCTGCTCCGGCGGCGTCGGCAGCAGACCGGCCTCGGAGCCGAGCACAACGAGCCCGTCCTTGCGCAGGAGCCAGCGACCAGGGCGCAGGCCGTTGCGATCGAGCGTCGCGCCGATCACACGGCCGTCTGTGAACGCCACCGCGGCGGGGCCGTCCCACGGCTCCATCAAGCAGGAGTGGTAGGCGTAGAAGCCGCCGACCTCGGCCGCGAGCTCGCCGTCGCGGTCGCGATAGGCCTCGGGGATCATCATCATCAGCGCGTGCGGCAGCGAACGCCCGGCGAGCGTCAGCAGCTCGAGGACGTTGTCGAGCGTCGCCGAGTCCGACTGACCGGGGCGCACCACCGGCAGGACCTTCTCGAGATCCTCGCCGAACAGCTCGGAGGCCAGCGTGCTCTCGCGAGCGCGCATCCAGTTGACGTTGCCCTGCAGCGTGTTGATCTCGCCGTTGTGGGCGATCATCCGGTAGGGATGCGCCAGCTCCCAGCTCGGAAACGTGTTGGTCGAGAAGCGTGAATGGACGAGCGCCATCGCCGAGGCCATCCGCTCGTCTGCGAGGTCGGTGTAGAAGCGCGCGAGCTGGTAGCTGATCAGCATGCCCTTGTAGACGAGCGTGCGCGAGGAGAGGCTCGAGATGTAGAAGCCCGGGCCGGCGGAGCTCTCGGCGACCCGGCGAATCACGTACAGCTTGCGCTCAAAGGCGTCCTGATCGTCGCTGTGCTTGGGCCCGGCGCCAACGAACAGCTGGAGGATCGTCGGCCGCGAGGCACGAGCCGTCGCACCGACGGCGCGCTCGTCGACCGGCACCTCGCGCCAGCCGAGAACGATCTGGCCCTCGTCTGCGACGGTACGCTCGAGCATCGCCATCAGCTCGGAGCGCTCGACGGGATCGTTGGGCAGGAAGCACATCCCGACGCCGTAGCGCCCGCCCTGCGGTAGCTGGAAGTCGACGACGGCGCGCAGGAACGCGTCGGGCATCTGGATCAGGATGCCGGCGCCGTCACCGGTCTCCGGATCGGCGCCCGCGGCACCGCGATGTTCGAGGTTCTCAAGCGCCTCGATCGCCAGGCGGAGGACGTCGTTGCCAGGCTCGTTGCTCAGGCGCGCGACGACGGCGACGCCGCAGGCGTCGTGCTCGTAGCGGGGGTCGTAGAGGCCATCGGCCTGCTGTGGCTGGCTCGTCCTGGTCATCTGCAAGTCCCGACGTCGGCGGCCCCGATCGGGGCAAACGGGCACCTTGAGGCGGGCGCAAATCCTAGCATTTGAGGGGGTTTTCGAACACCGCCGCGCACGGATCTGAAGGCGCGGCCGGGCGACCATTCAGGCGCGCTCGTTGAGCGTCAGCGATTGCTCTGCAGCGGCGCCGCGGACGTGGCCGCGGGCAACTCGCGGAGCGTCAGCGATTCGTCGTAGGAGCACAGGCGAAGGCGGCCGGGACAGGTCGCACAGCGCTGGCGCCCGGGAAGCGGCGTGACCTCGAAGCGCCCGGCGCGCAGCGGCTCGAGCCGCTCGCGAAGCGCAGCCTCGAGCGGCTCGCGCCGCGCGGCGAGATAGGTGCTCGTGACCGGCTCGAGCGGCGCTCGCAGAAAGCAGTAAGCGACCTCGACGCGTTCAGCGCCCGAGCAGAGGCCTGCCAACGCGTAGATGAGGCGCTGCAGGCCATAGTCACGCTCGATGTGCGCCGCGAGGTCCTCGCCTTGGCTGAGGGCGTCGGTCTTGTAGTCGACGATCAGCAGCCTGCCGTCAGCTTCGATGCCGCAGGCGTCGATCACTCCCCGGATCAGCTCGCCGTCGTGCGCGAACGCGAACGGCTCCTCATGGCGCACCGCGCGCGCCCCTGCGAGCCTGGCGCAGAGCGGGCTGCTCGCAAACGCGTCGGCGAGCGCGACGATCTCAGCGCCCTCGGCCGGCGCCAGAGTGATTCCCGCATTGGCCGCATCGCCGACAACCCGCGCCGGATCGAGCGGCTGCGGGTCCGCGAAATCGAGTCGCTCGAGCAGCTCGTGGACGAGGATGCCGCGAGGCGCAGCAGCGATCCCGACCGCGGCTGGCGGCGGCGGATCGATGTCCGCCAGCGCCAGCACGCGCTGCAGGTAGTAGCGGTAGCCGCAGCGCTCGAAGTCGGCGAGCGCCGTGTAGGAGTGGCGCAGCTCACTGACAGGCGCCGGCCCCGGCGGCGGCGGCGCGAGGGCAAGCGGCCGCGCAGGTTCGGCGTCGGCGGTCGGGCGGGGCCCGGCGAGCAGCGCCACGGCGCGAGTCGAGTCGCAGAGCGTCAGCCGCACCGGCAGGCGGTCGGCGCCCGGGACAACGTCGTCGGCCGGCCCGTCGGCCTCCAGGCGGTCGGCGAGATCGGGGACGAGCGCCGGTGCCAGCCAGCTGATCGCGCATGTCTCGTTGGCCGGCCAGCTCGCGAAGCGCGCAGCGCCGCTGAGGATCAGCCGCTCGCGAGCCCGGGTCATCGCGACGTAGTAGATCCGCTGCTCCTCGGCGGCCTCAGCTGCGCGGCGCTCGGCGCGCAGCTCCGCGAAATCGAGCGTGTCGTGGTAGGTGCGCTCGATGTTCGGCAGGCGCAGACCGACCCGTGCGCCGTCGGTCAGGAGCCGCTCCTGGTTGGAGTTTGGACGGTGCCCGAGGTCGGCGAGGACGACGACCGGGAATTCGAGTCCCTTCGCCCGATGGATCGTCATCAGGCGGACGGCATCGCCAACGGGCGGCGGGGCCTCCGGCTCTCGTACGGCTCCAAGTCGACCGGCGCTGAGCGCGTCGGCGAAGCGCCGCAGGTCGCGGCCATCGCGATGCTCGAACTCTCGCGCGAGGCGGGCCAGCTTGCGGACGTTGGCGATCCGTCGCTCGGGCGAGGGAAGCTGGGCCAGGTAGAGGTCGTAGCCGTGGTCGCGGACCGCCGCGGCGACAACCGCATGGAGTGACTGCTGATGCGACGCGGCGCGCGCCGCGTCGAAGCGCCCCGAGAAGTCGATCAGACGCGGATCGCGGGCGCCGTCCAGTGCCGCCCAAACGGTCGTGTCAGAGCCCCGCGCCACGTTTGCCAGGTCGACGAGCGCGTCAGAGTCGGCGCCGCACAGCGGCGAGGCGAGGACCCCGTAAAGCGCGAGCTCATCGAGCGGGTTGGCGAGCGCCTGCACGTAGGCGGCTATGTCGGAGACCTCTGGACGCTCGAAGAAGCCGTCGCCTGCGCTCGTCAGCGTCGCGTAGCCGCGGTCGCGGATCGCGGTCTCGTAGACGTCGACTGCGCTCGCGGCGCGCGTCAGGACGACGATCTCAGAGGGATCCGCCTCGCCAGCTTGGACGATCTCGTCAATTCGCGCCGCCAGCAGGCGGGCTTCAGCGCGCCGCCAGAGCGGCGCCGGCGCAAGCTCCCGGCCGAGCAGCTCCTCGTGTTCCTGCCAGCCGTCGCTGTCACTCAGCAGCAGCTCGAGCGGCGCTCCGCCCGCGGCATCGATACGCCCGGCGCGCAGCGGCACGAAGCTCGGGCTGAAGCGCGGGGCAAAGACCGCGTTGACCGCATCGAGGACAGAGTCGCGCGAGCGGTAGTTCGCGGACAGCACGAGCGCTTTGCCCGTCGCCTCGAGCGCCGCGAATCGGTCG
This sequence comes from Solirubrobacterales bacterium, assembly GCA_003132505.1. Classification (GTDB taxonomy): domain Bacteria; phylum Actinomycetota; class Thermoleophilia; order Solirubrobacterales; family Solirubrobacteraceae; genus Palsa-513. The sequence goes on from PKXY01000017.1 coordinate 25,356, forward strand.
CGGAAGATCGCGACGTCGGCGTGGCGGAACGCGTAGATCGACTGGAAGGCGTCACCGACCGTGAACAGGTTCTCGCGGTCGAGTAGCGCGAGGAGCTCCATCTGGCGGGGGTTTGTGTCCTGGAGCTCGTCGACCATCACGCGCTCGAAGCGCTCGCGCCAGGAGCGCGCTACATCAGCCTGGTCGCGCAGCAGCGCGACCGCGCGCAGTTCGAGGTCGTCGAAATCGGCGCCGCCGCGCGCGGCCTTGAGCGCTGCAAATCGCTCGCCGAACTCGCGCAGCAGCTGGTCGAGCAGCGGCACCGCAGCGATCGCCAGCTCGTCGGCGAGGACTTCTTCGTAGTCGCTCCGCGCAGCTTCGTAGGCCTCCACGGTCGCGGTCTCAAACGCAGCCCCCCGGCGCACGAGCGCCACGCCGGTTATCGCGGCCGGCGCTGTGGGTACTCCGCTCTCAAGCAACTCGCGACAGCGTTCGAGTCGATCGAGCGACTGCTCGATGCTGGCCGTCCTCGCCGCCTCGCCAAGCTCCGCGGCGACGCGGTCGCGCGCCGCGGCGAAGCGCTGCCGGATCGCGCTGAGCTCAACCCGCGCGGTGGGTTCGGGAAGGCGCGGAGCGAGCTCGCCGCGACTGCGTCGTGCCTCGTAGACGCCGACGATCGAGCTCTGCAGTGAGTCGGTCCCGAACGTCGCGGCCAGATCCAGCGCCCCGTCGCGCTGGAGCCAGTTCGCGAGCGCGAGCTGAAAAGCCCGCTCGCGGAGCGCCGCCGTCTCGCCGTCATCGAGCACCGTGAAGCCGGGCACGAGACCCGCCAGCAGCGGATGCGAGCGCAGGAGCCGGCCGGCAAAGCCGTGAAAGGTCGAGATGAACGACGCGGCCGCCTCGCCCGCACCGTCGCGGCGCCCCTCGGCGACCAGGCGCTCACGGACGCGTCGACGCAGCTCAGCGGCGGCGCGCTCGGTGAAGGTGATCGCGAGGATCCGTGCCGGAGCAACGCCATCCTCGATGACGGAGCGCACGAAGCGCTCGACGAGGACGCTCGTCTTGCCGCTGCCGGCGTTCGCCGCGAGCGCGAGGGCGCTCTCGCGGAGCACGATCGCGCTCAGTTGCTCGTCGCTGAAGCGGGCCGGGGGCGAGCTCAAGCGCCCTCGCAGCGACAGATCGTGGGAAACAGGCAGCCGCCGTCGCTCACGCAGCTGGTCGGGCGGGGCTCGAGCGCTCCGCGCTCCAGCTCGGCGGCGATCACGAGCGCGGCGGCGAGCCGTTGCTCGATCAGCTCCGCCAGTGCGCCTGCGTCAACGCGGTCCCTCGACGACGGCTCGGGCGCCGGCGGCTCGATGTCGTCGCGGATCACGCCGCGCGGCTGCAGCTCGCTCGCGCGGAGCGGCTGATAGAGGCCGCCGACCGCTTCGACGCCGAGCAGCTGCTCGGCTGCGCGCATGTAGAGCGCCGGCTGCAGCTTGTGCTCGTCCTCCCACGACCGCCAGCCGGCCGTGTCTCGGCCCGTCTTGTAATCGACGACGATCGCGGTCCGTGCGATCGGATCGACATCGACGCGGTCGATCCGCCCGCACAAGGTGAGGCCGGCCGCCAGCTCGACCGCCGGCAACTCGGCGTCCTCGAGCCCGAAGGCGAGCTCGATCGCGGCCGGCTCGTAGCGGGAAGAGCCGGCCGCGGCGAGCGACAGGTAGCGCTCGAGATCCAGGCGCAGCCGGCGCCGTTCGGCAACATCGATTGCAGCGACCGGCGACAGCGGCGTGGCCCCCAGCTCGAGCGCGTCGTCGAGCAATGCGACGGCGAGCGGCAGTGTCTCGACGTCGAGTCGCGTGCTGGCGTTCGCTGCGCCGAGGCCTTCAAAGACAGTCGCGAGCACCCGATGCGCCTCCCCCCCGCGAACCATCCAGATCGAGTCCGCCGCCAGCTCCTTTGCCCGCAGGCCATGCTGGACAAGCCAGGAGACGGGGCAGCGCGACCAGCGCTCGAGCCCTGACGCCGAGTGCGCAGCACGGGCGCGTAGCGCCGCGAGACGGTCGGGCGCTGTGAGCGGGGCAATCGGGACGGCCTTTCGGCGCGGGTCGTTGAGCAGCTGTGCGAGCCGGCGCAACTCACCGGGAACCGGATCCGCGCTCTCCCAGGCGAGCGATCCCGACGCGCGCGTACGCCGCTCGTCGAGTAGGCGCCCGTCGAAGCAGTCGCAGAGGTCGGCCACGAACAGCGAGGCGAGAACGGGTTCGCCGGCGTCACCGGCCGCATGCCAGCTGAGATGCAGCCGCGCGGTCGGGCGCGAGCAGAGCGCGTAGAAGAGATAGCGCTCGGCGGCGAGCTGGTCCACCGGGCCCGCTAGCACCAGGCCGCTTGACTGTGCGAGCTCGGCACGCTCCGAGGCACCGAGCAGCGGAGGCTCGCGGACGGCCGCCGGAAACACTCCGTCCTGCAGCGACGCGATGAAGAGCGCGCGCACCCGTCGAGCGCGCAGCGAGAGCGCGTCGCAGATCGCGACTGCATCGGAGTCACCGGCGCCCGGGAGCTCGACCGCCGTCTGCTCCAGCGAGCGCGCCACGCCCGCGAGACCGCCGAGCAGTCTGGGCTCCGAGCTAGCCAGCTCCCGGAGCTCGCCGAGCGAGCGCCGAGCGGCCCTGGCAGCCGCGGCCTCCCACGGATCGAGCAGGGCTGCAGCCCGCTGCCACGGCGTGACGAGCAGGGCCTCGAGCTCATCTTCGATCGCGTCGAGCAGCGCCATGCCGCCGCTGCGAGCCGCCCGCTCGATCGCCGTGAGCCGTTCGAGCTTCCCGTGCCGGCGCTCCCAGCGCTCGCGAGCAGCCGCCAGCGTGCCGATTCCGTCGCGGCGCAACCGTGCCTCGAAGTCCTCGACGGCACCGTCCCGCGCAACGACGCCGGGGACGCGCAGCCACGCCACCAGATCGACCGGCTCGCCCTCGGCCGCGACGCAGCGAAGCAGAGCCAGCAGTCCGCCGCCGATCGTGCTCGCGCCGAGGCCGTCGCGCCGGGCGCGGGTGACCGGGATGGAGAACGCTCCCAGCACGTCGGCGAGCGCTTCGACCATCGCGCCATCGGCGCGCGTCACGACCGCGATGTCGCGAGCTGTAAAACCGTCGGCCAGGAGCTTCCGGATCTCGAGCGCTATGAGCTCGGCCTCGGCCCGCTCGTCCCCGCCCTCGAGCAGCCGCACAGCGCCATCTGCAGGCGCCGGCGCCGAGGGCTCGAATAGTGCTCGTTCGAGGTGGTGCAGCGCCGGATCCTCGTAGTAGGTCGGCTGCGCATCGAGCTCGACGACCTCGTCGGCGCCCGGACGGAGCGTCTCGAGCGTCCCGGCTCGCCCGGCGAGCGCGACGCGCCCCGGCTCGCCCGGCAGCGAGATGACGACCGTGGCGCCTGCGCTGTGGGCGAGCGTCTCGACCGCGTCGAGCTGGAGCGGTTCGAGATCGTCAAAGCCGTAGCAGAAGACCGGCGTTTCGCCCCAAAGCTCCGGGTCGAGCGCGATAGCGTCGAGCGCGTGCACCGCGTGGAGCTCGCTGTCGAGCCGGCCGAGCCGCTCGAGCCGGCGGCGGTACTCGGCGTAGAGCAGCGCCAGATCATCGACATAAGCGCGCCGGCGGCTGCGCTCACCCGCCCAGGCGCGCATCGCAGCGGTGAAGCGCGACGGTCCGACCCGTCGCGCCTCGAGCTCGGAGACAAAGTGCCCGAGCGAGGTCGCAAAGGATGGCGAGCGGGCTGCGTCGGCGAGCGCGCCGAGGCGCGCGCTTCCCACGACCGCCGCGATCAGCGCCGCGCGGGCGTGCGCACCGAGCGGCCGCTCGGTGATCCCGCCCCGCGCTGCGATCTCGCGCATCAGTCCGCCGAACGGCTCGACACGGACCCCGAGCACGACGCCGGACTCGGCCAGCTCGCGGCGATAGTGCTCGGCGTCGGCAGCTCGCGGGACGACGAGAATCGGCGAGCCCGGCAGGGCCGCACGGTAGCGCTCGAGGACAACCTGAGCCTTGGCGGAGTTGGCGGGACCGGTTACGAGCGTCAGCGGCATCGGCGCTCCATGGTGGCGCAGCGCGGGGACGGCTGTTCAGGAGCGCGCGGGGGCGGCTTGCGCGGTCAGGCAGCGCTGCGTTCGGTCGCTCCCGCCACTGCGGGTGCCGGTGCCGGCACGGTCTCGTGGTCGGGCGGCTTAGCGCCCTCGCGCGCCCACGGCTCGTCGAACTCGACACGCCAGCGGCCCTCGTCGTTCTGCATCAGCGCCAGCCGGGCGCGAAACGTGCGGCCGCTGCGGCCGCGGAAGCCCGTCACCGGGCGCTCGGTGCGGCCGCCCGCGATCAGCTCGCGGGCGATGGCAAGCGGCAACGTCTTGCCGGCCTTTGCCTTCCAGATCACGAAGCCACATCCGGGATCGTCGCGCGACCAGCAGGAGTAGCCCTTGCGGTTCTCGATGATGTCGTGACCGCAGACCGGGCAGGGACCGAGGTTCGCTCGCGGGATACGCACGTCCTTGAGCGTCTCGTCGAGCACGTCGACCGTCTCCTTGGCGAAGCCGGCGATGTCGCGCATGAAGTCCTCGCGCGAGTCCTCGCCGCGCTCGATGCGCCCGAGTCGCTGTTCCCAGGCGCCGGTCAGATCGGGCGAGGTGAGCGCGTGCTCGCCGAGCAGGCGGATCACGTTGAGCCCCTTCTCGGTCGCCACGAGCGCGCGACCGTCGCGCTCGACGTAGCCGACGTCGATCAGGCGCTCGATGATCGCCGCGCGGGTGGCCGGCGTGCCGATCCCCGAGTCCTTCATCGCCTCGCGCAGCTCCTCGTCGTCGACGAGCTTGCCGGCCGTCTCCATCGCGCCGAGCAGCGAGGCGTCGCTGTAGCGCCGCGGTGGCTTCGTCTCCTTCGCGAGCGACTCGATCTCGAGCACCTTCGATGGCTCGCCCTGCTCAAGGCTGGGAAGCTGCTGCTCGCGCGTCTCGTCCTCGTCGGCTGCCCCGTCGCCCTGCTGCGCCTCACCGTCATCGGTCAGGTAAACGCCGCGCCAGCCCGGGACGAGGAGGACCTTGCCGCGCGTGCGGAAGATGTGACCGGCGATCGTCGTCTCGACACGTGTGTTCTCGAGCAGCGCCTCCGGGTGAAATGCGGCGAGGAAGCGACGCACGACGAGGTCGTAGACGCGGCGGTCGTCGTCGTCCATCTTCTCGACCGGGTGCTCCGCGCGCGTCGGGATGATCGCGTGGTGGTCGGTGACCTTGCTGTCATCGATGACGCGCCCGAGCGGGAGCACGTCGAGCGAGATCACGTACTCGGCCGCGGCCCGGTACTCCGTGCGCGACGCGAGCAGCTCGGCCGTCGGAACGATCTCGCCGGCCATGTCGCCAGTCAGGTAGCGCGAATTCGTCCGCGGATATGTGAGCGCCTTGTGCTCCTCGTAGAGTCGCTGCGCGGCGCCGAGCGTGCGGCGGGCGGAGAAGCCGAAGCGCGTGTTGGCCTCGCGCTGGAGGGTCGTCAGGTCGTAGAGCATCGGCGGCTTCTCGGTCTGCTCGCGGCGCTCGACCTTCGTTATCTCGCCGCTGCCGGCCTGGCAAGCCGCGACGATCGCGCTCGCCTGCGCTTCGGTGGCGATCCGCGGTTTTGAGCCGGCGTGGAAACGACCGTCATATTTCCGCTGCGCGTCGTCCGATGGCTCGAACGCTGCGTCCACCAACCAGTATGGCTCCGGTTTGAACGCGCGGATCTCCTCCTCGCGCCGGGCGAGGATCGCAAGCGTCGGCGTCTGGACGCGGCCGAGCGACACAGCGCCGTCGAACGAGGAGCGCAGACGGATCGTCGCGGCGCGCGTCGCGTTCATGCCGACGATCCAGTCGGCCTCCGAACGCGAGCGCGCCGCCTGCTCAAGCAGCGCCAGCTCCGCGCCGGGGCGCAGCGAGGCGAATGCCGCCCGCATCGCCGCCGTCGTCATCGAGGAGAGCCAGAGCCTGCGCACCGGAAGCTTCGAGCCGGCCTTCTCGTAGAGGTAGGCGAAGATCAGCTCGCCCTCGCGTCCGGCGTCGCAAGCGTTGATCACCTCGACGAGATCGTCGCGGTGCAGCAGCCTGGTGACGACCGACATCTGCTTCTTCGAGCGCTCGTCGCGCACCACCAGGCGGAAGCGGTCGGGCACGATCGGCAGGTCGGCCATCCGCCAGCGCTTGAACTTGGGGTCGTACTCGTCGGGCTCGGCGAGCTGGACGAGGTGGCCGACGGCCCAGGTGATGATGTGTTCGCGGCCCTCGAGATAGCCCTCGTGCTTGGCGAATGGACCGGGCAGCACGCGTGCGAGGTCGCGCCCGACGGAGGGCTTCTCGGCGATCACCAGAGTCTTGGGCTCTTCGGCCATCGAGGGGAGGGTAGCGGGCGGGGAAGCGCTAGCCGCTGCAGCGCTCGGTCGAGACGCGCGTGGACACGCGGCCGAGATCGGCGCGCACGGTGGCGTTCGCGACTCCGTAGCCGCCGGGCGGGCCCGGCGTCGTGGTCGCCGCAAAGACAGTGCTCAGCACCTGACCGGCCGCGTCGATCGCCGGACCTCCAGAGTTGCCTGGCCTGATCAGGCCCCGGACGGGCGTCAACTCGCGCTTGATCGGCCCGCGCCCGTAAGCGTCCTGGGCTTGCACCGCCCGCGTCGCGCCGATCCGCGCGGCCTCGGCAGCAAAAGGCCCGTCGTCCGGATAGCCGAGGATCGCAGCGCCGGTGCCGGGCGCCGGATTGCGCGCGAGCGGTAGAGCTGGCAGTCCGAGACCCGGCACGCGAAGGATCGCGATGTCGTTGCGGGGGTCGAAGAGGACGGCGGCAGCCGCGAGGGCCGGGAGACGCCCGCCGGCCTCGACCGTGGTGTCGGTCTCTCCGGCCACGACGTGGGCGTTCGTCAGCACCTCGTCAGGTGCGATCACCCACCCGGAGCCCTCGATGCCAACCCCGCAGGCCGTGCCGAGAACCCGCACGACGCTGCCCGCTGCGCGCCGCACACCAGGGGCGGCGAGGATCTCGCCGGGCGGCGCCGCGACGCCGGCCGTCGGCCCGGCGATCGTTGGCAGCGGCTCAATCCGCTCGATCACGTGCAGCAGGCTGCCTGACGGGGGCAGGATCTCGTTCAGGCGGCGGAGGATCGCCGAGCCTTCGATCGTCGCCCGGAGGCCACCAGTGCCGGGAAAGGTGAGCAGCGCCGCTCCAACGATCCAGGCGATCGCCAGGGCGATCGCCGCGCTCAGGATCGCACCGCCGATACCGTCGAGAAGGCGCAGGGCGCGTCCCGGCAAAGCACGGCGCAGCCGCAAGCCGATCCCCTCGAACGCTCGCGCGACGATCCCTCCGGCCACGAGCGCACCGAGCACACCGAACGCCGCCGCGTAGGGCGAGCCCGACCCGCCCGACAGCAGAGCGGCTGCGATCCGGGTGCCGGCTACCGCCCCCGCGACAAATCCGACCAGCGACAGCGCAGCGACGATCAGGCCGCGCAGGTAACCCGAGACGGCAAACAGCACGGTGGCCACGGCAATCAGCCAGTCGAGCGCCGTCATCGTGCGGCGAGACTACCCCGCGGCGGCGCTGACGCGGCGGAATCGATGACCGCGTGATCCTCCGCAAAGACGGATTAGCGTGCCCGGTGCGACGCGGCAGGGGCGAGGATGCTGAGTGATCCGATGGGGCAGCGAGCATCATGAGCCCGCCGGCGGCGGGCGAGCACCCGCGCGAGCGCTCGCGGCGCCGCTGGCGCGGCCTATCTCGGCTGGCGGCGCTGGTCGCGGTGAGCGCCGCGGCGATCATCGTCGCCGAGACGCTCGGCCGCGGCGTCGAGCCCGGCAAGGCGCTGGCCGAGCGCTTCGCGAGCGCCTGGAATCACCACGACTGGCCGGCGCTTTACCAGGACGTCGACGCGCAGACACGCGCCACGGTGCCCTATCCGGAGTTTGCCGGTGACTATGCGCGCGCCGACGCCACCGCCACCGTGACCGGAGCACGCATGCTCCCCGGCGTGCGCCTCGTCGGCGGATCCGAGGTCGTCGCGCTGCGAATCCGTACGCGCGTGTTCGGCACGCTGCGCCTGCAGTACACGCTGCCGCTGACCGGCAACGGCAGCGACACGCGGATCATCTGGCATCAGAACCTGGCTTTTCCCGGCCTATATCCGGGCGAGACGATCCACCGCTCGACGCTCGCGCCGCAGCGCGGAGAGCTGCTCGCGCGCGACGGTGTTCCGCTCACGCAGTTCAGCTCGGCCCACGACATCATCGGCTCGATCGGGCCGGCGAGCGGAGGTCAGCTGGAGCGGCTCGAAGCCAAGGGCTTCCCGGCCGACACTGAAGCAGGCCAAGACGGTCTCGAGTACCTGTTTCAGCGCCAGCTCGCCGGCAGGCCGGGTGGCGAGCTTTTCGCAGGCCCACGCCTGATCGCTCGGACCAATCCCCTCGAGGGCGAGGACGTGAAGACGTCGATCGATCCCGAGCTCGAGGACGACGCCACTGCCGCTTTCGACGCGACGGGCATGGCCGGCGGAATCGTGCTGATGGTGCCCAAGAACGGTGAGCTGCTTGCCGTCGCGGGCTCGCCGTTGTCACAGACGCAGCCCCCGGGATCGACGTTCAAGATCGTGACCGCAACCGCTGTGCTCGAGTCAGGAATCGCGACGGTCTCGTCGAGCTTTCCCTACGGGACCTACGCCGTGATCGACGGTTACAAGCTTCACAACAGCGACCGCGAGGACTGCGGCGGCACGCTGATCAACGCGTTCGCCGTTTCGTGCAACTCCGTCTACGCTCCGCTCGGCGTCAAGCTCGGCGCCCAACGCCTGCTCGCAACGGCGGAACGCTACGGCTTCAACTCCCCGTCGCCGCTCGCGATCGCCGCGGAGAGCACGATCCCGCAGGCGAGCAGCATCACCTACCCGGTCGAGCTCGGCTCCTCTGCGATCGGCCAGTACCAGGATCTCGCCTCGCCGCTCCAGATGCTGAGGATCGCGGCCACCGTTGCACTCGGGGGGCTCGAGCCGGTGCCGACCTTCCGGCTCGTCCAGCGGCCGCGGTTTCCCCGGGTCATCCCCGCGTCGGTGGCGCGAACGCTCCGCAAGATGATGATCGCCGTGGTCCGCTACAGCGACGGCACCGGCGTCGCGGCGCAGCTCCCCGGCATCCTCGTCGCCGGCAAGACCGGCACGGCGCAGATCACGGTCCCGAGCTGCCCGAGCGGGAGCACCGGCTCGAGCGGCGCGACCGGGGTCGAAACGGATGCCACGCCGAGCGGCGCCACCGGTCCGTGTGCCGACATCCCGAACAACCCGTACGACACGGACGCGTGGTTCGTGTCCTTCGCGCCCGCCTACCACCCGAAGATCGCCGTCGCCGTGCTGCTCGACCACGATGGAGCGGGCGGGAAAAGCGCCGCGCCCGTCGCGCGCGAACTAATCGCCGACGCGCTGGCGCTCGGCTACTAGGTGTCGAGCTCGATCCGGGACTGTTCGCTTGGATTCGCCGGGTTGACGATGTGGAGGATCAGCGGCCGGCTGCCGTACACGCCGTAGGGGAACTTGAACAGCACGACCTCTCCCTGGGTCCAGCCGGTGTAGGCGAGGCTCGTGATCGACGGAAGCTGGCCCTTCGGCGGGATCCTCGCCGGCTTATATGTGAATGCGTTGGGATCCGGATTCGCGAGTGGCATGTAGCGCGTGCCGAGGGTGTCGGTGATGTAGTAGTCGCTTGCGGGAGTCTGCGGGCTCGAGGTCGTGTTGTAGGCCTGGAGGAACACGCCGAACCACATGTCGGTGGCCGGCAACGCAAGCTCCTTCTTGCTCAGGCCTTGCAGGTAGGAGACGTCTTCGTCGCTGAACGGATTGAGCTCACGCGAGACCTGGACCTGGTAGTACAGAGGCCCGACCTTGACGTAGCCGGGACCGAGATTGTCGGCGTAGGTCAGGTTGCCGCTCGAACCGCATGCAGTGAGCGCGAGCGCGCAGGCCCCCGCTCCGGCCGCTACGACGATTCGCCGATAGCGCTTCATCCAAGGCGGCAGTCTAATGTCAGCCACCGGCGATCGTTGCACGGGCGCCGCGACCCGCGCCTTCCTCGAGGATCCGGCGCAGGCGCTTGAGCGCGCGCTTGTTCTGGCGGCGAATCCAGCGACGGGCGCCGAGCGCCTCGGCGAGCTTGTCGCTGATCGTCACCGGCTCGGTCTCGATGCTCAGCTCGACATGGGTCGTGCCCCCGGCGTGGGGCTCGAGCGTGTAGACGGTCATCGTGCGGATGCGATTGAACTTGCCGCCGCGTCCGGCCTCGACGATCCGTCGCGGGGGCTCGACGTCGATGAAGCTGACCCCCATCCAACTGAAGCGCTGGAGCGGAGCCTTGACACGAAAGCGAGCCCCGGCTCCGCGGCCGACCGTGTTCTCGCGCGTCAGGTGCCAGTCCTCGAGATAGTGATCCGTGAACTCAGCGTGATTTGCGATGTCGCGCAGGTAGTCGAAGACCTCCTCGCGAGGGCGGCCGACGATGATCGAGACGCTCACTGGATCCACTGCGAGCGCGCAGTCTACGCAAGCTGCGGGCGACCGGCAGTGCCGCCCCTCCTCGCTCAGCGCAGCCGAGTGGATGACGCAGACACGCCGGGGCCCTGACCCGCCCACCAACGAATTGCGCGCGGGGCCTGGCGCGAACCTTCGCCGCGTGGGCTCAGCAGCGGCTGACGCGTACTACGACGGCCGGATCGTTGCGGTCGGCCGACCCGAGACGATGCGTCACCTGAGCGCTCAGCACAGGCGCTTCGCGACGAATCATGCGGCACAGCTCGCAAACCAGGTCAGCCGATTCGTAGAGATGGACGTGCTCGCCGATCAGCGGCGTCCGTCCGCAGTCACTGCAGCGCGCGAGCTCCTCGGCGAGCAGATCCTCGGCAGCGGTGCGCCTGGGCAGGCGCTGCGCTGCGCCGGTTACAACGAGACCGTCCACGGTCACTTTGGAGATGGGGTCGAAATGCATGGCGACCGTTTCGCCGCGTCAGGACGAACTCCTGCCGGCGCGTTGGCATCAATTCAGGCCTCCCTCTATGATGTCTGCTCGCCACCAGGAGGCAGTCAAATGGACGACGAGCGCGCGGGGGCCATTAGCGACACCGGTCCGTTCCGCTGTGAGCAGTGCCAGGCACTGGTCACGCTCGCCGATCCAACCGCCCCGAAGCGCTGTGACAACTGCGGCTCGGAGGCCCTGTCCCCGCTCGAGCTTCCGCCGGAGTCAACGGAGCAGAACGTCGCCGCCTCGCTGCGCGCAGTGCCGCCGTGGCTGGCCGATCCGGCGACGCTGCTGATCGAGCCCGGCGAGTATCTCTGCTACCAGGATGGCGAGGAGATCGTTGTCGTGCCGCTGACGCGCGAGTGGACGCGGATCGGTCGCAGCCTCGCCGCCGACGTTCGCTTCGACGATCCGACGGTTTCACGGCGCCACGCGCTGCTCGTCAGAGCGCCGGATGGCGTGCGGTTGCTCGACGATCGGAGCCTCAACGGCGTATTCGTCAACGGCCAGCGCGTCGAATGGAGCACGCTCGCACACGGTGACGAGATCCTCGTCGGGCGCTACCGCCTCCACTTCGCGCGGCTGGAGCCTCAGGAAGCGGCGGCGGCTGCCGTAGCTGCCGCTCCTTCGGCAAGCACCTAGCCGGACGGCTAGCAACTAGACCGCGACGGCACCGGCGGGCTCGAACGCCGCCACGAGCACCTCCGCCCAGCCGGCGGATTCGGCCCGTAGCGCCGCGCTCAGGGCTTCGGCCCGGTCGTCCTTGACCCAGAACAGCACGCTCGGCCCAGCACCGGAGATCGTGGCGCCGAGCGCGCCAAGCGCGGAGGCGCGAGCCGCAAGCTGAGCCGAGCGCGGGTAGAGGGAGGCCCGGTAGGGCTGGTGCAGGCGGTCGTGCAGGCCGCGCGCGATGAGGTCGAAGTCGCCGCGCGCGAGGCCGAGCATCAGCAGCGCGCCGTGGGCCGTGTTGTAGACCGCGTCCGGCAGGGGAACCGCCTCCGGCAGAGCGGCGCGGGCACGGGCGGTGACAACGCCCTCGTCGGGAACGAGCAGCACCGCAGCGAGGCCGCTCGGAGGATCGATCCGGTGCGCCTCACCGTCGGCGCACACGACCACCCCGCCCAGCAGCGCCGCGGCGACGTTATCCGGGTGGCCCTCCAGCTCGGTCGCGAGAGCGAGAACGTCGACGTCCAGCGACGCGAGCGTCGTCGCCGCCAGCAGCCCGGCGACGATCGCGGCGGCGCTCGAGCCGAGGCCGCCGCTGAGCGGTATCTGCGAGCTGATCTCGAAGCTCAGGCCATCGGCCGCAAGCAGACGCTCGAACGCCCGCACGACGAGGTTCGTCCGGTCGGCCGGGAGTGGCAGGTTGCTCTCGAGCGCGAACTCCGACGCTTCGCTGACGCGCAACTCGAGCTTTGGCGACAGGGCGGCGGCGAAGGCGTCGAACCCCGGTCCGAGGTTCGCCGAGGACGCCGGCACGCGAACGCTGACGCTGCGGCCGGTCATGCCACCTATCCGAGGACGGCGCGCTCGATCGCGCGCAGCTGCGGCTCGCACGGCAGGACCGCGCCGGCCTGCTCGAGCGCGGCATCGGGGTCCTTCAGGCCGTGGCCGGTGAGGACGCAGGCGACGCGCTCGGCGCCCTCGGCGCCGTACTTGATGAGGCCTGCGACCGATGCTGCGGAGGCCGGCTCGCAGAACACGCCCTCGGTCGCGGCGAGCAGGCGGTAGGCGGAGAGGATCTCGTCGTCCGTGACGGCGCGGATCGCGCCGTGGGAGGCGCGCATCGCGTCGATCGCCTCCTCCCAGCGCGCCGGGTTGCCGATCCGGATCGCGCTGGCGACCGTCTCGGGCTCGGCAACCGGCGCGCCGTTCACGATCGGCGCGGCGCCCGCGGCCTGGAAGCCGAGCATGCGTGGCGCGCTGCCGGCCTCGACGAAGCCCTTCCAGTAGGCGGTGATGTTGCCGGCGTTCCCGACCGGTATGCAGAGTGCGTCGAGTCGGCCGTCGAGGTCGTCGAGCAGCTCGAAGGCGGCGGTCTTCTGGCCCTGCAGGCGGAACTCGTTGACGGAGTTGACGAGCGCAATCGGGTGGCGCTCGGCAAGCTGTCGAACCAGGTCCAGCGCCTGGTCGAAGTTGCCGCGCAGGGCGATGACGCGCGCACCGTGCATCAGCGCCTGCGCCAGCTTGCCGGTGGCTATCTTGCCGTCGGGGATGATCACGACCCCGCGCAGTCCCGCCTTCGCGGCATATGCGGCGGCACTGGCGGCCGTGTTGCCGGTCGAGGCGCAGATCACGGTCTGGGCTCCCTCGCGCAGCGCGGCCGAGACGGCACAGGTCATGCCGCGATCCTTGAAGGAACCGGTCGGGTTGAGCCCCTCGAGCTTCAGGTGAACCTCGGCGCCGACGCGCTCGGACAGGCGCTCGGCGAGGACGAGCGGTGTCGATCCCTCGCCCAGCGTGACGATCGGGTCGCCCGCGGAGAACGGCAGCCTGTCGCGGAAGCGCTCGATCAGGCTCACCGACCGCGTCGGCGCGGGGATGTTCACTCGAATTCCTCGTCGATCACGCGGATCGCGCGCGGCAGCCCGTGCACCGCATCGAGCTCGGCGATCGCCTCGGTCGCGACGCGCAGCAGCGACTCGAGCAGGGGGTGGATCACCATGACGAGCTGGGCGTTATCGCCGAGGCCGCGCTGGACGACCGACTTGATCGACGCGCCCTGCTCGCCGAGGTGCTGCGCGATCTGGGCAAGCACTCCCGGGCGGTCGGCGACCTCCATGTGGAGGTAGAACGCGGAGACGACGTCCTCGACGATCGGCAGCGGCACCGGGTTCGTCATCGGCGCGGCGCCGTTCGGTCGACCCGGCGCTACGGCCGCGATCACGTCGCCCAGCACCGCGCTGGCCGTCTGCGGTCCGCCAGCCCCGGGGCCGGACATCGTGATCTCGGTGATCGCCTCGGCCTCGACGGTGACCGCATTGAAGGAGCCGCCGACCGACGCGAGGGGGTGGGCCGCGTAGAGGTAGGCCGGGTGAACCCGCACCGAGATGCCGTCGTGCAGGCGCTCGGCGGTGCCGATCAACTTCAGAGCGAGCCCTAGCTCGCGCGCGTAGGCGATGTCGTCCGGCGTGATCTGCTCGATCCCCTCGTAGCGCACCTCGTCGATGTGAACCGGCGCATCGAAGGCCAGGCGCGCGAGGATCGCCATCTTTGCGGCAGCGTCGGCGCCGCCAACATCGTCGCTCGGATCGCTCTCGGCATAGCCGAGCCGCTGCGCCTCGGCGAGCGCCGTCTCGTAGCTGCACGCGGTCCGCGTCATCTCCGAGAGGATGAAGTTGGTCGTGCCGTTGACGATGCCATGGATCCGCTCGATCCGCGTCCCGGCGAGCGACTCCCGCAGCACGCGGATGACCGGGACGACGCCGGCGACCGCCGCTTCGAAGCCGAGCGCCAGCTCGCGCTCGCGCGCGAGCTGCCAGAGCTCTTCGCCGTGGCGCGAGAGGAGCTGCTTGTTGGCTGTGACGACGTCGCGCCCGGCCTCGAGCGAGCGACGAACGTAGTCGTGCGCCGGCTCGACGCCCCCGATCAGCTCGACGATCAGATCAGAGCTCTCGAGGATCTGCTCGAAGGCCCCGCTGCTCCGGGTCAGCACGCCGCTGATCTCCGGTCGCCGGCCGGTCAGTTCGGCGACGCGCTCGGCGCGCTCGGCCAGCAGATGCTCGAACGCACGGCCGACGGTGCCGTGGCCGAGCAGCCCGATCCGCAGCGCGCTCTGGCTCACAGGTCGCGGGCGTGGAGATCGTCGAGCGTCTCGCGACGCACGACTACGCGAGCCTCACCGTCCCTGCAGAAGATCACCGGCGGCCGCGGCACCGCGTTGTAGTTGTTGGCCATCGAGTAGCCGTAAGCACCGGTCACGGGAACGACGATCACGTCGCCGACCCGCGGATCGTCGAGCAGCACATCCTTGATGATCACGTCACCCGACTCGCAGTGCTTGCCCGCCAACTGCACGCGCGTAGTCCCGCCGAAGCGGTCGGCGACGTCTGCCTCGTAGCCGGCGCCGTAGAGCATCGGGCGCAGGTTGTCGGACATCCCGCCATCAACGGCAACCCAGGTCGAGACGTTGTGCTTGACCGAGATCACGCGGTACAGCGTGACCCCGGCGTTGGCAACGAGCGCCCGACCGGGCTCGATCATCAGCCGCTTGCCCGATCCGAGCAGCTCGCGGGCGGCGCTGACGATCTCGCCGACGAAGTCCTCGATCGCCGGCGGCTCCTGTTGCGCCGTGTAGGCGGCCCCTAGTCCACCGCCGACGTCGTAGACCGCGAAGTCGCCGAGCGCGGCGAGCGCGGCGATCGCGGCGCGAAACGGGCCGACCGAGAAGAGGTTCGAGCCGATGTGCATGTGCAGGCCGCGAAGCTCGAGGCCACGGCTCGCCCGCAGCCGCTCGATCGCCGCGGGCGCGTCGCCGATCGAAACGCCGAACTTCGAATCGGCCTGACCGGTCGAGATCTTGTCGTGCGTGTCGCCGCGCACCCCGGGCGTCACGCGCAACAGCAACGCCTGGCGCTCGCTCCGACCCTTGACCAGGCGCTCCAGCCGATCTATGTCATCGAAGCCGTCGACCGCGATCAGCCCGACGCCGGCATCGAGCGCCAACTGAAACTCGCCGTCGTCACGCGCATTGCCATGAAAAACGAGGCTCGCCGGACTGAAACCGGCCCGCAACGCGAGGTGAAGCTCACCGGCGGAGGCGACGTCGCAGTCGAGGCCCTCCTGTGCGAACACGCGCATCACGGCGGTCGCGCCGAACGCCTTGGAGGCAAAAACGACGCGGAAGTCGTCTTGCCCGGCGGCTTCGAATGCCGCGATGAACGCTCTCGCCCGGGCGCGCAGGTCGTCCTCGGAGACGACGTAGGCCGGCGTGCCGAAGCGGTCGGCGAGCTCGAGCACATCACAGCCGCCGATCTCGAGCCGGCCCCGCGCGTTCAGGCGGCCGTCGATCGGATAGACATGCGAAAGCGTTTGGGTGGTGGCCATGCCTGGCGATTATCGCGGTTGCTCGGTGGCGCCGAGCGGCGCCGCAGCGCCGCCCATGCAGGCTTCGCGGTCTGCGATCATTTCCCTATGGCCGGCAAACGCAGCCAGTTCGGGAAGGACCGCGGTTTGCAGGGGCGGATGCTCCTGACGATGTTCCTCCTCGGGCTCGTCTACGTGGTGCTGATCGGCGCGCTGATCGCGTCCGGCGCCAGCGGCGTCACGATCGCGATCGTCGCGGTCGCGCTGTTCGGGTTCCAGCTGTTCGCCTCGGACAAGCTCGCGATGGCGACGCTGGGCGCGCGCACCGTCACGCCACAGGAGGCGCCGGAGCTGCACGCGATCGTCGAGCGCCTCTGCATCCAGGCCGACCTGCCAAAGCCGCGCGTCGCGATCATGGACCACAACATGCCGAACGCGTTCGCGACCGGGCGCTCGCAGAAGTCGGCGACGGTCTGCGCGACGACGGGCCTGTTGCGCATGCTCGAGCCGGCGGAGCTCGAGGGGGTTATCGGCCACGAGCTGACCCACGTCATCAACCGCGACGTGATGGTGATGACGATCGCGAGCTTCTTCGCGATGGTCTCGGCGGTGATCATCCGCTTCGGCTTCTGGTTCGGCCTGTTCGGCGGCATGGGCGGCGGGCGCGGCGGGCGCGGCGGCCGTGACGAGGAGGAAGCGGTCCTCGTCATCATCCTCGTCTCGGTGGTCGTCTACGCGATCTCGTTCGTCCTGCTTCGCGCCCTCTCGCGCTACCGCGAGCTCGCGGCCGACCGCGGCTCGGCGATCCTCACCGGCCGCCCGAGCGCGCTGGCCTCGGCGCTGATCAAGATCAGCGGCGCGATCGAGCGGATCCCGAGCAACGACCTGCGGAGCGCCGAGGGAATGAGCGCGTTCTTCATCGTGCCGGCGCGCGCGAAGAACTCGATGATGAACATCTTCGCCGACCACCCGCCGCTCGACAAGCGGCTCGCAGCCCTGGCGCGGCTCGAGGCACAGCTCCAGGCCACCGGCCACTGAAGCGCTGATGGGCATCTTCGATGCACTCGTCGGCCGCCGCGCGGTCAAGGGCCCGGCGGCGCGCGAGCGCCTGTTCGCGCTGTCGACTGCCTACGTGACGCTCCAGACCGAGCAGAACATCACCACGGCCGGCGTCGCCGGGATCGTCTTCCAGCCGCTCGCGACGAGCGACTTCACGGCGATGGTCAAGGACATGGAGGAGGTCGTCAAGGCGACCGCCGGCGAGATGGGAGCGACGGTCGAGTCCAAGGACGACGACTACGGCTTCCGCTGGCTGATCGTGCGCGACCAGTCCTCGGTCGAGGATCTGGTCGTCTCGATCAACGGCGTCTCGACCGCGCTCGAGGACGGCGGCTACGGCGAGCGCCTGCTCTGCGCGGTGTTCGCGTTCAAGGACTCCGCCGGCGCCCAGATCGACTTCATCTACAACTACAAACGCGGCAGCTGGTACCCGTTCGTCCCGGCCGGTGGAGCGCAGCAGCGCTCAACCGAGCGCGAGCTGCAGCTCAAGGCGCAGATCGGCGGCGAACTGCCGATCGAGCCGGAACTAGAGCGCTGGTTCCCGCTCTGGGGCATCCCGTTCTAGTGGCTCGGCCCGAGGCTGTGCGCCGGAGACGGCGAGTGGCTGGGGCCGGCTGGCCAGGACGCAAGGAGCGGGAAGGCTAGGTTGCCTTGCCGCGACCGAGGACGCCGCCAGACGGTCCCAGACGCCGCCGGAACGGCGGAGAGTCTCGTGCCGAGCCACTCGAGACGCAAAGGCTGCGGCTGCGCCGGTGGGGCGCCGACGACAGCGACACATTTGCGGCGCTCAACGCCGACCCGCGCGTGATGGCCCACTTCCCGGCGCCGCTGTCCCGCGCCGAGAGCGAGTTCGTGCTGGAGCGGATCGAGGCCGGCTTCGAGCGCGACGGCTTCGGCATCTGGGCGCTCGAGACGCTCGCCGACGAGACGTTCCTCGGCCTCGCCGGCCTCTCGACGGTACCCTTCGCCGCGCACTTCACGCCCGCCGTCGAGGTCGGCTGGCGCCTGCTGCCCTCGGCCTGGGGCCACGGCTACGCGACCGAGGCCGCCGCCGCATCGCTCGACTACGGCTTCACCGATGCCGGCCTCAGCGAGATTGTCTCATTCGCCTCGAAGACCAACCAGCGCTCGATCGCCGTGATGGAGCGCCTCAACATGCGCTGCGACCCCACCGAGGACTTCGAGCACCCCCTGATCGACGCCGGCCACCCACTGGCCCCCCACGTCCTCTACCGCCTGACCGCCGAGCAATGGCAGGCATCAAACGGCAGCGTGGCCGAATAGGCCCCAGCTGCACAAAGGCCCCATCAACCACCACCTCGGCCCCAGCAACACAACCCGAACCGGCCCAGCCGGCCCGCAACAGGTGGCTGATCCGGCGACAGCCCCTCCTCCGCGAACCGGGCCCACGCCGATCACGCGAAATCTCGGGCTGCGGCAGGTCAGTCCGGGATGAGCCCCTCCCCCGTGAACTCCTCCCGCGCCTCGTCCAAAGAAGTGTCGGGCGGCGGCAGCATCATGTCCGAGCCCTCGAGCTCTTCGTCGGCGAGCAGCTCGCCATGGGCGCGCACGTAGTCGAGCAGCTCCGCGAACGTCTTCGTAAACGCCGCCTCGTCGTCGGAGTCGACGGCACGCCGGCAGGCCTCGTCGAGCTCGTCGATCCGCGCGCGCTCGCCGTCCGCCACGCGGTACTGACCCTCGCTGAAGATCCGGACGATCACTTCTCGGCCGTCTCGCTGCCGGCGTCAGCATCCGCTTGCGCCGGCTCCGCAGCCGGGGCATCGAGCTCCGCCGGTGCCGGCGATCCGCTGCCGAGCTCGGCCTTCATCTTGGCCAGCTCGTCGTCGACCGCGCCGCCGGAGCTGAGCTGCTCGAGCTGGCGATCGATGTCGTCCTTGCCCGGCCCGAGCGTCGTCAGGTCGTCGAACGTGCCCGAGTCCTGAAGTTCGCCCATCGCCCCCGCACGCGCCTTCATGTCCTCGGTCTTGTCGAGCGCGCGCTGCATCGCCATCCCGACGTCGGCCATCTGCTCCCCGACACCGGTCGCGGCCTCGGAGATCCGCACCTGGGCCTCGGCGGCCGAGTACTGCGCTTTGATGACCTCCTTCTTCGTGCGGAAGGCCTCGAGCTTGGCGCGCATCGCCGCCTCGGAATCGATCAGCTTCTGCTGCTGCGTCTCGAGGTCTGAGATCTGCTGATCCAGCCCCTGCAGCTCGTTCTGGACGTTCTGCTTGCGTTCGAGCGCGACGCGCGCGAGATCCTCGCGGTTGGCCGACAGCGCCTGGCGCGCCTGGGTGTCGAGCTTGACGATCTGCTGCTGCATCTGGGCTTCCTGCAGCTGCAGGCGCTTCTTCGACGTGACAATGTCAGCGATGCCCTTCTTGACGTTCTGAAGCAGCTCGACCTGCTTCGTGTAGCTGTAATCAAGGGTCTCCGCCGGGTCCTCGGCGCGATCGAGCAGCTTCGAAACCTTGGCCTTGACGATCGTCGACATCCGGCCTGACATGCCAGGCATTCACGTCCTCCTTCGCGGGTTCATGCGAAGCGTAGCCGACGCGGTTAGGCGCGTCCTAATAAGGGGACGCCTCGGCGCATGCGCCGAGG
>PKXY01000010.1 GCA_003132505.1 Solirubrobacterales bacterium
GAGAGTAGGTCGCCGCCGGTTTCTTCAGCAAACGAGGGCCCCGCGTGAGCGGGGCCCTCGGCGTTGTGACGCGCGTTCGGCGATCGCTCGACGACGACGCAGATTATGCGGCCGTGGCGATCCCCGCGGCGGCCGAGATAAGCCGAGTCGCGGGCGCTCGCGACCTGCGCGACGCCCCCGACTCCGACAATGCTGATCGGCCCGCGGCTGCGACTCCGGCCCGTATCGCCGGGGCTCCTCAGGNNCTCAGGAGCCCCGGCGCGGGCCTTGCCGCCTGCCCCGAACGGGGCGTGGCCAGCCTCCCAGCTTCAGCGACCCACCGCGTGCTTGTCCAGCGCGCGGCCTGGGGGTCGTGATCGGACCAGCGGCGTGATCGGAGTGAGACAGTGCTGCGGACGCTCGAGGACCGCCCCGCCGCGAAAGCGGACGCGCGCAGCGCGCAGCTGCCGGCGGTGTCGATGACTCGACGCGGGCGACTTGAGCGTGCGCGACTCGGCGCGTTCGTGCGGCCAGTCGAGCTCCGATGCCCAGTCATAGGGCGGCGGATCGAGCAGCAGCAGGGCACGGACGAGGTCGAGCGCGCGGTGCACGGCGCCGGGGCGGAACGAGGTGTGGAGGCGGCGCCAGAACATGTGTTCGTAAGCTAGGAGGGCCGCCGGACGGACCGCTCGGGTGAGCCGGAGGACGGTGTCCCGGGCAATCGGTTGGCGCAAGAAGAGCCCGTGTTCTCGGGCGTATTGGTGCATCGACGAGCTGCAAGCGAAGTTGCACGGCCGATCGCCAGGCGCGCTGCGCGGCGTGCTCAGAGAGTCCGCAAGCGACCGTGTTAGGCTTGCGCGGCGTTCGCTGCGGTGCAATCGTGGACGCCACCGACGCCATGGAGAGGTTCATCATCACCGGCGGCGCGCCGCTTAGCGGCACCGTGGTTCCGGCCGGCAACAAGAACGCGGCGCTGCCGATCCTGGCCGCGTCCGTACTGACCGACGGAGTGCTCGAGATCGGGAACGTCCCGCGAATCCGCGATGTCGATTCCATGCTCGAGATCCTCGAGGGGATCGGTGTCAGCGTGAGTTGGCGCGGCGAGAACGAGTTGTCGCTCTGCGGTGCCGGTGTCGATGCGGCCGTGCTCGAGCCTGAGCTCGCGGAGCAGATTCGCGCGTCGTTTCTGCTTGCTGGTCCGCTGCTGGCGCGCCTCGGAAGGGCCGAGATGCCACCGCCAGGCGGGGACTTCATCGGCCGCCGGCGGCTCGATCCGCACATCGACGGCTTCCGGGCGCTCGGCGCGACCTGTGACTACGACGGCACGTTCGTGCTACGCGCGCCGCGCGGGCTCGCGGCCGCCGACGTATTCATGGACGAGCCGTCGGTCATGGCGACCGAGAACGTGCTGATGGCGGCGGCGCTGACGCCNNCACATCGAGATCGGCAGCTTCATGGCGCTGGCGGGCGTCACCGGCGGGGAGCTGCGGATCAAGGACACCAATGTCCAGGACCTGCGGATGATCCGCATCGTCTTCGACCAGCTTGGTTTAGAGAGCGAGCTCGACGGCAACGACATCATCGTGCCGGGCCGCCAGCGGCTGGTCGTCAAATCGGACGTCGGCGATTACAAGCGCAAGGTGATGGACGGGCCATGGCCGGCGTTCCCGGCCGACCTCACGAGCATCGCGGTCGCCCTCGCGACGCAGGCTCGGGGATCGGTCCTGATTCACGAGTGGATGTTCGAAAGTCGCCTCGTCTTCACCGACAAGCTCGCCGCGATGGGGGCGGACATCGTGTCGTGCGACCCGCACCGCGCGATCGTCACCGGGCCACGACGGCTTCGCGGTGCACGCCTGGAGTCGCCGGACATTCGCGCCGGCATGGCGATGCTGATCGCCGCGCTGTGCGCGGACGGTCGCAGCGAGATCGGCAGCGTCGAGCAGATCGACAAGGGCTACGAGCGGATCGACGAGCGGTTGCGCGAGCTTGGTGCACAGATCGAGCGTGTGCCAGCCGAGCCCGTACTCGCGCTGTAACTCAGCTGACACGCCGGATGACCGAAGCGCCTTTGCGCGCAAGCCGGTAGTACTCTGTTAGGGTTCCCTAAGTCGGTCAGCGACTCGGCCCCAAGCGTGCCTTCAAAGACAATCCCGCCCGCCGCCGCGAACGCCTCCGCCTCGTCGCCGTCGCGCAATGTCTACCTGTATGTGTGGACGCTCGTCATCCTCGCCGTCGGGGTCACCGCGGTCGTTCTCGGCTGGCACGCGACGGGTGGCACGCCCACGCCGGGTGCGCTTTCACACGGCGAGCACCTGAGCCGCACGACGGCCGTTATCGACACTGCGATCCTCGTCTTTCGCGAGGGGCTCGAGACGATCCTCGTCCTGGCGGCGGTGCTCGCGAGCTTCCTCGGGACCAACAAGGTCTACCGCCGTCCGGTCGCCGCCGGCGGGTCGCTGGCGCTACTCGCCACGTTGGGAACGTGGTTTGCCGCGGTCTGGCTGATCGGGCAGCTCGGCGGGCAGGGCCTAGACGTCCAAGCTGCAACCGGTATCCCGGCGATCGTCGTCCTGCTCGTCGTCATGAACTGGTTCTTCCATCGTGTCTACTGGACCGGTTGGATCTCACACCATCACAAGCGCCGTCGCGGGCTGCTCGGGACCGCTGACGAAGAGCGAAACCTGCGGCGGATGATGCTCGGGCTCGCGCTGCTCGGATTCACCTCGGTCTACCGCGAAGGCTTCGAGGTGGTGATCTTCCTCCAGACGATCCGTGTCAGCTCGGGCGACAACGTCGTGCTCGAGGGAGCGCTGCTCGGCCTGCTGTTCACCGGCGCAGTCGGTGTGCTGACGTTCGGCCTGCATCAGAAGCTGCCCTACAAGCGGCTCCTCATCATCACCGGCGCCATGCTCTGCGTCGTGCTCTTCGTGATGGTCGGCGAGGAGGTCAACGAGATGCAGCTCGCGGGCTGGATCGGCACCACCTCGATCGGCATCCACTTCCCCGGCTGGCTCGGCACATGGTTCTCGCTCTTCCCCAACGTCGAGACGATCACGGCGCAGTTCATCGCGCTGGTCCTTGTCATCGGTTCCTATCTCATCGCCGAGCACGTCAGGGTCCGCCGCCCCCGCCGCGCCGGGCAGGTGGCGGCGCAGCGTGCCGAAGCGCCACCCGAGCAGCGCTCCGAAGCTCCCCCCGAGAAGCTCATCCGACTCGCCTGAGGCGCCCTTCTCGGCCCGAAAGACGCGGCGACGACGCGCAACCGTGCGCCCCGCCAGCCCGCAGCCCGGCGAAGCCGGGCGAGCACTGCCGGGCTCAGGTACCGTCCCCAGGCGATGATCCACCCGATCCCCAGCGGGACGCGCGATGTGCTGCCGGACGAGATGCGCGAGCTGCGTGCAATCACCGAAGCGTTGCGCGACGTCTTTGGCACCGCCGGCTACGGCGAGGTCTACACGCCCGCGCTCGAGTACGAAACGGTGATCACGCGTGGCGAGCTTGCCTCCCTGCGCCCGGCCTACCGTGTCTTCGACGAGAACGGCAACGTGCTCGTGCTGCGCTCGGACATGACCGTGCCGATCGCGCGTGTCGTCGCGACGCGCTACCCGACATCGGAGCCGCCGCTACGCTTCTGCTACTTCGCCCACTCCTATCGCGGCGTTCGGCCGCAGCGTGGACATCCGCGCGAGTTCCTCCAAGCCGGCGTCGAGCTGATCGGCGCCGGCGCGCCGCGTGGCACCGCCGAGGCGGTCACGGTGCTCTGCCGGGCACTCGATGCCGTCGGCCTCGCGCGCTACCGAATCGGGCTTGGGGACGCGAGTCTCTATCCGGCTCTGCTCGACTCGCTGGGCGTCGTGGCGGCCGACCGCGCGCGCCTGCTCGATGAGCTCGCGCGCGGCGATTTCGTCGGGCTCGAGCGCGGCCTGCGAGATCTCGCGATCGACGACGAGTCGATCAGACTGCTGCTCGCGGTGCCTCAGATGCGTGGCGGCGCGGACGTGCTTCACGGTCCCGCCGGGCCGGTCGCAGACGCCGTCGCGGGCCTCCGAGCCGTCCACCAGCTGCTCGAGGCGGCCGTCGCGGAACGCGTGATCTTCGATCTCGGCCTGTCCCGCGCACCCGGCTATTACACCGGCGCCGTGTTCGAGGTCTACGACCCCGCGGTCGGGATGCCACTCGGCGGCGGCGGGCGCTACGACAACCTCCTCGGAGAGTTCGGCCGCAGCCTGCCGGCGGTCGGCTTTGCGCTCGAGGTCGACCGTCTGCACCTCGCGCTCGCGGCTGAGGAGCGACTGTGAGCACCAACGGGCTGGTCATCGCCGTGCCACGCGGCACGCTGTTCGAGGAGACGCTCGACTGGCTCGACAGCCTCGGCATCCGCACGGACGAGGTCCGCAGAAACGACCGCAAGCTCGTCTTCGACGTCGGCCTGATCACGATGCGACCCTCCGACGTGCCGACCTACGTCGCGGCGGGCGCGGCGGACCTCGGCATCACGGGCAAGGACGTCCTGATGGAGCAGACCGACGCGGCCGTGGCGGGCGCCGGGCGCGACGTCTACGAGCTGCGCGACCTCGGCTTCGGCCGCTGCACGATGGTCGTGGCGACGATCGAGGGGCCCGACCCGGCGGCAGAGGCGCTGCGGCGGCTCGGCGTGATTCGCGTCGCGACCAAGTACCCGCGGGTTGCGGCGCGCTACTTCGAGGACACCGGCCGCCAGGCCGAGATCATCGAGGTCAAGGGCTCCGTCGAGCTGGCGCCGCTGACCCACCTCGTCGAGGCGATCGTCGACCTGACCGCGACCGGCACGACGCTGCGCGAGAACCATCTGGTCGTCCGTGAGCAGATCGCCGAGTGCACCGCCCGTCTGATCGCCAACCCCGTCGCGCACAAACTCAAGGCCGCAGCGATCGACGAGCTGCTGGAGCGCGCGCGTGCGATTTGAGCGGCTCCTTGCCGGTCCTGACACGGCGGTCGCCATCCACAGCCTCGTCCCGCAAAGCGTTGACGTGACGCAAACGGTCGCGGCGATCATCGCTGACGTCGCGGCTCGAGGGGACGCGGCGGTCACCGAGTACACGGAGCGCTGGGACCAGTCGCCTGCACCGCCTGTGCGGGTGCCCGCGTCAGAGCTCGCGGCCGCGCTCGACGCGCTCGATCCCGCCGTCCGCGCCGGGCTCGAGGTCGCGATCGCAAACGTCGCTGCGGTCGGCTGGGGCGATGCGCGCGAGCCGCGCGAGACCGCGTTGCCACAGGGGCACCACGTCCTCGTGCGTGAGGTCCCGGTCGCGCGGGCGGCGGTGTACGTGCCCGGCGGCGAGGCGCCCTATCCGAGCAGCGTCGTCATGGGCGTCGTCACCGCGCGTGCAGCCGGCGTCGAGGACGTCGTCGTCTGCACGCCGCCGCCGGTCAACCAGGTGCTGCTCGCCGCCTGCGCGCTGACCGGTGTCGAGGAGGTCTACCGGATCGGCGGATCCCAGGCGATCGCGGCGCTCGCGCTCGGCACCGATCAGGTTCAACGTGTCGATGTGATCGTCGGCCCGGGGAACCTCTATGTCCAGGAGGCCAAGCGGCTTCTCAGCGGCCGCGTCGGAATCGACAGCTTCGCCGGCCCGAGCGACCTGTTCGTGCTGTTCGATGCGCGGGACGCCGGCTCGATCCGCCTGATCGCGCTTGACCTCCTCGCCCAGGCCGAGCACGGACCGGCGACGGCGGTCATCGCCGCGGCGCCTGACGGCGAGCTTCTCGATCGCCTCCAAGCCGACATCGAAGCAATGCAGCTCTCGCACCAACCGAGTAACGCCACCTGCGTCCTTGTCGACACCGACTCGCTCGAGCAAGCCCTCGAGCTCGCCAACGCCTACGCGCCCGAGCACCTCGAGCTGATCGGCCCCGGCGCCGAGGAGCTCGCCGCCGGCGTTCGCAACGCCGGCTGCCTCTTCGTCGGCTGGCCTTCGGCGACGGCCTTCGGAGACTACGTCGCGGGCTCCAACCACATCCTCCCGACCGACGGCTCCGCCCGCTTCGCCTCGGGCCTGACGCCCGCCCAGTTCCGTCGCCAGATGGCCGAGGTCCGGATCACGCCGGCGGCGCTGCCGGCGCTGATCGAGGCCGGCAGCGCGATCGCCGAGGCCGAGGGCTTCCTCCTCCATGCCGAGTCGATGCGCGCCCGCGTCCCAGCGATCGACGACAATCAAGCGACAACGTGACCCGGACTGCCGAGATCAGCCGCGAAACCCGCGAGACGAACGTCGCCCTGAGCCTCACGCTCGAGGGCACCGGCGCCGGCGTGCGCTCGACCGGCGTCGGCTTCCTCGACCACATGCTCGACCTGCTGGCGCGCCACGCACGGCTCGACCTCGACGTCACCGTGAGCGGCGACCTCGAAACCGGCGGCCATCACACCGTCGAGGACACGGCAATCGTCCTCGGCCAGGCGCTCGACAAGGCGCTCGCTGACCGCGCCGGCATATACCGCTACGGCCACGCGATCGTGCCGATGGACGAGGCTCGCGCAATGTGCGCAATCGACATCTCCGGGCGGCCCTTCCTGGCCCTCACGGGCGAGCTCCCGCCGGGCAGCACCGGCGGCTTTGAGCACGAGCTGCTCGAGGAGTTCTTCCGCGCGCTCGCGAACAACGCGAAGCTGACGATCCATATCGCCCTGGAGGCGCCGGGCAACGCTCACCACATGATCGAGGCAGCGTTCAAGGCTTTTGCTCGTTCGCTGCGTGCAGCGGTGGCCTTGGATCCGACGGAGACCGGTGTTCCCAGCACGAAGGGGATGCTTTGAGCCTCCCCTTACAGCCGGCCACGCTGCCTCCGCGGGCATCCCGCGGGGCCGTCGTCGGCCTTGTGGACTACGGCATGGGCAATCGCCGCTCGGTCGAGAAGGCGCTCGAGCACGTCGGCGCGCGCGTGCTGGTCTCGGCCGACCCGCTGGTCCTTGGCTCGTGCTCGGGCCTCGTGCTGCCGGGCGTGGGGGCGTTTCCGCGCGCGATCGAGAGCCTACGCGCGCTCGGCCTGGATTCGTTCTTGACCGAGCGCGTGAGCTCCGGCGTTCCCGTGCTGGGGATTTGTCTCGGGATGCAGGTTGCTTTTGACCGCTCCAGCGAACGCGGCGGCGCAAAGGGTATGGGGATCGTGCCTGGAGCAGTCCGTGAGCTGAAGGCGAAGGACCTCAAGCTGCCGCACATCGGCTGGAGCAAGGTTCACTGGGAGCGCGACTCGCCGCTCCTGCGCGGCGTCGCGCACGACGTCGACTATTACCACGTACACAGCTACGCCTGCGAGCCCACTGAGCCCGACGACATACTCGGCGTGGCCGAGTATGGAGTCCCTTTCGTCACGGCCGTTTCGCGCGGCTCCTTCACGGGCGTTCAGTTCCACCCCGAGAAGTCGTCGCTCGACGGCCTGCGCCTGCTCGCGAACTTCGTCTCGGTCTGCGTCGCAGCGGCGTGAAGCTCTACCCAGCGCTCGACATCCTCGACGGTCACGTCGTGCGCCTCTCGCAGGGCGACTTCGACCGCCGCACCACTTACGCGGCCGACCCTCTCGCGGTGGCCGAGCAATGGGCGAAGGCAGGCGCCGATCGCCTCCACATAGTCGATCTCGACGGAGCCCGAGCCGGTCACCCTGTCAACCTCGACAGCGTGCGAGCGATCGTCCAGGAGACCGGCCTCGAAGTCCAGGTGGGCGGCGGCCTACGCTCACACGAGGCGATCGACGCAGCGTTAGCGGCTGGAGCCGGCCGCGTCATCATCGGTACCGCAGCGTTCAACGACCCCTACCTTCTCAACGAGGCACTCGAGCGCCACGGCGAGAAGATCGCCGTCTCGGTTGACGCCCGCAACGGCCTGGTCGCCACCGCAGGCTGGCTCGAAGCGACCGATCTCCAAACTGTCGACGCCGTACGCGCGCTCGACAACCGCGGTGTGTCAACGATCATCTACACAAGCGTCGACCGCGACGGCATGCTGGCCGGCGCGGACCTCGACACCGTGCGGACGGTTGCCAGTGCTCTTCGCGGCGAGCTCATATACGCCGGAGGCATCGGCTCGCTCGATGATCTTCGAGCGCTGGCGCAGCTCGACAGCCCCCGGCTCACCGCCGTAGTGATTGGCAAAGCCCTCTACGAAGCGCGCTTCACACTGGCCGAGGCGAGCGCCGCGCTGTGCACCTGAAGCGCGTCATCCCGTGTCTCGACGTCGACGCCGGGCGCGTCGTCAAGGGCACGCGCTTTCTCGACCTGCGCGACGCCGGCGACCCGGTCGAGCTGGCTGTCCTCTACGACTGCAGCGGCGCCGACGAGCTGGTCTTCCTCGACATCACAGCCACACACGAGAAGCGCGAGACGATCGTCGAGCTGGCGCGTCGCACCGCCGACGACGTCTTCATCCCGTTCACCGTCGGCGGTGGAATCCGCTCGGTCGCCGACGCGCAGGCGGTGCTCGACGCCGGCGCCGACAAGGTGTCGGTCAACAGCGCCGTCGTCGCGCGCCCCGGGCTGATTGAGGAGCTCGCGGCGCAGTTCGGAACGCAATGCGTCGTCCTCGCGGTCGACGCCAAGGCGGCGGGAGACGGCTGGCGCGTCCACGTCCGTGGCGGACGTGAGCCGGTCGAGCGCGACGTGGTCGCCTGGGTGCGCGAGGGGGTCGAGCGTGGGGCGGGGGAGATCCTGCTGACGAGCATGGACCGCGACGGTACGAGCGATGGTTACGACCTCGAGTTGACGCATGCGGTCAGCGAGGCGGTCGGGGTCCCGGTGATCGCGTCGGGCGGGGCCGGCACGCTCGATCACCTTGTCGAGGCGCTCGAGGCAGGCGCCGACGCGGCGCTCTGCGCCTCGATCTTCCACTACGGCACCTACACGATCGCCGAGGCCAAGGAGCGCATCGCCGCAGCCGGCATCGCGGTGCGCGGAGCCTGACCTGCCCGAGCGGCGCTCAGGCCTTCTCGAACACGATCCGGTAGTGCTCGAGCAGCTCCCGCTCGAAGCAAACCTTGTTCGCGCCGACGCCGGAGGCGAAGGCCAGCCGGAAGTCGGGGCTCGCCAGCCAGCGCGGGACCAGTCTGAGCTTGAGCAGGGTCTTCTGCAGGCTGCGCGCCCCGGTTCGCCTGCTCCACTCGGTCATCGTCTGGAGATAGTCGATACGTCCGCTCTCGCTCGAGACGAGGCGAAAGCTCGGCTCGGCGGCGCGGATCACCTGACCTTTCCCGAGCGGCAGCCAGGAGCCGGGGAACTGGCGCGCGAGCAGGGCTAGGTACCACGAGTCGGAGTCGCGCGGCGCGTGGATGTCGACGTCGTCCAGCGGGATCATGTTCGGGCCAAAAACCATCGTTTGCAGGTAGAAGCGCCCCTTTGGCGGGAGGACGTCGGCGACGCCGCGAAAGAAATCGCTGTAGATCTCCTCCTGGCGCCCGGCGCGGTACTCGTCGGGCGAGCAGAAGTGCTCGAATGCCCCGAGCGACGCGACTGCGTCGAAGGCACCGAAGCTTTCGCGCTTCAACTGGCGCGCGTCGAACAGGTGAACGTCGAGCTCGTGGCGGCGGCAGGCCGCCAGCTGTGCCTGCGAGAGCGTCACCCCAAGGCCCGTCGCGCCGCGAGCGCGGATGAAGTTGAGCAGCGGTCCCCAGCCGCAGCCGAGGTCCAGCACGCGGCGGCCCGGCTCGATCCCGATCTGCTCGGCGACGTACTCGTGCTTGCGGGCCTGAGCCTCGGCGAGGCTGAGCGAGAAGTCCCCGTCGTACTTGGCTCCGCTGAAATCCGCGAGCTCGCCGAGGCTGAGGCGAACGACCCGGTCGGTGAGCGAGTAGGTGAAGTCGATGTCGCGCCGGTCGGCCACTCGCGACGGGAGCCTAGACTCAATCGATGCTGAGAGCCGCTGACTTTCGAGCCGCTGTCGTGCTCGACGCGCTCGCGCGCCGTCCCGATGGAGCTGCGGTGCTGGCGCTTGCCGACTCGGGCGCGGCGGTCGTCGGCGGCTTCGTCCGCGACACCCTGCTGGGCCTCGAGCCGCGCGAGGTGGACGTGGTGGTTGACGGAGACGCCGAGGGTTTCGCGCGCAGATTCGGCGGCAGCGTCGTCACACACGCCGCATTCGGCACCGCGCGAGCCGTCAAGGACGGCTGGTCGATTGACGTCGCCGCGGCTCGCAGGGAACGCTACCCGCAGCCCGGTGCGCTGCCGCTCGTCGAGCCGGCGACGCTCGCCGAGGATCTCGAGCGGCGCGACTTCGGCGCGAATGCGCTCGCCGTCACGCTCGCCGACGGCGAGCTGGTGGCAACTGCCGGCGCACTCGAGGATCTCGCCGCGCGGCGTCTGCGCGTGCTACACGAACGCAGCTTCAGCGACGACCCGACGCGCGTCATGCGCCTCGCGCGCTACCGCCACCGGCTCGGCTTCACGGTGGAGGCGCACACCGCCGCGCTCGCCGAGGCGGCAACGCTGGAAACCCTCAGCGGGGCGCGCGTCGCCACCGAGCTGCGCCTCGCGCTGCTCGAGCCGGACCCGCTCGCGCCACTCGCCGACCTCCAGGGCAAGCTGCCGATAGTCGTCGATCGCTCGCTCGTCGAACGCGCGCTGGCGCTTGCTCCCGCCGACACCGACCGCCAGCTGGTGATCTTCGGCGCGATCGCCGGCAACGCCGCAGCGGCAGACTGGCTCGCCTCGCTCGAGCTGACCGTGCACGAGCGAGCAGTACTCGAGCTGGCGGGACAGACCGAGCGCCTCGCAGCGGAGATCGCGGCTGCCGGCTCGGCCAGTGCCCTGCGCGACTCGCTGCGCGGGATCCCCGCGGAGATCGTCGCGATAGCCGGCGCGCTCGGTCCGGCCGCCGCGGCGCGGCGCTGGCTCGAGGAACTGCGCGGGGTGGAGCTCGAGATCGGTGGCGATGACCTGCTGGCCGCCGGCGTACCAGCCGGTCCCGGGCTCGGCGCGCGGCTCGAGCGCACGCTTCGGCGCAAGCTCGACGGGGGGCTCGCTCCAGGGCGCGCTGCGGAGCTCGCGAGCGCGCTGGAGGACGGTCCGTGAGGGGGGCTCCGGGAGCCGCCCGTTGGGCGACTTTCCTCGCCTGGCTCCTTCTGATGGCGCGAGAGGTGGTGTCATGAGCATTTTGGTCGAGCTGGGTCATGCGACCGTGCTGTTCAGCGAGCGGGCGGAGGGTGACCTCGGACGAACGGTGGGAGAGCCGAACGCGGAGGTGCTCGCCAACCGCGCCGCGATGCTGGAGCGCTGTGGCGTGCGCGCGATCAGCGTTCCCCACCAGGTGCACGGCGGGACCGTCGTAACGAGCCCGGGTCGCGAGGGCTACTCAGTCGGTCTCGTCACGGCGGACGGGGTCGTCACCACCGCGCGTGAGACCGCTGTCGCGGTCCACGTGGCCGATTGCCTGCCGATTGCGATCGCCGGGCCGGGCGGCGTGGCGATGGTGCACGGCGGCTGGCGCGGCCTGGCCGGCGGCGTCGTCGAGACCGGGGTGGCGACACTCGGCGCTTGCGCCGTCAGCGGTCCGCTCGAGGCGGTGATCGGCCCGGGCGCGCGTGCGTGCTGCTACGAGACGGGTCCCGAGGTCCACGCGGTGTTTGCCGCCGATGGGACGAGCCACGGCCGCCACCTCGACCTTGTGGCGATTGCGACTGCTCAGCTGCGCGCGGCGGGCGTCGTGCACGTCTCCGACGTCGGTCTTTGCACTCTCTGTGCGCCGGCCGGCTTGCTCTTCTCTCATCGTCGCGACGGCGCCGGCACGGGACGCCAGGCAGGTATTGCGTGGCTGCGCTGAGCGTCGAGCGCGTCCGCGCCAATCTCGCCAACGTCCGCGCGCGGATCGCGGCCGCCGCCGCCCGGGCCGGCCGCGACGGTGCGGACGTCGAGATCCTCGCCGCGGTCAAGTACCTGGACGGGCCGGCGCTCGAGATCCTCGCCGACGCCGGCGTCACGCTCGTGGGGGAGAACCGCGCACAGGACCTGCTCGAGAAGGTCGGCTACGCCGAGGGCCGACTGCGCTGGCACTTCATCGGCGCGCTCCAGTCGCGCAAGGTCAAGCTGATCGTGCCGCATGTCGAGCTGATCCACTCCGTCGCCAGCTACTCCGCGCTGACCGCACTGGGCCGCTGCGCCCCGGCGTCGTTCGAGATCCTCGTCGAGGTCAATGTCGCGGGCGAGCCGGGGAAGGCCGGGATCGCTCCGCGCGAGCTCGACGCCTTCATCGCGAGCAGCCCGGTCAAGGTCGTGGGGCTGATGACGATGCCGCCCCAGACCAGCGACCCGGCGGCAAACCGTCCATTCTTCGAGGAGATCGTGTCGCTCGCGCGCGAGCGCGGTCTGGCTCAGGTATCGGCTGGAACGAGTCAGGACTACGAGGTTGCTGTCGAGGCCGGCGCGACGATAGTGCGAATCGGCACGAGCCTGTATCGCGGAATTCCCAGAGAGCGCTAGAGTTCCCGGGTAGCAGGGATTACCAACCTGCACCCGAAACACGCACCTGAACCATGGCGCTCAAGGACTCCTGGCACCGCACGCTCGTCTACTTCGGCCTCGCCGAAGAGTACGACGACGACGATTACGACCCCGACACCGGGCCTGAGGTGGCACTCGAGGATCGCTATCGCGAGCGGCCCAACGTGCGCCGCCTCGCTCCGCGCCGCCGGCCGGACGACATCGACGACATCTTCGGCGAGGACCAGCCGCGCGGTCGCCAGCAGACGGTGCTGCGCTCGGTGCAGGGCGGACGCGGCAACGGCGGACGCGATCGCGGCGGGCGGGACGACCGCGACTTTCAGGTCCACGTCGTTCACCCGAAGTCGTTCAACGACGCGCAACAGGTCGCGGACAAGTTCAAGCGCGACATTCCGGTGATCATCAACCTGCAGGAAGCCGACCAGGACCTTCCGCGCCGGATGATCGACTTCGTCAGCGGACTCACCTATGCCCTCGACGGCGGCATGCAGCGCATCGCCGACAGGGTGTTCATGCTCACGCCGCGCAATGTCGAGCTCTCAGCCGAAGAGCGCGCGCGGCTGATCGAGAAGGGGTTTTTCAACCAGGCTTAGGCGGCCGGCAATTTTCGCTTTGCGAAAATTCCGCCGCCGGCTCAGTGTGCGCTCGGTCCGCGTGACCGTGGTGCTCAGGAGTGGCCGCAGTGTGTTCGTGGCCGGGGGGTGGGGCTCCTCGCTTGTAGATAGCCTTGGGTTGTGACTTTGCTTGGGTTTGTTGGGGCTGGGAACATCGCGCGGGCGCTGGCCGTGGGGCTCGGGGAGCCGGCGCTGTGCTCGGACGGCGGGTCGGGACGGGCGGTGGCTCTGGCGGAGCTGGTTGGCGGGGAGGCCGTCTCGAACGCTGAGCTGGTTGGACGCGTTGACGTGGTTGTGCTGGCGCACAAGCCGGCTCAGCTCAAGGCGGTGGCGGCGGAGCTGGGTGACGCGAAGGTTGTGCTGTCGTTGCTTGGTGGCGTGACGCTGGACCAGCTGGAAGCGGTGCTGCCCGGGGCGGTGTTGACACGCGGGATGCCGAATACCGCGGTGGCCGTACGCAAGGGGGTGACCTGCGTCTGTGGGGCTGAGGGACTCGACGAGCTGCTCGCTCGGGTCGGCATCGTCGTGCGGTTGCCGGAGCGGCTGATCGACGCGGCGACCGCTGTCAGCGGTGTCGCGCCGGCCTATGTGTCGCTGATCGCCGAGGCCTGGGTTGACGCAGCGGTCGGCCAAGGGATCCCCGCCGCACAGGCGGCGGAGCTCGTCTGCGCCGCACTGGTCGGATCGGCGGCGCTGCTCGAGGAACGCGGCATGGACACGCTTGCGATTCGCCGTGAGGTGACCTCGCCGGGCGGGATGACCGCAAGGGGCCTGCGGGTGCTCGAGCGGGCCGGCCTGCGCTCGGCGTTCAGCGACGCAGCCGCCGCAGTGGTCGGCACGGGCGCGGCCAAGTGACGATCGTCGCCGCTGCCTTCGTCGGGCATGTCGCCGCGTTCGTAGACGATCTCGCCTGGGTCTACACGATCGCGATCATCCTCTACGTCCTGACGAGCATGGTGTTGGCGGCCGGACTGCGGATCCCGTACAACCGCTGGAGCGATGCGATCCTCACGTTCCTGCGCGATGTCAGCGAGCCGTGCCTGCGGCTCTTCCGGCGCATCCTGCCGTCGTTCGGCGGCCTCGATTTCAGTCCGATCGTCGCGATCATCGTCGTGCGGCTCGCGGGGTCGCTGGCAGCCCGCGCGATTGGCTAGCTCCAGCCGCGCGGCCTGGTCGCGCGCGGTCCTCGTCGCAGGCGTGGTGATCGCTCTCGATCAGATCACCAAAGCGCTGATCCGCAGCTCCATCGCCCTCGGGGCGACGCGACACCTCCTGCTGGGCGTGACCCTCGACCACACGACAAACAGCGGCGTGGCGTTCAGCCTGCTGAGCGGCAGCGCCGTAACGGTCACAGTCCTCGCCCTGATCGTCCTCGTCGTGCTGATCTACTACTTCGCCCGCCACAGCTCGCAGACCCTGCTGTGGCTTCCGACCGGCATGATCGCCGGCGGGGCGCTCGGCAACCTGATCGACCGCCTTCGCATCGGAGCCGTTACGGACTTCATCAAGTTCCCCGACTGGCCGGCATTCAACGTCGCCGACAGCGCCATAACGCTCGGGGTCGTCGCTCTCGTTCTGCTGATCGGCCGCGGTGGATCTGCGAGTTCCAGCTGAGGCCAAGGGTCTCCGCCTCGATCGCTACCTCGCCGAGCACGCCGGCTCGCGAGCACAGGCCGAGCGCTGGATCAAACACGGCAGCGTCACGGTCAACGGCCGCAAGGCACAGAAATCCGCTGTATTGGCCGGGGGCGAGCAGATCAACGTCGTTGCGCCCGCTCCGACGGCGGACGTCGCCAACACCGGCGGAGAGCTACCGGCCGTCGTTTTCGAGGATTCCGACCTGCTCGTTGTCGACAAGCCGGCAGGCGTGGTGGTGCATCCCGCGGCCGGCCACCGCAGCGGCACGCTGTCGCAGGCGCTCGTGGCGCTCGGCGCGGCGGGCGGCGAGCCGTGGCGCCCAGGCATCGTTCACCGCTTGGACAAGGACACCTCGGGGCTCCTGGTGGTCGCGAAGAGCGAAGCAGCGCACCGCGCGCTCAAGACCGCGCTCGGCGAGCGGCGCATCGTGCGCGAGTACCTCGCCCTCGTTGCAGGGCGTCCGCCGGCACGCGGCGGCACCATCGATGCGCCGCTCGGCCGCGACCGCCGCGCCCCGCGGCGGATCTCGCTCGACAGCGCTCACGCCCGCGAAGCCAGGACTCATTTCACGCTCGAGGAGGCGCTGCCCGCCTCGAGCCTGCTGCGCGTGCGCCTCGAGACAGGGCGGACGCACCAGATTCGCGCCCACTTCGAGGCGATCGGCCACCCGGTCTGCGGCGATCCGGAATATGGACATGCGCACGCATACGGGCTCAGCCGCCAGTTCCTCCACGCAACCCGTCTCGAGTTCGAGCAGCCCTTCAGCGGCGAGCCCTTGACGTTCGACTCACCGTTGCCGCACGATCTGGCTGATGCGCTCGCCCGTGCCCGTGAGGGTGAGCGCGCACGCCGCGGCTGAGGTCGCGTATCCTCGTCTAGACCGATAACCAACCCGCACGGCGCCGAAGGTCGCCCGCCTGCCCGAGCCGGTCGAGCTCGGGTCCTCGCGATCTGCCGGGCGGAATCACCAACGTAAAACAAGGAGCAGTACCGTGGCTCGAGTCGAGCTGAAAGACCTGCTGGAGGCCGGCGTGCATTTCGGCCACCAGACGAGACGCTGGAACCCCAAGATGCGCCGCTTCATCTTCGGTGAGCGAGACGGCATCTACATCATCGATCTGGTGACGACGCAGCGCCTGCTCGAGCAGGCGCTCGACTTCGCCGCCGACGTTGCTCACCGTGGCGGCACGGTCTTGTTCGTCGGTACGAAGAAGCAGGCACGCGACTCCGTGCAGCAGGTGGCGGAGGCTGCCGGCATGCCCTACGTCAACCATCGCTGGCTCGGCGGCCTGCTGACTAACTTCCAGACGATCAGCGAGCGGATCAGGCGCCTCCACGACCTGGAGCGCTACGAAACAGAGGGACAGCTCGCCCTGCTGCCGACGCGTGAGCGGATGGCGGCCGAGGCCGACCTCGTGAAGCTCCGGGCCAACCTCGGCGGCGTCAAGAACATGAAGGGCACGCCCAACGCGATCTTCATCATCGACCTCAAGACCGAGGTGATCGCCGTCCGTGAGGCCCAGCGCCTGCGCATCCCGATCATCGGTCTCGTCGATACCAACTGCGACCCGGACGGAATCGACTTCGTGATCCCCGGTAACGACGACGCGATCCGCTCCTGCTCGATAATCACCCGCGCGATCGGCGACGTCGTCGCGACCGAAGCCGGCTTCTACCGCGCCGAGCAGGAGAAGATCCGCAAGGAAGCCGAGGAGCGCGCGCGCCGTGAAGCCGCGGAGAGGGCGGCGGCAGCTGAGGCCGCGGCCGCGGCCGCGGCGGCTGAAGCAGCCGCTGCCGCCGAAGCAGCCGCAGCGGCGCAAGCAGAGGCCTCAGCTCCGCCGGTCGGAGCGGCGTCTGTGGTTGCGTCGCCGCCTGCACAGACCGCTGAAGCGCCGCCCGTGGCCGCGCCGACGCCCGCGACACCGGTTGCGCCCGCCGCTCCCGCTGAGCCGGAGCCTGCAGCGCCCGCGGCAGAGGAGCCTGCCGCCGCAGAGCCGCCCGCCCAGCCGGAGCCGGCAGCGCCTGTCGCTGCGGAACCACCCGCTGAGTCGGAGCCGGNNCGAGGAGCCCGCAGCTGTGGAGGCGCCCACCGAAACCGCAGCCGAGGCGCCTCCCGCAAAAGCCAAGCGGATCACGCGCAGAAAGCCGAGCGACAGGAAGCCGAAAACCGAACCCGAGCTGACGGACGCAACTAGCAATAGCGAGGCCTCGCCGGGAGCCGCGCCCGCGGCTCCGCCGGCGGAGCCTGCGGGCGAGGACGCCCCTAAGGAGCCGGTCAATGTCAAGTAGCGGCGGGGTATCAGCCGCTGACGTCAAGGCACTGCGCGATCGGACCGGCGCGGGGATGATGGACTGCAAGAAGGCGCTGACCGAGGCCGGTGGGGATGTCGACAAGGCGATCGAGATCCTTCGCCTCAAGGCGGGCAAGCGGATCGAGGATCGCGGCGAGCGGGTCGCTACCGAGGGAACGATCCAGACCTATGTGCACCACAACGGGAAACTCGGGGTGCTCGTCGAGGTCGATTGTGAGACCGACTTCGTCGCACGGACCGACGACTTCATCGGCTTCGCGCGCGAAGTTGCATCGCACATCGCTGCCGCTGCGCCGCTCTGGTTGAGTGAGGAGCAGGTACCGGACGAGAAGCGCGAGGCCGAGTTGCACATCTTCGAGCAGGAGGCCGCCGACAAGCCGGCCGAGATACGCGAGAAGATCGCCGCCGGGAAGCTCCAGAAGTGGCTGTCCGAGGTGGTACTGCTAGAGCAGGTTCACGTCAACGCCGACAAGCACGAGGGAAAGACGATCCGCCAGCTCCAGCACGACATTGCCGCGCGGACCGGCGAGAACGTACTCATCCGCCGCTTCGAGCGGTTCGTGGTCGGCGAATAGCAGCGATGGACGAGCCCATCTTCGCGCGGGTGCTCGTGAAGCTGTCGGGCGAGGCGTTGATGGGCGACCTCGACTACGGCATCGATCCGGACCGCGTGGGCGCGATCGCCAGCGCCGTCCGCGCAGTGTCCGACACCGGTGTGCAGCTCGCGATCGTTCCCGGCGGCGGCAACATCTACCGTGGCCTCAAAGGCGCGGCAGAAGGCATGGACCGCGCTACCGGGGATTACATGGGCATGCTCGCGACCGTGCTCAACGCCCTTGCGCTCCAGGACGCGTGCGAGAAGGCCGGGGTCCACACTCGCGTGCAGTCGGCGATCACAGTGCAGGAGGTCGCCGAGCCGTACATTCGCCGTCGCGCGATGCGCCACCTCGAGAAGGGCCGCGTCGTGATCTTCGCCGCNNGGCACCGGCAACCCGTTCTTCACGACCGACACCGCGGCGGCACTCCGCGCGAGTGAAATCCACGCCGAGGCAATCCTGATGGCGAAGAATGGGGTGGAGGGTGTCTTCAGCGCCGATCCCGCCATCGACCCGACGGCCACGTTCATCCCGCGGATCACCCATATGGAGGCGATCCAGCAGCGCCTGGCGGTGATGGACGCCACTGCGCTCACGCTGTGCATGGAGAACAAGCTGCCGATCCACGTCTTCAACGTCGACGACGAGCAGAACATCGGCCGGATCCTCGCCGGCGAGCGCGTCGGCACGCTCGTCAGCACGCCGTAGTCAACGCGCCAACCGGCGCCTGTTGCGCACGGCGTTGTCGGCGTTCAGTGGTGGCCCCAGACGGGCACGGCGAATGGTCTGAGGCGCGAACTACACTCGCCTCGTCAGGTCAACGGAGCTTTTGCACCCTTGTCGGTGCGGAGGAGGGATCGATGCCAGAACGTGGTCCGGTGAAGACGGCACACCATCTTGCGAAGGCGCTCCACCCCAGTCCGACGGCGATCAAGGAGGCGATGGGCGAGGTCGACGGATTCAACGCGAAGTTCGCGGTGCTGATCACGAGACTGGTCGGCACGATGTGGTGTGCCTATTTGTTCACGATCATTGCTCTCCTTGGTCTCAGTCCTGCACTGAAGCCCGGCGGCGAGGGGCTGATCGCCTGGATCGCTCAGACCTTCCTCCAGTTGGTTCTGCTGTCGGTGATCATGGTCGGACAGAACGTTCAGAGTCTCGCGGCGGATGCGCGTGCGGCCAACACCTACTCTGACGCCGAAGTGATCCTCGATCGCCTGGACGCGCACACTCAGGGCGGCATCACCGACATCCTCGACCGCCTCGACAAGATGGCTCAAATACTGAAGCCAGCCGTCAGCACGGGCAAGTCGGAGGCGAGCGGGTCGGGGAAGGACGGCGCCTGACTCGGCAACGCCTTGGTGGGTGGGCGCCACGGCAACGCTGCACCGCCTTGGCGACGCGTTATCCTCAGCCCGACTATGGGTCCGGCATTTCCCCTGCAATGGCGCTGATCGACGATCTGCTCGAGGATGCGCGCGAGCGGATGCGCAAGTCGATCGAGGCAACGGCGCACGAGCTCGGCACTGTGCGCGCCGGGCGCGCAAGCCCCGGTCTTCTTGACCGCATAGAGGTCGAGTATTACGGCACGCCGACGCCGCTGCGAAACCTCGCAACGATCTCGGTGCCGGAAGCGCGGCTGCTGACGATCCAGCCGTTCGACGCCTCGTCGATCAAGGCGATCGAGAAGGCGATCAACGAGTCCGACCTCGGGCTCAACCCGTCCAACGACGGCAAGCTCGTCCGGCTGACGATTCCCGAGCTGAACGAGGAGCGACGCCGCGAGCTCGTCAAGGTGGCCCGGCATATCGCGGAAGAGGGCCGGGTGGCTGTTCGCAACGTGCGGCGCGACGTCATGCACGACCTGCGCGAGCTGAAGGAAGCCGGCGAGACGGGCTCCGACGACGAGCACCGCGCCGAGGGTGGGCTCCAGAAGCTCACCGACTCGAGCATTGCCGAGCTCGACACGCTGCTGAAGGGCAAGGAAGCAGAGATCCTCGAGGTCTGATGGCGCCCGCACGTGGCGAGGACGCGCGGGACGACCAATCGCGCCAGGAGGCGCAGGAGGTCGGCTACGCCCGCTACGTTGCGATCATCACCGACGGCAACGGACGCTGGGCCAAGCAGCACCGCGTCTCAGTGGCGTCCGGGCATAGCGCCGGTGCCGACGCTGTGAAAGCACGCCTGCGCGACTCGGTCGAGCTGGGCGTCAAGGAGTTGACTGTGTACTCGTTCTCAACGGAGAACTGGTCGCGCCCAGCCTCCGAGGTGAATGCGCTGATGCGCATGTTCAGCCGCCGGATTCGCTCCGAGACGCCGGAGCTGAAAGAGGAAGGCGTTCGCATGCGCTTCATCGGCCGGCGCGAGGGGATCAGACCTCAGCTCGTCAAGCAGATGGAGTGGGCGGAGGCGGAGACCGCAGACAACGACCGGATCACACTGTTCGTGGCGTTCAACTACGGTGGCCGAGCGGAGATCCTCGACGCGGCGCGGCGCTTCAAGGGCGGCGAGGAGGCGGACTTCCGTGCTCTGCTCTACGCACCGGAGATGCACGACCCGGATCTGATCATCCGCACGAGCGGTGAGCGTCGGCTCTCCAACTACCTGCTGTGGCAGTCGGCGTACTCGGAGTTGGTTTTTCGCGACGAGCTCTGGCCCGACTTCACACGCGAGGCCTACGAGGAGTCGCTCGCCGAGTTCGCTGCTCGACGCCGGCGCTTTGGCGGGCGCTGATGGCTGGGAGCCAGGAGGCGGCGCCCGGTCCGCGAATGCGCTCGGAGCTGCTCGAGCGCGTGCTGGTGGGCCTGCCGGCGCTTGGCGCCGCGCTGGCCCTTGTCGCAGTCGGCGGCGTCACGTTCGCCGTCGCCCTGGCACTGCTCGGCATCGCCTGCCTCTACGAGCTCTACCAGCTCTACGCCGACGTGGGGCCTGCCTGGCCGGCCGGGTTCGCCGCCCTGCTCGGCTTGCTGGCTGCAGCGCAATGGGGCACGCCGTCGCAGGTCCTGCTCGTCGCGGTCGCCGCGCTACCACTGACCTTTGTCGTCGCTCTGTTCAGCGGGCGCGCCCGTACGCCGGCGATTGCCCTCACATTGCTTGGCGTCTGGTGGATCGCGCTCGCGCTCGCCTACGCCGTCCTGCTGCGCCGCCTGCCACACGGTGGGGGGATCGTGCTGGACGTTCTTGTCGGAACGTTCGTCGGCGACAGCGCGGCCTACCTCGGCGGACGCGCGATCGGGCGTCACAAGCTCGCCCCGAGGATTTCGCCGAACAAGACGGTCGAGGGCCTCCTCCTGGGGCTCGCGTTTGCAGTGCTCGCGGTCTTCGTGGCGAGTCGCTTCCAGCACTGGCTTCACGCCGCTGACGCGCTGGCGCTCGGGGCCGGCGTTGCGCTCGCAGCGCCGCTTGGGGACCTCTTCGAGAGCTTCGTCAAGCGTGACGCGGGGGCCAAGGACACGGGACGCCTGTTCGGGGCGCACGGCGGCGCGCTCGACCGTCTCGACGCGGTGCTCTTCGCCGCCGTCACCGGTTTTTACATCTGGCACGCGATCCTGGTCGGCTGATGGTGGCGAGACGAATCCTGATTTTCGGCTCGACCGGCTCGATCGGCCTGCAGGCGCTCGATGTCTGCGATCGCAGCGATGAGCTGGAGGTCGTCGGGCTGTCTGCGGGCACCGCCTGGGAGCCGCTCGTTGAGCAGGCGCGCGCGCTTGGCGTGCCGCGCATCGCGCTCGCAGACGCCGCCGCCGCCGCGGAGGCGTCTCGCGCCTG
This sequence comes from Solirubrobacterales bacterium, assembly GCA_003132505.1. Lineage (GTDB taxonomy): Bacteria > Actinomycetota > Thermoleophilia > Solirubrobacterales > Solirubrobacteraceae > Palsa-513. The sequence goes on from PKXY01000010.1 coordinate 21,368, forward strand.
GCCCGACGGCGAGGTGCTGAGCGGACCCGATGGAGTCGCCGCGCTCGTGGCCGAATCCGGCCCCGATCTCGTGCTCAACGCAATCGTCGGTTCAGCCGGATTGCTGCCCACGATCGCGACGCTGGGCGAGGGAATCGACCTCGCGCTCGCCAACAAGGAGTCGCTCGTTGCGGGAGGCGAGCTGGTGATGGCGCTCGCCGAGGCGACTGGGGCGCAGATCCTGCCAGTCGATTCCGAGCACGCCGCGCTGCACCAGCTGATCGCCGCCGAACGGGCTGCCGGACCGGGCACGATCGAGCGCCTCACGATCACTGCCTCCGGCGGGCCGTTCCGCGGCATGACTGGGGAGCAGCTCGCGTCCGTCAGCGTGGCGGACGCGCTCAAGCACCCGACCTGGGAGATGGGCGGGAAGATCACGATCGACTCGGCGACGCTGATGAACAAGGGCCTCGAGCTGATTGAAGCCCACCACCTGTTCGGTGTCCGCTACGAGCAGATCGACGTCGTAGTGCACCCGCAGTCGATCATTCACGGCTGCGTCGCGCTTTGTGACGGCGCTGTGCTCGCCCATCTTGGGCTCCCCGACATGCGCGTCCCGATCGCCTACGCGCTCCACCATCCGAACCGCACCGACCTGCCGGTCGCTCGCCTGGATCTCATTGCGGCAGGAAGCCTGACGTTCGAGCCGGTCGACCTCGAGGCGTTCCCCTGTCTGCGCCTCGCGCGGGAGGCTGGCCTCGCCGGCGGAACCGCCCCCTGCATCCTCAATGCTGCCAACGAGATCGCGGTTCACGCCTTCCTCTCCGGCCGGATCGCCTTCACGCGCATCGCCGAGGTAATCGAGGCCACGCTCGAGTCGTTGGATTCGCGACCGCTTTCGGAATTCGAGATCCTCTTCGCGGCCGACCGCACGGCGCGGGAGACCGCGCGGGGCTTCCTGGCCTGACCCATCGGAGCCGACGCGTTCGAGGTAGCTGAGCCGAGCGCTTTAGGTTCCGCTTCAGGGCGCCCTGCCAGACTTTCACCAACGTGGCGTGGGTAATCGCGATCGCCGGCATCGTCCTGCTCGTCGTCCTGCACGAGGCGGGACATTTCGCTGCGGCGAAGGCCGCCGGAATGCGCGTCGAGCGCTTCTCACTGTTCTTCCCGCCGACGCTCGTCAGCTTTAAGCGCGGCGAGACCGAATACGCGATCGGGGCCATCCCTGCGGGGGGCTACGTGAAGATCACCGGCATGAGCCCGGAGGAGATGGCCGAACTCGATCCAGAGCTGCGGCCGCGCTCGTATTACGCGCAGAAGCCGTGGAAGCGGATCCTCGTGATCCTCGCGGGACCGGGCGTGAACCTCCTGATCGCGTTCGTGCTCTTCACCGTGGTGTTGATGGCGGGGACGCAGGGTGGCGCGACGACGATCTCGAATATCGCGCCGCAGGTGGACGCGTTCGTCCCGGGTACGACCGTGGCTGCGCTCGTGCGCCACGACCCGGCCTACGGTCGCCTGCGCCTCGGCGATCGGATCGTCAGGATCAACGGCCGCAGGGCCACGACCAACGGCATCATCGCGACGATACGGCGCGACAAGTGCGTGGGGGCTCTGACCCAGGGCTGTCGCGCCGCCGATCCCGTCGTGTTCGCGGTCGATCGGCACGGCGTCCAGCACACGATCTCGATCTACCCTCGCTACGAGAAGGCCTATGGCTACATGATGGTCGGCTTCGACCTGTCCGCGTCGGCACGCCGGTTCACCCTGCCGGCCGCGATTGTCGGCTCCGGCGAGACGATGTGGAGCCTCACCTCAGGGACCGTGACGGGCCTCTTCCACGCCCTCACAAGCTCGAAAGCCCGCCGCCAGCTGCACAGCATTGTCGGCATCACGCAGGTTACCGAGGAGGCGGTCGCGCTCGGCCCGATATACGCGCTGGTGATCATCGGCGTCGTGTCGCTGATCCTCGGCGTCATCAACCTGTTCCCGTTCCTTCCGCTCGACGGCGGCCACGTGCTCTGGTCAGTGGCCGAGAAGTTGCATGGCGGGCGCGTCTCGACGCAGGCGATGTGGAAGTTCAGCTCGGTTGGCATCGTGCTGCTCGTCTTCCTCGTTTTCAGTGGCATCAGCAACGACATCAGCCGACTTTCCGGGAATTAGCGCCACTTTGTCGTCCGGCATAGCTGTAAAGATGCGCCGGTGCGAATTCGCTCAAGCAGTCTCATGATCGGGATCCTGGTTGCCGCGCTCGGGCTGCTGGTCGCCTCGTCGTACGCCCGTCGGCGCGCCCAACGCTGACGCGCAGCGCCGGCCGCGTAGAATCTGAGCATGGCCTCAGAGCGCCAGATCATGGTCGGCAGCGTGCCGATCGGCGGTGGCGCGCCGGTCGCCGTGCAAACGATGACCAAGACGGAGACGGCGAACCTCGCCGCGACCATGGATCAGATCCGGACGGTCGCGGAGGCGGGCGCCGACATCGTTCGCGTCGCAGTGCCGCGCGAGCAGGACGCCGCGGCGCTTGAACAGATAGTCGCGCAGTCGCCGATCCCCGTGATCGCCGACATCCACTTCAACTACACCCTCGCGCTCAAGGCAATCGACGCCGGCGCGCACTGCGTTCGCCTCAACCCGGGCAACATCGGCGGCGCGGAGAAGGCCGGCATCGTGATCGAACACGCCAAGCGCGTCGGCACCCCGCTGCGGGTCGGTGTCAACTCCGGCTCGCTGCCGGCGCATCTGCGCGACCTCGAGTACGACAACCCGGTCGAGGCGCTTGTCAGCGCGGCTGTGGAGACAGTCGAGCTGATGGAACGACTCGACTTCACGAACTTCAAGGTCTCGATGAAATCGACCTCGGTTCCGAACACGATCGCCTCGAACCGCCTGCTCGCTGAGCGGATCCCCTACCCGCTCCACCTCGGGGTGACCGAGGCAGGCACCAAGTGGTCCGGCTCGCTGAAGTCGGCCGTCGGGCTCGGGACCCTGCTCGCCGACGGTATTGGCGACACGATCCGGATCTCGCTCTCGACCTTCCACGCGGAGGAGGAGGTCAAGGTCGCCTGGGAGATCCTCAAAGCGCTCAAGCTGCGCGAGCGCGGACCGGTGTTGATCGCCTGCCCGACGTGCGGGCGGCTCCAGTTCGACATGGACACCGTCGTGGCGGAGGTCGAGCGCCGCCTTGAGGCCTACGACGATCCGATCGAGGTGTCGATCCTCGGCTGCGCTGTGAACGGCATTGGCGAGGCGCGCCACGCCGATTTCGGTATCACCGGTGCGAAGGACATGGGGATGATCTACTCGAAGGGTGAGCCGCTGAAGAAGGTTCCGACGGAACGGCTCGTCGACGAGCTGTTCGCGGAGATCGACCGCTACTACGCCGCCGGCCGCAAAGTCTTGCTCGATGAGCGCAGCGCCGCCGAGGCGCGCGCCTGGCTCGCCGAGAACGAGGACGACACTGCGCTCACTCCGGAGCGGATCGCAATGCTCGAGGCTGCCGCAGCCCGCGAGGAAACGACAGAAGCGGTCGCGCCGGCTCTCGAGGCGAGCGAGTCCCCGGTCGCCGGGCGCCGCTTCTCACGCGCCTAGAGGGTCGCGCAGGTCAAGAGCTGCGCGGCAAGATGCCTCGCCCGTCGACGCGCCTCGACTAGGCGGCGCTGAAACGCTCTGCCACCTTGTCCCAGTTGACGACGTTCCACCAAGCGTCGATGTAGTCGGGGCGGCGATTCTGGTAAAGCAGGTAGTAGGCGTGCTCCCAGACGTCGACGCCGAGCAGCGGCGTCTTGCCCGTCGAGATCGGGTTGTCCTGGTTGGGCGTCGGGACGATCGCGAGACCCGAGCCATCGTGCACGAGCCAGGACCAGCCCGAGCCGAACTGGCCGAGACCGCCCGCCTTCAGCTTGTCCTTGAAGTCGGCGAACGAGCCGAACGCCGAGTCGATCGCCTCGGCCAGCTCGCCACTCGGCTCACCGCCGCCCGACGGGCTCATGCTCTCCCAGAAAAGCGAGTGGTTGTAGTGGCCGCCGCCGTTGTTGCGCACGGCGTTGCGCTTATCCTCCGGCACCTCGTCGAGCTTCGTCAGGAGCTCCTCGATCGGCAGGTCCCCGAGCGCGTTGCCCTCGAGCGCCTTGTTGACGTTCGTTACGTAGGTTCCGTGGTGCTTGTCATGATGGATCTCCATCGTGCGCGCATCGATGTGCGGCTCGAGCGCATCAAAGGGGTAGGGCAGGTCGGGGAGCGTGTACGCCATCTGTTCTCCTTGAAGATCGCTTTCCACGCACAATAGCCCCTGAGCCTTGCGGTCTTCGTCGCGCCGCAACGTCGTAGGCTAGGGCACGATGACCCGTCTCTCGAGCTACCTCCTGCCGACCGAGAAGGAGGCGCCTGCCGACGCCGAGGCGCTGTCGCACAAGCTGCTGGTGCGCGCCGGGCTCGTGCGCCAGATGGGCGCCGGGCTGTGGACGTGGCTGCCTGCCGGCTGGCGCGTGCAGCGTCGCATCGAGGCGATTCTGCGTGAGGAGATGAACCGCATCGGCGCTCACGAGATGCTGATGCCGCTGATCCAGCCGGCCGAGCTGTGGAAGCGGACTGGGCGCTACGCGATCGAGGAGCTGTTCAAGCTCCAAGACCGCCGCGGCGCGGAACTGGTGCTGGCGCTGACACACGAGGAGGCAGTGACCTCGCACGTCGCGCAGGTCGTGCGCTCCTACCGCGATCTGCCGCTGATCCTCTACCACCTGCAGGTCAAGGGCCGCGACGAGGCGCGCCCACGCGCGGGCGTGCTGCGAACGCGCGAGTTCGTGATGAAGGATTCCTACAGCTTCGATCGCGACCAGGACGGGCTCGAGGCGAGCTACGCGCGACACATCGAGGCCTACGACCGGATCTTTGATCGAACGGGCCTGCGCTGGTATCGCGTCGCCGGCGACGTTGGGCAGATGGGCGGCAGCGGCGCCCACGAGTACATGGCGCCGTGCGCGGCCGGCGAGAACGAGGTCGCCCTCGCGTCCGGCTATGCGGCGAACGTCGAGGTGGCAAGTGCAACCGCGCAGCCGGTCGAACTCGACGAGCGGCGTGACGCGCCGCAGGAGGTCGCGACGCCGAACGCAAAGACCGTCGCTGAGGTTGCCGGGCTGCTCGGGCTCCCGACCGGCGCGCTGCTCAAGGCGTTTCCCGTCCTCACCGAGGAGCGCGGCATGATTCTCGTGCTGCTGCGCGGCGATCATCGCCTCAACGAGATCAAGCTCGGCGCGGCGCTCGGCGGCGCATGGCGCGCTGCGAGCGAGGCCGAGATCGCCGAGCAGATCGGTCCTGCCGGTTACATCGGGCCGGTCGGGCTTGATGGGCGCCTGCCGATCCTGCTCGACGACGGGGCCGCTCCCGGCGCCTACGTGACTGGGGCAAACCGCTCTGACACCCACCTTCGCGGCGTCGAGCCTGGCCGCGATTTCGTTTTCGAGCAGGGCGACGTCCGCAACGTCGAAGTCGGCGATCTCGTCGATGGACACCCGATCGAGATCGAGCCGGCGATCGAGGTCGGCAACATCTTTCAGCTAGGGACGCGCTACTCCACGGTGCTCGGTGCCAACTACCTCGACGAGCAGGGGAAGGAGCAGCCGATCTGGATGGGCTCCTACGGCATCGGCCCGGCGCGTATCGCCGCTGCAGCCGTCGAGCAGTACGCCGATCACGCGGGGATCTCATGGCCTGCCGCGATTGCGCCGTTCATGGTGCACCTCGTGGTCCTCGGCAAGCCGGGGAGCGTCGAGCGCGAACTCGCCGATTCGCTGTACGAGACGCTGATCGACGGCGGCATCGACGTCGTATATGACGATCGCGATCTCGGCGCCGGGCAGAAGTTCGCTGACGCCGAGCTCCTCGGCGCCCCGGTGCGCCTCACCCTTGGGCGACGCGCGGCCGAAAGCGGCGAGGTCGAGGTCCAGCTGCGTCGGGGGAGCGAGGCGCGCCCCAGCATTTCGCTGGCCAGCACCCTTGCCGACGTGGAGAAGCTGTGCAGCGAGCTCGCCTAGGCAAGCTTCGCCTGTTCGGACTCGATCGCTCCGGCCCGCCGCCACCGCAGACTGACGCCCGCGAGCCGTGGCGGCCGTGGACGATCCCGAACGCGATCGGCTATGTTCGCGCCGCGCTGATCCCCGCGTTTCTCGCGCTCGAGTACTCCTCGCGTCACGGTGTCAGCACATCCGCGGGCATCTGCTTCTTCATCGCAGGCGGCGGCGACTACCTCGACGGGATCACGGCGCGAATCACGGGGCAGTACAGCAGACTGGGCGCCGCTCTCGACCCGCTGATCGATCGTCTGCTCGTAGTTGCGGGAGCCGCCGCGTGCTGGTCCTACGAGCTGCTCCCGCGCTGGGCCGTCGCCGTGCTCCTGGCGCGCGAACTCTTGATGCTCGTGGCGGGACAGGCGTGGTTGCGGCGCGGGCACGCGCTGCGCATCAACTGGCCTGGCAGAATTGCCGTCGCGCCGACGATGTTCGGGATCTGGCTCGAGGTGCTCGGGGCCCACGCCGTCGGTGAAGGCTTCTTTTTCACCGGCCTCGTGCTCGCCTGGATCGCGGCGATTGCCTACGTCCACGATGGGCTCGCGCAAACATCAGGCTCAAGTTCAGCTTGATCCTTGGCGATGACCGCTCTATACTCGCTGTTGCGCCCCCGGCCCGGAAGGACAAGATGGACGAAACATTCCCCGATCTCGGCTCCCTCACAGACAAGGAGCTCAAGGAGCTGATCGCGCAGCTCAGCGGCGAGGAGACAGAGATCTCCTACCAGCGTCGCCTGCTGCACGGCAAGATCGACATTCTGCGCGCCGAGCTTGTCAATCGTCTGCGACGCAAGCACGACGGCGGTGAGGAGATCATCAGCGGCGCCGACGTGCAGCGCTTGACCGAGATCCTCGCGGGGCGAGCGAGCGCCGAACCGGCGCCCGAAAACCAGTGAGTTGGTAGTCGCGGTGGCCCTGCACTGCGCCGAGTGCGGCTTCGTCAACCCGGAGGGCGGGAACTACTGCCAGAAATGCGGCGCGCTGATCGGGGCCGAGGGTGGCGGCGATGCGACGACGGCGACCTACCGCGTCGGCGAGACCGGTGACTTCATTCCGGTCGACCTCGACGAGATGGCCGATGACGGCGCAGCACTCGTCATCCGCGCCGGGGGTGGTCGCGCCGGCGAGAGCTTCGCGGTGCGGGGCGAGCAGATGACGATCGGACGGCGACCGGACTCTGCGGTGTTTCTTGACGACATCACCGTCTCACGCGACCACGCGCTGCTCGTGAAGCGCGGCAGCGAGTGGTTCCTCGACGACTGCGGCTCACTCAACGGCACCTACGTCAACCGCCAGCGAATCGACTCGCAGCGGCTTGACGACGGCGACGAGCTGCAGATCGGCAAGTACAAGCTGACCTTCCGCATCACATGAGCGCGATGCCCGACACCACGGCCGCCGAGGCGCGACGCGCGACGACGCGGTCGATGACGATTGGCGCCGTCTGCAAGGCGCTCTCGCCGGAATTTCCCGACATCTCGATCTCGAAGATCCGCTACCTCGAGGACCAGCGACTCCTCGCTCCGCAGCGCAGCGCCGGGGGCTATCGCAAGTACAGCGCAGAGGACGTTTTGCGCCTGCGGACGATATTGCGCTTGCAGCGCGACGAGTTCCTGCCGCTGCGCGTGATCCGCCAGGAGCTTGCCAACGGCCGTGCCGGAGCCGCGGAGATGCCAGTCGCCACCGACGACGCCGGTCGGCGACGCTGGCGCCCGCAGGTCGGGGTCAGTGACGCGCCGGCCTACTTCAGCCTTGCCGACGTTCTGGAGGACACCCAGGCCGACGTAAGCCTGGTCCGCGAGCTCGAGGAGTACGGCGTCATCAAGGGCGAGGCGCGTGACGGCACGCGCTATTACGACGAGACCGAGCGGGAGATCGTCCGTGCGGTTCGCGAGCTGGCTCGCTACGGCGTCGGCGGGCGCAACCTGCGCGTGTTCCGCTCATCGGTCGATCGCGAGTCGAACCTCCTGCAGCAGATCCTCGCCCCGGCCCTGCGCTCGCGCAACCCCGAGCGTCGCAAGGAGGCGCTCGAGGCGCTGGAGAACCTTGCGACCGTGTCGACGCACCTCAAGCACCTGCTGCTGGTACGGGACCTGCGCCGAATCGCAAATTAGTGGAGCAGGAGGACCCGATCGATCGCGTGCTGAGCGAAAGCCAGGCGTTCGATGCCTTGATCGGCCTGGAGCTCACCGAGGTCTCCGCTGAGGTCGCCCGCGGCCGGATCGCGGTCCATGACGAGATCCGCCAGCCGTTCGGAGTTGTCCACGGCGGCGTCTATGCAGCGATTGCCGAGTCGCTAGCCTCGCGCGGGACCCTCGCCGCGGTGGTGCGCAACGGTGCGATGGCGCTCGGACTAGCCAACGACACGAGCTTCCTGCGTCCGATCAGCCAAGGCGTGATCGAGTTCGTCGCCCGCCCGCTGCACCGCGGCCGGACAACCTGGGTGTGGGACGTCCAGGCGAGCGACGCCGAGGGGCGGCTCTGCGCCGTGTCGCGCGTCACGATCGCGGTACGAAGCCCGGATTAGCCCCGGTAGCCGTTGGTGATCGGCATGCGCCGGTCGCGGCCGAACGCGAGCTCGGTGAGCTTGATGCCGGGAGGCGCCTGGCGGCGCTTGTACTCCGCTCGGTCGACGAGGCCGATCACGAGGTCGACAGCATCCTCCGGCAGTCCGACCGCTGTCAGCGCGTCACGACCGGCGTTTTGCTCGACGTAGCCGCGCAGGATCGTGTCGAGCACCTCGTACGGCGGCAGCGAGTCCTGGTCGCGCTGGCCGTGGCGCAGCTCGGCGCTCGGCGGGCGCTCGAGGATCGAGAGTGGGATCAGCACCTCAGAGCGGTTGCGCCAGCGAGCGAGCGCGTAGACAAGCGTCTTCTCCACGTCCTTGATTACCGCGAAGCCACCGGCGGAGTCGCCGTAGAGCGTCGAGTAGCCGACCGACATCTCCGACTTGTTTCCAGTCGTCAGGACCAGCCAGCCGAACTTGTTCGACAGGGCCATCAGCAGGTTGCCGCGGATCCGGGCCTGCAGATTCTCCTCCGTGATGTCCGGCTCGCGCCCGGCGAAGGCCGCCGCCAGGAGCGCGGCGTAGTCGGCCATCAGCGGGTCGATCTCCAGCTCGAGCACGTCGGCGCCGAGGCTGGCGGCGAGTGAGCGAGCGTCGTTCTGGGTCTCCGGCGATGAAAACGCCGAGGGCATCACGGCAGCCGTCACCTGATCAGCGCCAAGCGCATCGGTGGCGATCGCTGCGACGAGCGCCGAGTCGATCCCGCCGGAGAGGCCGAGCACGACGTGGCGGAAGCCGTTCTTGCGCACGTAGTCGCCCAGACCGCACTCGAGCGCCGCATAGATCTCGGCCTCGCGCGGTTCGAGGAGGGGAGCGATGCGAGGTGTGCCCCGAGCGGGTGGCGCGGATGGTGCCGGCAGCTCGACGCGCGCGAGAAGCTCCACGGCGGCACCCTCGCCCGCTTCCTCTTGCTGGAGAGCTGCGAGCTCGACGTCGCAGATCAACATCTCCTCCGAGAACTGAGCGGCCCGCGCGAGGAGCGTCCCGTCGCGGTCGAGTACGAAGGAGTGGCCGTCGAAGACGAGTTCGTCCTGTCCGCCGACGAGCGCGCAGAACGCATACGGAATAGCTGTCTCGGAAACGCGCGCGCCAACCACGTCTACCTCCCGCTGGAGCCCCTTCCCGGCGTGGTAGGGCGAGGCTGAGATGTTCACGATTAAGCCAGCGCCGGCGCGCGCGAGGTCCGAGCAGGGAGAGCCGGGGAGCCAGATGTCCTCGCAGACCGTCAGACCGATGCGCCGCCCGTCGAGCTCGATCACGCCTGCGCTGACGCCCGGGGCAAAGTATCGCCGCTCGTCGAAGACGCCGTAGTTGGGCAGGTGGATCTTGCGATAGATCCCGGCGATGCAGCCACCCGAAAGCACGGCGGCGGCGTTGTAGACACGGTCGGCGCGCTCGGGGAAGCCGACGATCGCGACTATCCCGTCGGTGTCTGAGGCAAGCCGCTCGAGGGCAGCGCGACAGTCCCGCAGGAAATGCTCCTTGTAGAGCAGATCCTCGGGCGGGTAGCCGCTTAGTGCCAGCTCGCCGAAGAGGACCAGCTCTGCTCCGGCCTCACGCGCAGCAGCGATGCCGCGCGCGACGAGCGCCTGATTGGCGGCGATCGCGCCGACCGTCGGATTGACCTGGCAGAGAGCGAGCCGGAGCCGTGGAGTATCTCCCATCGCTGGGAATTATCCCGGAGCACGCGGCGCCCTCCGGCGTGTCCCGGGTGGAGGGTCCGCAGGCTCCGCTACGATTCACCGCGGTTCATAAGACCGCCGAGTCGTCCTGCATCCAGCGAGGGCGAGCGGGGGACCCACTGCCGGCCTCTGCGCGTCAGCGCGAAGGCCGGATGGGGCGAATCGACCGCGCGTCCGCGGTCGTAGCGACGGTGGATCACAGCTCGGGAGTGAGCTGTGACCGCGGCCGCGAGCCCGACAGCTAACCCCGTAGGCGGCGATGTAAGGAGTGCAATTGATCGCTGAAAGGCTGATCGCGCCCGTCGCGGGCGCGATCGCAGTGACGTTGGTCGTCGCTTTCACCGGTACGGCGGCAGTCGCGAGCAGCAGCACCGCGCCACCGGCGCCAGTCATTGGCGCGAGCGGCGTTAGCGGGAACACGGGGGAGGCAGTCGTCTCGAGCATCACGGCACGCAACGTGTTGGCGGACCACCGCGTCACCGTCACGGGCGTGCTTGAGACCACGACCACGCTCGAGACCACGACCGGACTTGACACCCCGACCGGGCTCGAGACCCCGACCGGGCTCGAGACGGTGGTCCTCCAGGAGCGCGTCGCGCACCGCTGGCGCTTTGCAGCACGGGCGCGCAACGTCGCCGGCACCTTCGCGCTGTCGTTCCGCCCGCGCGGCCTCGGCGTGCACCCGATGCGCCTGCGCGTCGCTGGGTCGGACGGAGTCGCGTACGTGCCCACCGCGCGCCTGGACGTCTTTCACACGGTGCTCGCTTCGTGGTACGGACTCGGCGGGCTGACCGCCTGCGGCGAGGAGCTCACCCCCCACACGCTGGGCGTCGCCAACCGGACGCTGCCGTGCGGAACGCCGGTCACGCTGCACTACCGCCGCCGCACGCTGCGCGTGCGCGTGATCGACCGCGGGCCCTACGTCACCGGGCGCGACTACGACCTCACGTTCGCAACCAAGGAGGCGCTCGGCGCCGGCGACCTGACCGAGGTCTGGGCGAACCACTAGATCTGGGGCGTCTAGAGGTGGAGCGCCAGCTGGCTGCCTTCGCTGCCGGCTGGCGCTCCCTTCGACTCGTCGTCGAACGACGCGACCCGAACGCCGAGGAGACGGACGGGTCGCGGCGGTGCGTAGGCGCGGAGCAATTCGAGCGCTGTTGCCGCGATCGTCGCGCTCTCGTCGGTGAAATACGGCAGCGTGCGCGCGCGCGTCACGGTGGTCCAGTCGTCGAGACGAACCTTGACGGCGATCGTCCGGGCCCGTCGCTGGCGCGTCCGCAGGCCGTCGCCGAGCTCGAGCGCTAGCTCCACCAGCGTTTGCTCGAGCCTGGCCTGATCGCTCACATCGGCCGGGAAGGTCAGCTCGCTGGAGCGCGACTTCGCGACGCGCGACGTCTCGACCGGGCTGTCGTCGTGAAAATGGGCCCGGGTGTGCAGCGCGAGCGCCTGGCGCTCGCCGAAGCGCCGGGCGAGCAGCGTGGGGTTCGCACTCTGCAGGTCGCCGACGGTTTCCACACCGACGGCTGCCAGGCGCTCAGCGGTCTTCGGGCCGACGCCCTGTAGCAACCGGACGGCGTGGCCGGCGAAGTGCGCAGCTGCCTGCTCACGACCCATGGCGACGAACGCCGCGGGTTTGAAGGCCGAGCTGGCGGTCTTGGCCACCAGGCGTGAGGGTCCGACGCCGACCGAAATCTGGAGGGCGGTGCGCTCTCGCACCGCCACGACGAGCTCGCGCAATGCCGGTAGCGGCCGATCGAGCGAGCTGACGTCGAGATAGGCCTCGTCGATCCCGGCCTGCCCGACCGTTTCGAAGCTCGCCCGCACGATGTCCCACACCTCGCGGCTCTTCGCCCGGTAGGCGGCGAAATCCGGCGCGATGAAGATCGCATCGGGACACAGCGCCCGCGCCCGAGCCGCGGGCATCGCCGAGTCGATGCCGTAGCGCCGTGCCTCGTAGCTGGCGGTGGTGACGACTGAACGCGGTCCCGTGCCAGCCACGACGAGCGGGCGGCCTCGGGCCTCCGGGTGGCGCTGTAACTCGACTGAGGCGTAGAACGCGTCGATGTCGAGGTGGGCGATCACCCGGCGTAATGCGTTCATCGCACGATTGTGCTCGCCGGCGCAGACGCGTTAGGCGCTGCGCCTCAGAACAGCGCTGCCGCGAGTCGACGGCGCGTATCGCGCGCCAGCGGGTCGGCAGCCTCCAGGCGCGCGAGCTCGCCGACGATCACGCGGCGCACATCCTCGCGGTGTTCGGCGGTCTCGTCGAGCGCCGCCAGCAGCAGCTCGAACGCCCGCTGGCGATCGCCCAAGTCGATCGCGGTCAGGGCGTCATCGAGCTCACCCGCGCGTTGCAACTCGATTCGGGCGCGCAGTCCGTCCGCCTCGAAGCCCGCCGGCACCTCCTCGAGCAACGCGAGCGCCCCATCCAGCTCGCCACGCGCGAGGAGTAGCCGCGCAAGCGGAACGGCGGCGTCCGCGCTGCCCGGTGCGAGCTCGACGGCAGCTCTCAGCGAGGCCTGATCCCCTGCGGCGACGAGCCGATCGACCTCTGAGGGCACGATCGCATCGAAAAACGCCTCCACGCCGGGGCGCGGCTGCGCGCCGACGAACTCGGCCACGACGGCGCCGTCGCGAAACGCCTTGACAGCCGGAATCCCCTGGATGCCAAACGCGCTGGCGAGCCGCGGATTCGCGTCGGTATCAAGCTTGGCGAGCACGACATCGCCTTCCCGCGCTGCGGCGGCGTCCTCGAGCAGCGGACCGAGCTGGCGGCACGGGCCGCACCACGCCGCCCAGAAGTCGACAACGACCGGCGTCGTGCGCGAGCGCTCGAGCACCTCGCGCTCGAAATCTGCCTCGCTGACGTCGATGACGGTCATCCCCACAGCCTACGATCCGCCGGAGTGGAACGTGAGATCCAAGGCGCCGCGGGCATCATCCGACTCGACGATGCCGGCACTGGTGCCGCGATCGTCGGCCTGCACGGCCTCAGCGCCACCCGGCGCTACGTCCTGATGGGCTCCCGCGCGCTCGAGCGTTCCGGCTATCGCGTGATCCTCTACGACGCGCGCGGGCACGGAAGCTCCGACCCGCCGCCGAGCGGCGATTACTCCTACCGGGCGCTTGCCGGCGACCTGCTGGCGCTATTCGATGCGCTCGAGCTCGAGCGTGCCGTACTGGTCGGGGCGTCGATGGGAGCACATACGGCACTGCGCTTCGCGCTCGACAATCCCGCGCGCGTCGCCGCGCTTGCGCTCGTCACGCCCGGCTACGATCCCGATCGCTTCGAGGCTGCGCTGGGGCATTGGGATGCTCTCTCGACTGCGCTGCGCGAGCGGGGAGTGGACGGCTTCCTCGAAGCCTATGACTTCGAACGCGTTCCGAGCGCTTGGCGCGCGACGGTTGGCACCGTGATCAGGCAGCGGCTCTTGTTGCACGCGCATCCGCTGGCTGTCGCGGACGCACTCGCCGCCGTGCCACGTTCGCGCCCGTTCGACTCACTCGCGCAGCTCGCCGCGATCCAAGCCCCGACGCTGGTCGTCGCCAGTCGTGACGAGGCCGACCCCGAGCACCCGCTCGCGCTCGCCGAGCGCTACGCCGGCTCAGTCGCTGGCTCCTCGATGGTCGTTGAGGACGAGGGCGGCTCGCCGATCGCTTGGCAGGGCGGCCAGCTCTCGCGCGCCGTGGAACAGTTGGCCGGAGGCCTCGCGCATTAGCTCACCTGCTATTACCATCTAGTGGTGGCTGATCCAGCTTCAGGCGTCGGTGTCCTCGCTGCCCTGGCAGCCGGCACCGTGTCGTTCCTCTCGCCGTGCGTGCTGCCGCTCGTCCCCGGCTACATCTCAACGGTTGTCGGCGTCGCGCCCGCGGAGCTCGACCGGGCCGGCGTGCGTCGCGTCATCGGGCCCAGCCTGCTGTTCATCGCAAGCTTCTCGACAATTTTCATCTTGTTCGGTCTCAGCGCCACGGCGATCGGCTCGCTGCTGGTGCAAAACAAGGTCGTCCTCGAACGCGTGGCTGCCGGGATCATCGTGGCTCTCGGCACGCTCTACCTTGCGGCGTCCCTGGTGCCGCGCCTCGGACGCGAGTGGCACCCGGAGCGTCTCCTCGCGCGGGCCGGCAAGGGAGGCCCGGTGGTGGCGGGAGCCGCGTTCGCGATCGCCTGGACGCCCTGCGTCGGGCCGACGCTCGGGGCGATTCTGACGGCGGCGGGGATCAGCGGCTCGGAGGGTCGCGGCGCGCTGTTGCTGGCCTTCTACTCAGCCGGGCTAGCAATCCCGTTCCTGGCCACCTCACTGGCGTTCAATCGCATGACCACGGTCTTCGCGGCGGTCAAGCGCCACTACGGCCTCGTCGTCTTCACCGGCGGAGCGGTGCTGATCGCGATGGGCGTGCTGATCTGGACCAACCAGCTGGTGGTGCTGAACTCCGAGGCGCAGTCCGGCCTGTCGCACCTGGGGATCGGGTTCCTGAACATGTAGGTGATTTTGCTTGCCGCTTCGCGGCAACAAAATCACTCCGTCACGCGGTTACGCAGCGCAGGCGGTCACCATCTAGGCGATTGCTGTTCAAGCGATGCGCCCCAAAAACGGCTGCGAAGGACGCCCTCTCGGCGCCGGTTGCGAGGCTCGAGCGGCGCACGGATCCGCTGGCTAGCGAAATTTGCGCCGCGAAGCGGCGTCAAATGTCGCTTGCGGCGTCAAATGTCGCTCGTGGCGAACCGCTCGAATGTGACTTCGCTCGCCGGACGCGCCGGGGCGAAGAGTGGGCCCTGGGCTGCGCTACACCCGACTGCCCGCAGCTCCTCGAGCTGCGACATCGACTCGATGCCTTCGGCGAACACGCTGATCTCCAACTCGCGCGCGGCGGCGACGACCGCGACCACGGCTGCGCGGCTCGCGCGCGTGCCGGTCGCGGCGAGCTCGCCGATGAATGACGGGTTGAGCTTGATCGCGTCGAACGGCAGCTCGATGAGGTGGCGGAGCGGCGCATAGCCGGCGCCAAAGTCGTCGAGGGCCAGCCCGACGCCGAGTTCGTGCAGCTCGGCGAGACGAGTCGCGGCCTTCGCCGGGTCTGCGAGCACGGCCGCCTCCGCCAGCTCGATCGCGAGCGCGCGATGCGGAAGCTTCGCGGCCTCGAGTGTCGCTTTGAGGCCCGCGACGAAACCTTCGTCGGCGAGCTGGCGCGGCGAGACATTCAGGGCGAGGAACAGGTCCGTGCCGTCCGCACGCCAAGCCGCGACCTGCTCGGTCGCTGTGCGCGTTACCCACAGCCCGAGCGGGACTATCAGGCCCGACTGCTCGGCCAGCGGTAGAAGCTCCGTGAGCGGCACGACGCCGCGCTCGGCGTGATCCCAGTGCAGGTGGGCCTCAAACCCGACCACGGCGCCGTTGCCGATCGCGACGATCGGCTGGTAGCGCAGCTCGAGCTCCTCGCGCTCGAGCGCAGAGCGCAGGTCGCGCTCAAGCTCGAGCCGGCGATCCAACTCGGCGCGCAGCGCAGCGTCAAAGATCGCGAAGCGGTTGCGTCCCGACGTCTTGGCTTCATACATCGCGATGTCGGCCTGGTGGATCAGGCTGGCTGCCGTGTCGGTCGGGCTGTGCGCGGTACTGAGTCCGATGCTCGCCGATACCGAGATCAGGCCGGTGCCGAGGTCGATCGGGTCGTCAAGCGCTGCGAGTGCGCGGCCGGCTACCGTCACCGCCTCCAGCTCCTCGCCGAGCGATTCGACGAGAATCCCGAACTCGTCTCCGCCCAGGCGGGCGACGACGTCGTTGGCACGAACGGCCATGCGCAGCCGCTCTGCCACCTGCGCGATCAGGCGATCGCCGGCCTGGTGGCCGATGCTGTCGTTGATCTGCTTGAGCTGATCGATGTCGACGAACAGGATGCCCAGTGACCGCGCTGTCCGCTCGTTGCGTGCTAGCGCCTGTGTCACCTCGTCGAGGAAGACCTCTTTGTTCGGCAGCCGCGTGAGCGGGTCGCGGCCGACCCGGTCCTCGAGCTTGACCCAGTCGGTGATGTCCTTCGCCGATGCGTACCAGCGATCGCCGTGGACGGCTCCGCTCCATAGCAACCAACGCCAGGTCCCGTCGGCGTGGCGGTGACGGGCGAGCAGATCGAACAGTTGCTCCCGGGGAATGCCGTTCTCGCCAGGTTCGCCGTCGAGGCTCAGCGCTTGCGGCGGAGCCTCGGACCGAGCGAGGTCCAGCAGCGACCGGCCGACCAGGGTGCTCGGCTCTACACCCAGAACACGCGTGCACGCCGGGTTGACTGTGAGGAATCGACCTTCCGTGTCGAGGATTGCGAGCATCGCGCCGGCATGCTCGAACAGCGCCTCGAATGCGGCGCCGTCGGGCTCGGTTTCCGCCCGGGGCGGGGCGGCCGGATCCTCACTGATCAACCTGAGCGGCAAAGAGGGAATGGGGGTACGTCCGGTTCGGGCGCGCGAGGTGGCTCGAGGCATGTTCACGAACGTAATCGGCTATCCGGTGTCGCGGCTTGAAGCGCCTTAGGATGGATGAATGAATGACCGGGAGCCCCGTTTACGCGACTCGACTCTGTCGATTTGGATGGGCCCCCAGGAGGAGAACATCGCCGGCTACGTGCACGGCGGCTCCGTGATGAAGCTGTGCGACGAGGCGGCGGGTCTCGCCGCCGTCCGCTACTCCCATCAACGCGTCGTGACGGCCGCGGTCGATCGCATGACGTTTCTCGTGCCGATCCACGTCGGTGAGCTCGTGACGTTCTCAGCCAGCGTGAACGCGGTCTGGCGGACCTCGATGGAGGTTGGTGTCCGGGTCGAGGCCGAGAACCCGCTGACCGGCGATCGGCGCCACACGAATAGCGCGTACCTGACGCTCGTGGCCGTCGATGACGGCGGCCGCCCGGTGCAGGTTCCGCCACTTGAGGCGCTTGATGAGGAGGCGCACCGACGCGAGGCTGAGGCACAGATTCGCCGCGCGAACAGGCTCGCCGAACGCGAGCGCATTCGCCAAGCGCAAGACTGAGCCGTCCGCGGCCGCACGCCGCGGCCTCACTTGAGGCCGCGGTCAGATCATCGTCGGCTGAGGGGCGAGGGAACGCCGGCGAATCGCAGCCAAGGCGCTCAGCTGGCGGCGCTGAGGGCTCGACTCAGGCTCGCGACTGTCTGTGGTCCCACCTCGCGGGCGACGATGTCGCCTTGCGGGTTGAGGATCACCGTCGTTGGCAGATGGGCGACGCCGTACGCGTCGCCCGTGACGCCGTCCGGATCGCTCAACACCGGAAAGGTCCAGCGGTAGCGGCTGATGAAGCCGCGTGCGTTGCCGTAGTCGCTGTAGTCGATCGAGAGAACCTTGCCGCTGCCGGCGGGCGAGGCCGCGAAGCGCTCGACTGCCGGAGCCTCGGTATGGCATCCAGGACACCAGCTCGCGAAGAAGACGATCGCCTCCGCGTGCCCGCGCAGCGCCGCGGTCGTCAGAGGGCCGCCCTGGAGCGCTGCGTGGGGGAGTGGCGGTGCGGTCACGACCGTTCTGCCGTGCGCGAGGATCCCGTACGCGAGCAACGCAAGCGCGAGTGCTACCGCGGCGAGGCGCAACGCGAGGCGATGTGTCAGCAGCCTCACGCGGCGGCGAGCCGCGGCACGTCGTGCACGATCTCCGACGGCGCGAAGTCCTGCGGGTAGACGACGACAATCTTGCCCCGGGCGGTGATCCCGTACATCAGCGCGCTGTGCGTGATCAGAGCAGGGTCACCGGCGTCGCGCTCGGCGCCAACGCTCCACGCGGCCCATACGCTCCCCAGCTGGGCGGCGTTGCCGATCAGGTAGTCCATCTTTCCGGTCATACCGTGTTCGTGGACGAAGTCGGCCACGGTCGTCGGAGTGTCGCCGCGAGGATCGACCGAGACCGCGACTATCTGAACACGCCTGCGCTCAGCAGGGTTCATT
The DNA here is from genome assembly GCA_003132505.1 of Solirubrobacterales bacterium. GTDB lineage: Bacteria > Actinomycetota > Thermoleophilia > Solirubrobacterales > Solirubrobacteraceae > Palsa-513. Next base: position 39,589 of record PKXY01000010.1, read on the forward strand.
TCGCTGAGCGCCGTGTGCAGATGCGAGGCGATCAGGGGACAGATGTCCGGGCAATGCGTGTAAAGGAAGGTGACGAGCACCGCCTTGCCACGGAAGCTCCGGATGTTCACCGTGTTGCCGAGATAGTTGCGCAGGACCAGCGGGGGTTCGGCCTTCGCGCTGATCGTCAGGCCGTCGTAGGCGCCGCGATGCGCCGGACTGACGACCTCCCCAAGCGCTGTCGGCTTTGCCGGTCCGTGAATCAGGACCGCAGCGAGAGCGCCGACCACCGCCAGCAGTACGAACAACAACAGCAGATCGCGCCGCCTGAACTCATAGCTGCCCGATCGCGGCGGCGTGGAACTACTCGCTGGGCCGGTCTGCTCAGTCTCAGTCGCCATGGGCGCCGCCGTAGAGCCTAGCGCTTCGCGCTCATCGAGCCTGCGGGTGCACGTGGCTCTCGTTTGCACCTGCCCACTCGGGCCACGTTCGGCCAATCTCGCCATGGCGCGGACGCCCGGCGGCTCCCGACGCCCGAAGAACGACGCGGTCGGGAACGAGTAAGACGCGGAAGCGAGCCGTCTGAGGACCCTCCTCCGGTTCCGCTCCCGAAAGGGCGGCTCCGGTCTCGTGGTGGCGCGGCCTCACACCTCGGTGGCCTCGCTCTTTGCGGCTCGTTCCGCGTCCTGGAGCCAACATACGTTGCCCCTCCGGCCGATGCAAGTGCCGGACCGGCTCGATCTCGCATTCTCCGTCGAAATCCACCCTGGCCTACCCATCGGATAGGGTCGTGAGCATGAGCTACAAGCCAGATCAGCAGGTCCTCGAGCGCTACGCCGACGTCCTCGTGAACTTTGCGCTCGGCGGCGGCGATGGCGTGCGTGCGGGTGACGTCGTGCTCGTGGTTGCAAGCGAGTCGGCCAAACCGCTCTACGTTGAGCTGATGCGCGCGGTGGTGCGCGCGGGTTGCCACCCGATCGGGCATTACTCGCCGGACGACGACGGCGACTACAACGTCACGCGCGATTTCTTCGAGCTCGCGAGCGATGGGCAGATCGACTTCTTCCCGGCGCGTTACCGTCGCGGCCTCGTCGACGAGATCGATCACATGGTGGCCGTGCTCAGCGACGCCGACATGCAGGCGCTCGAGGGCGTTCCGCCGGCGAAGATCATGCGCCGCGGCATGTCGATGAAGCCGTGGATGGAGTGGCGCTCCGAAAAGGAGAACGCAGGCAAGTTCACTTGGACGCTCGGCCTCTATGGAACAGCGGCGATGGCGGCGGAGGCGGGCATGAGCGACACCGAGTACTGGCAGCAGATCATCCAAGCGTGCTTCCTCGACGAGCCTGACCCGATCAAGCGCTGGCGTGAGGTGAGCGCCCAGCTCAGCGATTACAAGTCGCGACTGAACGCACTCGACATCGAGCGTGTCCACGTGCTCGGGGAGGACGTCGATCTGGAGATCGTGCTCGGCGAGAGCCGCCAATGGGTTGGCGGCGGCGGCCGTAACGTTCCAAGCTTCGAGATCTTCACGAGTCCCGATTGGCGCGGCACCAAAGGCTGGATCTACTTCAACCAGCCGCTCTACCGCTACGGCAATCTCGTCAAGGGGATCCGGCTCGAGTTCGACGGTGGGCGCGTCGTCAACGCAACCGCGGAACTGGGCGAGGAGCTGCTCAAGGAGATGGTCGCGACCGAGAACGCCGACAAGCTGGGGGAGTTCTCGCTGACCGACAGCCGCTTCTCACGGATCACCAAATTCATGGCCGAAACGCTGTACGACGAGAACGTCGGCGGCCCCTTCGGGAATACGCACATAGCCCTCGGCAAGTCCTACCTCGACTGCTTCGCCGGCGACCCGAGCGGCATCGACGCCAAAGAGGCGGAGCGCCTCGGCTTCAACGACTCGAGCGTGCACACCGACATCATCTCGACAACGGACCGTACGGTCACAGCCACACTGCGCGACGGCAGCGAGGCCGTGATCTACGCCGGCGGGGAGTTTCAGCTCTAGCCTCCGGGAGCCCGCCTTTGGCGGCACTCCTCGGCGGGCGGCCGGTCTCGTGCGGGCGCGTTGTGGCGGCGGCACGCGGCTAGCGCTGCTCAGCCGGCGCCGGTTGCGCCGCTCACGCCCGTCGAGCCGCTCACGCCCGTCGAGCCGCTCACGCCGCTCACGCCCGTCGAGCCGCTCGCACCGCTCGGGCCCGTGCTGCCTTCGGGCGCCCGCCTTTGGCGCAGGTCCGCCCAGACGATGCGGGAGATCCCCTCGATCGTGTCGATGCCGTAGCCCTCGTCGGGGTTCTCGTTCGTCATGACCGCGATCAGGTAGGCGCGGTGATCGCCGCGAACCATGCCGATGCTGTTGATCTGCCAGCCGCCGGCGACCGGCAGCCAGCCGTTCTTCACCGCGACCGTGGCGCGGGTCGGGCCGGCGGTTATACCCCAGTAGTCGTCGCTGATCACGTGCTCCATCAGGTACAGCTCGGACTCGCGGTAGGCGTGGCGGAGGATCTTGTTCGGCAGCGCGATGTGCCGCAGCAGGCGCAGCTGGTCGCGCGGCGTGGTCTCGGTCAGTCCCCAGGCGTAGCTCGGCGTCGTCTGTGTCATGTGCAGGCGCGCGTCGAAGGCGGCGATTGCCGGCGCGCCACCCTCGTCGTCCCACAGATCGGTCGCGTCGTCGTTGTCGCTCTCCTCGATCATCCCGGTGGCAACCGCCTCGTCGTCGCCCTCGAGCGGCTCGTGTCGCGCCTGCGCCTGCGCCAGCAGCAGGGCAAGGATGTTCGCCTTGACGATGCTCGCCGTCTGCTCGCGATCACCCGGGTGGTAGAGGAACGTCGTCTTGGTGGCGATGTTGTAGACACCCGCGGTGACGTTGCCGGAGCGCGTGTCGAGAAAGCGGCGCATCCCCCGGATCGCGAACGGGTCCTTTGGCACCACGGCCACTGATGTCGCGATCGGGCTCGCCTGCGCGGTCACTATGCGCGTCGGCGCCCTGGCCAAAACAGGCGTCGTCCGCACCCCTCCGGCCGCCGGCGTGCGTTCGGCGGCGAGCAGTGAGAGGCCGAGCGCGACGGTCAGCAGGACCGCCGCAACGCTTGCCACGCGTCGTGACCGAGTCTGTCCAAGGCGCCCGCGCATGCCGGCCGCGAGCTTAGAGCGCCTCCCGAAATGACGCGCCGCTCAGCCAGCGCCACCGGCGCCGGCCTTTAGTTCGCGCGCCGGCTTCGCTCAAGCGAGGTCCAGCACGACCTGCGGCGCCGGGATCACGTGGTCCTCACTGCCCTCGGCCGGGATGATCGCCGTACCGATCGCAAAGAACTCGATCACGTGGCTGCCCCAGCCATGGGAGCGCTCGTGGATGTCGACGCCGACGATCCCCTCCGCCTTGGCCTCGAGCGCCTCCGCCTGCATCCGCTCCATCGCCAGCTCCCGCGCGTCGTAGAGCGCCTGGGTGTAGTTCGGCAACTCGACGTTCTGGCCCGTGTTGCGCAGCGACTGGCGCATCGACTGGTGCGCGACGTGGTAGACGCACGATCCCATCACCATCCCGACCGGCCGGTGACCGGTCTGGAGCAGCGTCCAGAACTCCTGGCCCGTCAGATCGCTCGTGAACGGCCGGCCCGACGGCGCCCGGTGAAGGACGCCGCCGCGGTGCTTCACAGCGGTGCCGACGGCGATGAACTCGGCCATGTTCTCGCCCCACTCGTAGCGTCCGATGTCGAGTCGCACGCCCACCACTCCGTCGGCGCCGAGCTGCTCGGCCTCCTCCTCCATCCGCGTCATCGCAAGCTCACGCGCCTCGTACATCGCCTGCGAAAGCACCGTCAGCTCCTGATTCTGGCGGTAGCTCGCGAGCTGAATTCCGATGTGGTAGATGCTCGAACCGATCACCAAACCGAGGGGTTGGAAGCCGGCCTGTCGCACGAGCAGGAACTCGTTGACCGACAGGTCGCTGGTGAACAGCCCGGCGCGGTTCTGCTCGAGCCGCGCACGGCCCGCCTGGGGGACGCCTTCGGTGCTGGTCGGGTCATACGCCATCAGACTGTTTCCTTTCGAGTGGCTGCGATTCGGGCGAAGATCGGGATCAGATGAACCACCGTCCGATGCATTACAGGGACAGGACGCTGAGCGCGCCGGGAAGCTCATCGGTTGCGAGCGAGGGGTCATCGCGGATCACCGTCCCGATCACGTCGAACGTGACGATCATGTCGTCGCGCTCGTAGCCGAGCCCGGCGACGCGATAGCCGCGCGAGTGCTGAGCGAGCTTGACGCCGACGACGCCGTCGCCGCCCGCCGCGCGCGCCGCGGCCTGCAGGTAGCCCATCGCGGTCTCGCGGGCGGCGTAGACGCCGCGCGTGAAGTCGCTCAACTCCTGGTTCGTCCACGACGCGGAGCCGGCGAACATGCCGCCGCGCTGCGTCATCTGCGTCTGCCACGTGGCCGGGACGTAGTGCACGCTCGTATGCGCCGCGATGCCGACCGGGCGCAGACCGGCGGCGCAGAGCTTCCAGAACTCCTGACCCGAGAGGTCCGTGAGCACCGGGCCTGCGGCCGAGCGCAGGTGCTCCGGCAGTCGTACCGCTGTGCCGACCGCGATGAACTCGACCGCGCCGGGGGCCCAGTCGTGCGCGCCCTGTGTGATCCGCACGCCGACGACGGCGTCGGCCCCGGCGGTCTGCGTCTCCTCGAGCAGACGGCCGAGCGCGAGCCGGCGGCTCTCGTTGTAGGCGTCTGAGAGCACGCGCACCTCGCCGGGCTGGAAGTAGTAGCCGGTCTGCCAGCCGGTGTGGTAGATCGAGGAGCCCATCACGAGCGTTACCGGGCGGATGCCAAGCCGCGCGAGCAGCGCGAACTCGTTGACGGCGAGGTCGCTGCCGTACGGTCCGCCGGCGCCTGCCTCGGCCAGCGCCGCCAGGCGCTCGCTCGCCGGCAGCGGGATGCCGCCCGCCTCGATTCGCCGCAGCGACTCGGCTGCACGCTCCAGGTCGGCTGGATCGGCCGCCGGCCGGCGGCCGCGAAACAGCGGGCTCATCGGATCAACGCCTCTAGCGCGATGCGCGACTGCTCACCGACCGCGGCGGTCTGCGCCACGGCTTCGATCACGTCGGCGATCCAGTCCGTGAGCACGCACTGCTCCCGCTTCAGCGTGATGCCGCGGACAACCGCGTGGCGCGTGCAGTCAAAGCCGGCAGCGCTCCGCTGGAGCGCGAAGCGCGCATCGCCGAGCGAGAGCGAGATCGCCTGGATCTCGCTCTCCTTCGAGCGGAAACCGCCGATCCGCCGACGCTTCACCGCCACCATGCCCGGCAGCGCCTGCTCGAGGCGCACGGCAAGCGCCGCGAGGAGCGCCTCGATGTCGACGCTGTCGGCGCGCAGCTCGGCGGCGGCGAGGTCAAGCGCCTGGCCCTGCTCGATCTGATCGTCGGCGCTCACCGCTACGCGGGTCGATCGAGCCGGGGGAGGGGGCGCACGGACATCGCTCTCAGCGTAAGGCTTCGCTCGCGCCGGCGTCCAGCTGAGCCCGCCGGCTCGCTCGGCGCCTTCTCACTGACGGCGTCCCGCGGCGTTTACAACCCGCGAATTCGCGGGAAACTACGGATCGTCGAACTCGCAGTTGCAATTGGTTGCTCAGGCATATAGAACAGCGTGATGCGGGTCAGGCTCCTCGCGGTGGCGGCGACGTTTGCTGCGCTGATCGCGCTCGTAGCCGTTTACGTCGTCTACTTCCTCGAGTCGGGCCCGCCGGCTGTCGCAGCCGTAATCAATCGCGACGGCAGCGCCAGTTTGACGCTCCAGGTAGTCGGCAGCTACGGCAACCACCCGTTCCCCGACTGGGTGAGCTACCTCGTCAAGGACCCCAGCGGCAAGTGGCGCCACACGACGATCTGGAAGCTCCCGGCGCATGAATTGGTCCACGTCACTGTCTACCAGTTCGACAGTCAGACGGGTCTGCGCAACAACTTCCTCGCACAGGTCCGCGGCACCGTCGGCGGCGTGGCCACCTACACCGACGTCGGCAACACCGGTAAGGGCAGCGGCCTCCCGCCTTACAACAACACCTCACTCAGCGTGATACCGCCGAGTGAGCCGGCGCACACGTTCACGGTCCCAGATCTCGATCTGAGCGTGCCACTGGTCGGCATCAGCGACTCGACGTCGAACGTTTGCGCAGTGGCGCCGTGTCCGATGCACTTCGCACACACCACGATCAGCTTCAGCTTCCGGACGCCCGGCGCAGGCACGTATCGCTGGCAGTGCTTCGTGCCGTGCGCGTTCGCGTTCCTCTACGGCTTCGGCGGACCGATGCAGACGATCGGCTACATGGACGGACTGCTCGAGGTCGCATGAGCATCGCACCTGAGAAAGTCGGGCGCGACGAGCCGCATCACGGCCGTAACATCGCGATCATCTGGGCCATCGCGACCGCGATCATGGTCCCGGTCATCATCTGGGTCGTCGGGCCTCACATCCCGCCCGGCTCTTTGACGGACGACACGCGCGCCCAGCACGCCGTCGACGTTGTCCTCACGGCCCTCTCGATACCGTTGCTGATGCTGGTCTGGGTCTACCTCGGCTACGCGGTGATCAACTTCCGCGCTGACCCGGCGAGCGGGACCATCGTCGACGGCCCGCCGCTCCGAAGCAACACGCGGATTCAAGCGACGTGGCTGATCGTCTCGGCTGTGCTGGTGGTCGGTCTGGCCGCCTACGGGACCGTCGATCTCCTGACCGAGAACGGCGCTGGCGGTGGCCAGGGCTCAAACCCGCTCGCGAAGCCGTCCGACGCCAGGAGCGCGCTGCAGGTCCAGGTGATTGGCCAGCAGTGGCTCTGGACGTTCCGCTACCCCGGCTACGGCGGAGTCGAGACGGCTCAGCTCGTGCTGCCCGTCAACCGCGAGATCGAGTTCCACGTGACATCGCTCGATGTCGTCCACAGCTTCTGGGCGATCGAGCTCGGGGTCAAAGCCGACGCGGTCCCGGGTGCCGACAACATCGCCTACGTCAAGATCTTCCGCAAGGGCTCCTTCCAGGTTCGCTGCGACGAGCTCTGCGGTCTTTGGCACGGTCACATGAACACGACGGGGCACATAGTCAGCGGCTCGGCGTTCAACAGTTGGATCCACGCAACCGTCACCAAGTACGCCGCGGTCACCAAGTACCTGCCGCCGTATTCGCTCACCTATTACCCAATCCCGACACGAAACGCGACGTGACATGGAATCAGCCGCTCTCCCAGTGAACAGAAGCAAGGGCGCTGCACCGTCGTTTTTGGGGCAATTGCTGGGGTTCAACGTGATCTGGGCGGTCGCCTTCGCGATCGTCGGCTACATCGTCGCGCACTGGCTCGGCGGCAAGATCGGCGCGAACATCGCGGCCGAGCAGAACCCCGGCGGCACCGACCAGGACGACATCGCGATCCTGCTCGGCCTGTTCGGCTCGATCATCGGCTGGATGCTCGGACTCGGCTTCTTCAACTACCCGCTCAAGCGGATGCTCGGTCGCGCGCCGTCATTGCACGAGGGCGTGGACTCCAGCACGTGGCGCTACTTCCGCCTCTGCACCGACCACAAGGTGGTCGCGATGCAGTACCTCGTCGCCACCCTCTTCTTCTTCTTCGTCGCCGGGCTGAACGCGATGTTCATCCGCACCGAGCTGACGAGTTCAAACGCAACGCTCTTCCCCGCCGGTAACTACCTGACGCTCGTCGGCCTGCACGGCACGATGATGCTGACGATGATGTCGGCCGGCGTTATCGGTCCGCTCGGCAACTGGCTCGTCCCGATCATGATCGGCTCGCGACGCATGGCGTTTCCGCGGATCGAGTCGCTGACGATGTGGCTCACCGTGCTGGCCGGCTTCGTCCTGCTCTCGGCGACGCTGCTCGGCGGCTTCCCGACCGGCTGGACCGGTTACGCGCCGCTCGCCGACCAGGCGCGCGCCGGCATCGACTCTTACCTCGTGTCGTTCCTGCTGATCGGGATCGCGCTGGTGCTCGTCGGCATCAACATCCTCGTGACCGTCGTCACGTTGCGCGCCCCGGGCATGACCTGGAACCGCCTGCCGATCTTCGTCTGGGCGATGGTCACGACCTCGATCCTGGCCGTGCTCGCGGCGCCGGTCCTTGCCGCCGCGCTCTACATGGTGATGTCCGACCGCTCGATCGAGAGTACGTTCTTCATATCGAGCTCCGGCGGTAGCCCGCTGCTGTGGGATGAGCTGTTCTGGTTCTTCGGCCATCCCGAGGTCTACATCCTCGCCCTACCCGGCTTCGGCATCGTGCTCGAGATCCTGCCGGTCTTTGCGCGCAAGCCGTTGTGGGGTTACCGCATGGCGGTTGCCGGCATGTTCGGCGTGGCGCTGATGAGCTTCATGGTCTGGCAGCACCACCTCTTCATGAGTGGCATCAACGCGAACCTGCGGCCGTTCTACATGTTCACAACGGAACTGATCTCAATCCCCACCGGGCTGATCTTCCTCAACGGCTTCGGCACGCTGTGGAAGGCGAAGATCCGCTTCACCGTGCCGATGCTCTTCTGCCTCGCGTTCTTCTTCAACTTCCTGATCGGCGGCCTCTCCGGGGTCTTCCTCTCGGACGTCACGAGCGACGTCGTAACGCACGGCAGCTTCTTTGTGATGGCCCATTTCCACTACACGATCATGGGCGGTCTGGTGTTTGCGCTGATGGGCGGGATCTACTACTGGCTGCCGAAGATGACCGGCTACACCATCAATCAGGCGCTCGGGAAGCTCCACTTCTGGACGATGTTCATCTTCTTCAACCTGACGTTCTTCCCGCTCTTCGCCGCCGGGATGCTCGGCATGCCGCGGCGCGTCTCGAGCTACAACGCGAGCCTCCACACTCTGAACGTGTTCGTCTCGATCATGGCCTTCTGCCTCGGCCTGTCGATGCTCATCTTCCTCGGCAACCTCGTCTGGTCGCTCGTCCTCAAGCGTGAGCGCGCCAGTGACAACCCGTGGCACTCGAAGTCGCTGGAGTGGCAGATCCCGACGCCCGTACCGTCCTACAACTTCGAGCAGATTCCCACGATCACGGGCGATCCCTACGGCTACGGGTTGCCAGAGGCCCCGGTGGTGGACTTTGGTAGACGCGGAGCCGTCGCGGCGGGGGAGGCGGGGGCATGAGCGCGCACGATGGCGTCGTGATCGAGCCCGAAGGTCCCGAGACACTCGGCGCCAACATCAGCGTTGGGGCGCGCCTTTGGGCCAGCGCCGTCGCGTTCTTCTTCATGGCGTTCGTGTTCGCGTTCTTCTACCTGCGGGCACTCAATACGGCGCACTCGTTCCGTGAGCCGCACGTCACGCCGCCGATCGGCTGGGGCGTTGCGATCCTCGCCTGCGTGCTCGGCTCGAGCGTGATCTTCACGCTTGGGCGCACCCGCCTCGGCGACGGCACCGACAGCCAGTGGCGTCTGGCTTCGCTCGCCTCGCTCGTGCTCGCGCTCGCCGTCGTCGCGTTGCAGATCATCGAGTACTACAACCTCTCGTTCGGCGCGAGCGATGGTGGACTCGCGAGCGTCTTCTTGGGCTTCACCGCGACCTTCGGCCTCTTCTGGCTCGGCGCCGTTTACTGGATCGAGACGATCTGGGCACAGTCGCTGCGCGGTGAGCGCGCGGGGGAGAGTGACATCGCGAACACGTCCGGCCTGCTGCGACCGAGCGCCGACGGCTGCGTCGTCTACCTTTACACGTTGGGCATTGTCGAGATCTTCGCGTTCGTCCTTCTCTACCTGGTCAAATGAGCGCGCTGCTTCAGTTAGCCGACTTCGGCACCGACTACACCGGCATCGGCTGGCTGACACTCGTGTTCCCGCTCGCGCTGCTGTTCACGGTCGTCGCCTGGTGGAACTTGACCTACCGGCGTGGGCGGCGCCGGCGCGAGGCCGCACAATCGCCGATCGCACGCTCGGGCGCTGAGGAGTCGAAGGTCACCGACTCGTAATGCCGGCCGCGGTAGATCTGCCGCTAGCCCTCATATCGCTATTCGGGGCGCTGCACGTGCTCGGCGAGCAGCGCGCGACGCGACTCCTGGGGCGACGGCGCAGCCGCCAGGAGCGCTGGCGTGCGGCATCGTTCTACGCCGGCCTCCTCGTGATCCTCGTCGCGCTCGCCTCGCCGATCGACTCGCTGTCGGAGAAGCTGTTCTGGGTCCACATGATCCAGCACGTGTTGCTGCTGTCGGTCGCGGCACCGCTGATCGTGCTCGGCGCCCCCTGGATGTCGATCTGGCGGCCGTTGCCGTTGGGGCTGCGGCGTACGCTCGCAAAGACGATCTCGCGCTCGCGATGGTGCGCGCCGCTCCGCGCACTCCGAGTGCTCGCACGCCCGATCCCCGCATGGATCGCGTTCAGCGTCGACCTGGTGCTTTGGCACATCCCGTACTTCTATGACGCCGCGGTCGCAGACCGTGCGATCCATGACCTCGAGCACACGACCTTCCTCGTCTTCGGGATCCTGCTCTGGGCGCAGGTGATCGACTCGCCGCCGCTGCGGGCACGGCTCAGCCAGATCCATCGCGTCTACTACGTGGTCGCCGCGTCGGTCGTTGGTTGGGTGATCGCGCTCGTGCTGGTCTTCGCGACCTCGCCGCTCTATCCGCGCTACGCCCACCTGGCTCACCGTCCTGGCGGGATCTCGGCGCTCACCGACCAGCAGCTTGCCGGCGGCATCATGCTCGTCCCGGGCTCGCTCGCGATGACGATGTTCGTCTTCTTCCAGATCTATCGCTGGCTGGGAGCCGACGAGCGGGACGACAAGCTGCGTCTCAGCCGCGATCGGAGGCCTTCACCGCCGCCGAGCCCTGCTGGCGGTCCGAACGGCTCAAACGGAGCCGTTGCCGGCGACACCGGGCGCGAATCAGTGGTAGCCGGACTCGGCGCCGGCAGAGAAGCCTGACGCGGGCCGTAGCGCTGCCGGCGCACCGCGTCTTCGGCAAGGAGGGCTCCAGATGGCGCGGCCGGGTATCGTTGCCGGCAATGGACGACGCGCGCGCGACGGATCTCCTGGGCAACGCGCGCGCGGATGCCGAAGCGGCTTTGCGGCGGCTGCGCAGCGAGCAGGGGAGAGCGGATGACGATCAGACCGACTCCTCGGCAGAGGCTGAGGATCTCGTCGTGACGGGGACCGACGAGGCGCTCGAGGACCTGCTCGTTCGCCGGCTCGAGGCGATCGAGCGTGCTCAGGCGCGGCTCAGTCAGGGCACCTACGGCCGCTCGGTCCAAAGCGGCGAGCCGATTCCCGACGGCCGGCTCGAGGTCGAGCCATGGGCCGAGCTGACGGTCGAGGAGCGCCCGAGCGGCTGACGTCGTCGTGCCGCGGGCCTTTCAGCCAGCCCGAAGCGCCTCGAGCCGGTTCAAATTGCAAGTCGAAGCCCCCGTGCTCAGCGCTCACGCTCAACGGGTCTACAGCCGACATTGTTTATATCTACAACTCGCAAATTGAGCCCGTTCAGCAGTCTGTGGATCCAGGCCTGGAAGGCATCGAACAGCTGTGCGCGATGGCAGTGGACGCCCTCGGCGCCAGCAGGGTGCTCGTCTGGCGCTACATCCCGTCATCGCGGCGCGTGTCGCCGATCGCCGGCGCCGTCGCGGGCGAGACCTCGTACTCGCTTTCGAGCCTCGCCTGGCGCTGGTCTGACAAGAGCGTCGAGGACATTCGCCCGTTCGACCAGAGTCTCCAGCAGCGGCACGGGGTGGTGGCGATGGCAAGCGAGTTACAACGGGAAGCCCCCGCGTTTGCGCGCGAGCTGATCGGCCCGTCGGCGTGGTGCGAGCCGGTGATCGTCGGTCAGCCGGTGGGGATCCTGATGGTCGAACCCGCCCCCTCCGGCGCGGCCGTGCAGGCTGTGCGACGAATCGCCACGAGCATCGGGGCGCTTCTGACCTGGCAGGCTGCGGAGCGCGGTCGGACCCAGGCGGAGCTGCTGCTGGCGTTGATCGAAGCGGCCGGGGCTCACACCGGCTCGCCCGGGCAGCTGCTCGCCATGGTCTGCGAGAAGCTTGCGAGCCAGGTCGCCATGACGCGGGCGAGCGTATTCCTGGCGATCGACGGCCAGCTGGTTCCGCGGATGTCGGGCTACGCCGACGGCCATCACGACCGCGACGCTTGGGCGCTTTTCCGCCAGGCGGTCGAGCCGCCGCCAATCGTCGAAGCGGCGTTCACCTCGCAACGCCCGGTCACGGCGGTCAACGCCGATGATGCACGCCTCGCCGGATGGTGGTCTGAGAGCTTTGGGATGCAGGCGGCGGTGGCCGTACCGCTCGGTCGCCCCCTGAGTCCGATCGGTGCGCTGCTGCTCGATTCCACGGTTCCGCGCACTTTTCGCCACGACGACGTACGCCTGATTGCCGCCGCAGGGACGATGCTCGGCGAGATTGTTCAGCGAGTACAGGAGGCCGAGGAGCGCGAGTCTCGGCTCGCCGCATCGGGCTCGCTGCTCGAGCTGCTGAAGCTCGGCCTTGACAGCCCGGACACCGATCACATGACGAGCCGGCTCGCGACGATCGCCAGGCAAGCCATGCACACCGAAACGGCGGTCGTCTGCCTGCCGGACGGCGACCGCGGACTCCACGAGGCCGCACGCGCCACGGCCAGCGCGCTTCGCGATTACGATCGCCCGCGATCATCGGCAACCCTGTCGCAGCCCGAGCAGCTGGCTTTGCCGATCGCCGTCACCGACGTCGGCAACGAGGGTGGCGACCACGCCCGGCTGCTTAGCGAGCTGGGGCTCACGTCCGGGATCCTGATCCCCTTGGCCGGGCAGGGCGCGGGCCGCGGAATCCTGGTCTGCGGCGACAGCGCGGCGCGCCGACGCAGCCAGCGCTCACTTGACCTGGCGGCCCAGCTCGGGCTCGAGGGTGGGCTGGTGCTCGAGGCCACGCGATTGCGGGAGGTCGACGCAGCCCGCGGTGTCGAGCTGCAGGATCAGGCGGCGGAAGCTACCCGCTCGGCCGAGGTGAAGGCAGCCTTCCTCGCGAACATGAGCCACGAGATCCGCACGCCCATGAACGGTGTCCTGGGCATGAACGAGCTGCTGCTCGACACCGCCCTGAGCGAGGAGCAGCGCGGCTACGCCGAGCAGGTTGCCCGCTCCGGCGAGCACATGATGACGATCATCGATGAGATCCTCGACATCTCGAAGATCGAGGCGGGACAGCTCGAGCTTGATCTCACGGAGTTCGACTTCCACCAGACCGTCAGGGAGGCATGCGCGGTCGCGAGTCTGCTCGCGGAAGCGAAGGGACTCGCCTTCCACGTGCAGATCGCTGAGAACGTGCCGCAGTTCGGATACGCGGACGGCCGACGGCTGCGCCAGGTCCTCCTGAACCTCGTCTCCAACGCCGTGAAGTTCACAGCCGAGGGAGCGGTCACGGTGGACGTGAGCTTCCGACCCGGCGACCAGCGCGTCGTACGCATCGAAGTGGCCGATAGCGGCATCGGGATCGACCCGGCGGCGCTCGACCGCCTGTTCGAGCCCTTTACTCAGGCCGACCCGTCGACGACCCGCGGTTACGGCGGCACGGGCCTCGGCCTGGCGATCGCCCGCGAGCTGGTCGAGCTGATGGGCGGCTCGATCGGCGCCGCGCCCAACACGGGCGGGCGGGGGAGCACGTTCTGGTTCGAGCTCGAGCTCTGCGCCCAGGTCGGAGCGCCTGATCCGCGCGCGCTGGAGAGCTCGAACGACGAGCCCGCCGCGCTGTGGCCGACTTCGCCACACGTGCTCGTTGCCGAGGACAATCCCGTCAACCAGATCGTCGCCGTCGCGGCGCTCAAACGCTGCGGTTGCAGCGTCGATGTCGTAGGCAACGGCCTGGAGGCACTCGAGGCGCTGACAGCCGGGCACTACGACGCCGTCCTGATGGACTGCCAGATGCCTGAGTTGGACGGCTATGAGGCGACCAGGGAGCTTCGTCGCCTCGAGCAGGGCGACTGTCGCACGCCCGTGATCGCGATGACCGCCCACGCGATGGACGGGGACCGCGAGAAATGCCTCGAGGCCGGCATGGACGACTACGTCAGCAAACCGCTTCGGCGTGAGCAGCTCGTGGCCACGCTGCGAGCCTGGATCCCCGCACCGATCGCCGTCTCCGTGACCGATGGTGGCGGCGCGACGCACGAGCAAGGTGCGCGCTAGCGTGTCGGACCTGATGAGGGATACGGCTGCGGGGCCAGGGCCCGGCGACGAACTCGCGCTTGAGCTCGATCGCCTGCTGAGCGTCGAGCGATTCGAGCCCGCGCGCGAATTTCGCGAACAGGCGCTGATCAAGGACGCGTCGGTCTACGACGAGGCTGAGAACGATTTCCGCGGCTGGTGGGCGAATCAGGCGCATGAGCTGCTCGACTGGGCCGTGCCGTGGGAGGCAGTCTTGGACGATTCGCGCGCACCCTTCTACAAGTGGTTTGTCGGCGGCAAGCTCAACGCCTGTTACAACTGCGTCGATCGCCACATCGACGCCGGCTTGGGCGCTCGAGTCGCCTACCACTGGCACGGCGAAGCGGGGGAGGAGCGCACGGTCACGTACGCCGATCTGCACCGCGATGTTCAGCTGCTCGCCAACGCGCTCAAGGCGCGTGGCGTCGGGCGCGGTGACATCGTCGGGATCTACCTGCCGATGGTGCCCGAGGTTGTCGTCGCGATGCTCGCCTGCGCGCGCATCGGCGCGCCGCACAACGTCGTGTTTGACGGCTTCTCGGCCGCGGCGGTTCGCGATCAGCTCGACTTCTGCGGCGCTAAGGCGCTCATCACAGCCGATGGCGCGCGGCGCAAGGGCTCGTCGGCTCCACTCAAGGCAGCCGTCGACGAGACGGTCGCCGACCTGGAGGGCCTGGAGACGATCATCGTCCTGCGTCACACCGGCGTGGCCTGCGAGATGCAGGACGGCCGCGATGTCTGGTGGCATGAGGCGCTCGAGCGCAGCGACCCCGACTGCCCCTGCGAGGCGCTCGACGCCGAAAACCCGCTCTTCATCCTCTACACCTCCGGCTCAACAGCCAAGCCCAAGGTCGTGGTCCATTCCACGGGCGGCTACCTCGTCGGCGTGACGTGGACCGCCAGATACGTGTTCGACCTCAAGCCCGCAAGCGACGTCTTCTGGTGCACCGCCGACGCGGGGTGGATCACCGGGCATAGTTATGTCGTCTACGGACCGCTCGCCAACGGGGCGACCAGCGTGATGTACGAGGGCTCGCCGGACTACCCGACCAAGGCCATCGCCTGGGAGCTGATCGAGCGCAGCAAGGTGACGATCCTCTACACGGCACCGACGATAATCCGAACGTGGATGAAGTGGGGGGCCGAGTACCCGGCGACGGCCGACCTCAGCTCGCTGCGACTGCTGGCAACGGTCGGCGAGCCGATCAACCCCAAGGCCTGGCTCTGGTATCACACCGTCATCGGCGCCCAGCGATGCCCGATCGTCGACACCTGGTGGCAGACCGAGACGGGGTGCATGTTGATCGCCGCCTTGCCGGGCGTGATCGCGACCAAGCCGGGATCGGCGACCCGGCCGCTGCCAGGGATCGACGCCGACGTCGTCGATGAGGACGGTGGCCCGGTCCGCGGGGAGCAGGGCTACCTCGTCCTCAAGCGCCCATGGCCGGCGATGCTTCGCACGCTCTACAAGGAGGACGAGCGCTACGAGGAAACCTACTTTGGCCGCTTCGACGAGCAGAGCTACCTCGGACGCTTCGGCGAGCGCGTCTACTTCGTCGGCGACGTCGCCCGGATCGACGAGGACGGCTATTTCTGGATCGGAGGCCGCGTCGACGATGTTCTCAATGTCGCCGGCTCGCGGTTCGCCGCAGCCGAGGTCGAGTCAGCGATCGTCGCCCACCCGAAGGTGGCCGAGGCCGCGGTGATCGGCCAGTTCGACAAGGACAGCGGACAGGCAATCTGCGCGTTCGTCAGCCTCAAGGGCACCGATCAAGGCTCCGACCTGCTCGAGCAGGAGATCCGCGACGCGGTCACGAGCCGCGTCGGCGAGCCGGCCAGCCCGCGGCGCATCATCTGGGCCGACGAGCTACCCAAGACGCGCTCGGGCAAGATCATGCGCCGGCTCCTGCGCGACATCGCCGCCGGAGAGCCGCTCGGCGACCTCACGACGCTGCGCGACCCGCGCGTCATGGGCGAGCTCGAGCAGCACTTCGTCGCCGGCTCGGGCGCGGACCGCCAGCCGAAGCCATCCGACGAAGCCGCCGCGTAGCTCCGGAGCATCGACCGGCCCTACTGCCAGGCCGCTGGACGCCGTGCGGCGAGCGTGGCGGCGGCGCTCACGGCGGCGACGAGCCCGGCGGCGAGCGCAAGCGCCGCGACTGCGCTGACCCCGACAACCAGCAGCGCGCCAACGATGGCGCCGGTGAGCATCGCCGCGACGGCGAGCAGCCGTCGCACCACGACCGGGCTGCGAGCGGACTCGTGCCGATCAGCGGCGATGCCGGTGAGCGTCATCGTGAGTACCGTTGTCGTGAGGTCGGGCACTGCGAGCTTACGGACGACGGTGTTCTGGAGGCCCATCGCGGTGGCCAGCAGCGCTGCGAGCACGTCTCGGGTGGCTTCGCTGAACGGAGTGCCGGTGGCGATCGCCAGTACGAGGGCGGCGACCAGCAGCCCCGCTTCGACGCCGACCGCATCGCGCAGCAGGACGCCGCGCCAGCGGTCGGCGGCCAGGATCGCGCGTCCGCCGGCGAATGCTCCGAGCAGGAAACCGCCCAGCGCGGCAAGCGACGCGCTGAGCGAGAACCCTGGGGCACCGCCGATCGCGAAGCCGACGAACACGATGTTGCCGGTCATGTTGGCGACGAAGACCCTGCCCAGCGTGAGGATGCTCACAGCGTCAACAACGCCCGTCAGCACAGTCAGCGCCAGCAGCAGCGCCGGCAACGGCCCGTCCCGTTCGTCGGCTATCAGCGGCCGCCAAGCGGACGCGCTGCGCGGATCGCCTGTAGCCGTGTCGCGGCTAGAGCTGGGGGACACCACGCCAATCATTCCTCAACGCGGATCCGCTACCAAGCGGACGCCCGAGATGGCTGCTGGGAGAGCAGATCACGTCTGAATGCTTCGGGAGATCGCGGGGCTGCTCGGTTAGGCAGTCGATCGCAAACGCGACCGGACTAGCACGACAAGTCCAAACAGGACCAGCAGGATGAACCCAAACAGCGAGACGACCCAGAGGATCTGAAGCAGGGTGAGGGAAGCTCCATGGGCCTTGAGAGCGAGGAGCGCAGTGTCCTGGGAGTCCGCGATCAGCCACACCACCACGGTGGCGAGCAGCAGACCGAGCCAAATCCGCCCGCCTCGGCTGAGAGCCATCGGCGGATCCTAGTGCGCTTCGCTACTAGTTTCAAACTGACCGAATGTGAGGAGCATGACCGCGGCGCTGGTGCCAGTGGCGGTTCAGCGCTTGGCTCTGGGGCCAGTCGGCGAAGCGGGGACAGGCCGTGGGCAGAACAGCGGCATCAGGTTGTAGCGCGTCAGCGCGTGCTCGTTAGGCACCACAGACTGGCGGCAGTAGAGATGTCCGGGCTTGTCGGGAGAACCGGCCCTAGCTGCAAGGCCGAGCCCGACTCCTAGTCCGGCAGCTAGTGCGACGATGACGACGGCACAGGCTGCCCGACGTGTCACGCAGGGAACTGTAGCGCCGCCCGACGGCTCGATAACCTAGCCAGCGATCAAGCTGGGGAGGCATCCGGCTCGTGGGCGAGCTGGATCATGCGGTTGAGGTACTCGACTGTCTCAGCGATCGGCCTGAGCACGAACAGCACTGACGGCTGGTCGGCGAGGACGAGCCTGATGCGGTGTCGAAACGCGCCGGCCTTGTAAGGGCGCCATGTCGGGTTCACCGGCTCGACGCGCGTGCAGCTCGGTAGCGGGTAGCTGCGCGGGCTTCGGTCCGACTTGCGGTTGCGCGATGTGTCCGGCTGGAAGAGCAGGCGCTTATTCGTCAGGTAGAGAACCCCGACTGGTTCGGCGGGTCGGTTCGGCGGGTCAGGCGTGCGGAGCGCGACCTTCTGCCAGGCGACCGCCTCGCCAGGTTGAAGTTCTGGATCGGGACGCTTGCGCGGCACTGCTCGATAACCTAGCGTCCGCCGCGCCCCCGGGGGTTTGGAAGGTGCCCATTCGCATCAGGGGGCCAAGCCGGCGCGGAGGCTATGTTCGGTGACTAGTCGGTCGGGTTGAGCGTCTCGCCCAGCCCCAGCGCAGCGTGATCGCAGACAGCAGTCGCCCGACCGTCGGAGCGGCCCAAGCCCAACAACCCTCGCTCTCAGGAGGGGCCTAGTTGGTGGCCAAGCCGGCACAGCCGGCGCGCGGCGGCCCCATCTCCGGTGACGTGGCTGTCGCTACCGTACGAAAGCAGCGGTCCAGCGACTGGCGAGGGCTGCGAGGCGGTTAGGGCTTTGACGCGTCGGTGTTCCACAGGGCGAGGCCACCGCCAGGCTTACAAACCAGCATGAATCCCGGACCGTGTGCCTCCCAGTTCTCATAGTTCGGGTCCGGACCCGCGCTTAGCACGCGGCCGCTGCTGAATTCGACACGCAGGGTGGATTCTTGGGCGTCGGCTGTGGCGACCGTGATTTCGTCGTGGCGGAGGGCCAGTAGCACGGAAAGGTCTTCCCATGACTGGCTCTGGGGGTCCAGCGGCACGCTTCCTAGTTCGGGGTCGCGAAGTTGGAAAGACCCCTCAAACCTGATCTGCGAGCTGACACCTGCTTCACCGTAGGCAACGATGTCGATCAGGCCGGCGAAGGTGATGAGCGAGACGTGGAAGCCAACAATCGGCAGGTTCGACGGTGCGCTCTCCGAGAGCTTCATCCCCGACGCCTCAACCACGGCCGCGCTCAGGGGGCCGAACGGGGGCAGTTCGACGCTCATCGGGCGCTTTCACAATGCTCGATAACCTAGCTTATGTTGACCGGATCGCTTTTTGGCGCTGCCGGCCGGGTTAGGTGATCCAGCCGTTGGCGGTCAGGTGGAGCTTCTCGACGTCCGGCGCGCCGTTGGAGGCGGTGGTCGTGACCGTGAGGCGCGTGAACTTGCCGTGCTGGACACGGGATGCGTGGACGTTGACGTTGAGCGTCGTCGTGGCGCCCATGCCCGAGGCCACCGCGTCCCCGGAGCCCTTTGCGGCGGACTTCGTCCACGACGACCAGGTCAGCGTCAGGGTGCCGCCGTAGGCCTCCGCCAGGTCGATCGTCCGCGGACGAACCTTGTACACGGATACGCCCTTGCTGTTTACGGTCGCCCAGATCGTAGGCAGGCCGCTCGCCTCGGCCGGAGCGGCAATCCAGGCTGTGAGCGCGAGCAAGATCGCGACTATCAGGGCAGTTCGTAGCTTCCCCACCGTGCCTCCCCGTTTGCGCCGATTTCGGCGAGGCTAGCACGCTGTTCGCGGGCTCAGCGGCCGCCGATGGCACCAGGCCACGCAGACCCTGGCGACCCCGCGTCGCATGTCTATGCTCAGTAGAGCACGCCGGCGCTCGGCCGGTCGACGATGACTGCGATCCGTTGGGAGAAAGAATGACAGTAACGCTTGAAGGACGCCCGAAGGAGATCATCGCGGGCAAGAACTACGCCCATTTGGCGATCCCGCGCGAGGACGGCACCGTGCAGGCGGTGATCGTCTGGGCCGACCTCGAGGGCGACAATGTGACGCTGAACAGCGCCGAAGGCCGCAGTTGGCCGGCAAACCTACGGAAGGCCGGCAATGCGACCGTCACCGTCATGGCCGACAGCAACCCCTTCGAGTGGGTCTCGGTCACCGGCAACCTGACCCAGGCGACTCACGATGGCGCCGACGAGCACATCGACGCGCTGGCGAAGAAATACCTCGACGCCGACAGCTACCCGTTCCGCCAGCCCAACGAGCAGCGCATCAAGTTCGTGCTCGAGCCCGAGCGGGTCTATTACAACCCGCCACAGTAGCGACCAATAGCCGGCCCGGCGAGCACGGATTATGTCCACCAGTCCCGGGTTCACCATCCGTTCGAATGACGTGACGCCGTCCGGTAGAAGCGTGGATGCTCTGCGCCTCTCCCGGACCATGCCGAGTAGCCGTCTCCTGCGACGATCGCTCCGAAATGCGGCCGGGCGAGCCATTGGCTCNNAGGACTTTGTGTCTTGCCTGGGTGGCGTGACACTCCCAGCCACCGGATCGGGCCACCAGAAGCTCTGGTGCGGTGTCCGGTTGGGCGCTCTATGCGCCCGAGCCGAGTAGGCGATCCGCCGGACCTTCAGGCTATCGCGTAAGCGAGCTTTGGATGCGGCTGACGCCGGCCGGCCGGCGGCCGGCTTGCACTGGCGTTGCCGCTCTGAGCTAGATTATTAATCGACGCGCTCAACACAGGAGGAGACACGAGAAGTGCCAACTTACGACGCAACAACTGCATTCGGGGCCGACGCGCGTGTCGAGCGCGACTTCCTGCGCCAGGTCTTCGCATGGATGTTCCTCGCGCTGGCGCTGACGACCGGCGTTGCAATCTGGTTCCACGGCCACTCGACGCTGGCCTGGGTGAGCGCGCACCCGACGCTCTTCTACGTCGCGCTGTTCGCGCAGCTCGCCTTCGTCTTCGCCCTCCGCTACGTCCTCGTCTCGCAGCGGGTCTCGGCGCAGGTCGCGGCTTTCATGTTCTTCGTTTATGCGGCGCTGACCGGGGCCGTGTTCTCGATTCTGCTGGACGTATATACGACCGATTCGGTCATCGGAGCGTTCGCCGGCGCCTGCGGCGTCTTTGCCGGCATGGCGCTGCTCGGCTACACGACGCGTACCGACCTCTCGCGCTTTGGGCCGATCCTGTTCGGCGCGCTGATCGGAATGGTCGTCGCCTCAGTCGTCTTCATCTTCACCGGCGGACAGACGCTGAACCTGATCATCGGCTTCGTCGGCGTGATCGTGTTCTCCGGGCTCACCGCCTACGACATCCAGATGCTCAAGCAGCTCCGCGCCGGCGGATCGGTCAGCACCAGGTTCGGCGGTATGGGCGGCCGCGGTGGCATGGGAGGCGGCCGTCAGCTGTCCCTCGCCGATGGCGCAAGCGCCGAGAAGCTGGCGATCCTCGGCGCTCTGTGGCTCTACCTCGACTTCATCAACCTCTTTATCTCGCTGCTGCGGATCTTCGGCAACTCGCGCTGAGACGGCCCCGACCTAGCCGGCGTTGATTCCCCAGCGGGCCTGGTGCGTGTCGCCAGGCCCGAGCCGGACGAGGCCCTCCCCGGTTTGGAAGGCGTTGGGCGCGCAGGTCATCGGCTCGATGGCGACGCCACGGCGACGCTCCGCCGGCGGGAGTGTGTCGGCCGTGTACACCATGACGTAGGGGTAGCTGTCGTCGAACCAGATGACGGACCGCGCGCTGCCGTCGGGCTCGGCGAAGACGAATCTCACAAGTCCGTCCGCGTCGCGTACGAGGTCCGTGAAGCAGGCGTCGATGACTACGTCGCCGATCGCGCGCGGCGCACGAAAATCACAAGCGCCCGCGGCGACGCTTTCGCGCGACAGCGGGACCAATCGCTCGTCTGCGACGAGCTCGACGGCTGCCGGCACCGTGAGGACGGCGGCGTCGATGAGGGAGGCATCCGGGCGCTGGAGGTACGGGTGAAAGCCAACGCCGTAGGGCGCGGCGTCGAGCCCGATGTTCCGCGCGCGGGTCGTGACGACGAGACCGTCGTCGAGCAGCTCGTAGGTGATCTGGAGGTCGAGCGAGAAGGGGTAGCCCGGTGTCGGGTACAGCACCTCTTCCATGACGACCCGCGCGGGCTCGCGTTCAGCGATCCGCCAGTTTCGCCAACGCGTCAATCCATGCAGCGCGTTGTTCAGCTCCGGCTCGCTTATGTCGAGCTGGAGCGAGCGGCCTTCCCATTCGTAGCGCCCGTCGCGGACGCGGTTCGGCCAGGGAAGCAGCGGGTGACCGCGGTCACCAACGCACATCTCGGTCTGGCTGTAGCCGTTGAGGATCGCTCGACCGCCCGCGGTATAGGTCCGCAGACCTCCGCCGACCTCAACGACGACGGCTCGCTGCTCGCCGTGCGCTATCTCGATCTGCTCCCCAGACGGCGACGGCGTGTTCACGCATCGACCCACGGCTCGTGCCAGCGACCGAGACCTTTGACGAGGCGGTTGGCCGCGGCCGGACCCCACGACCCCGAGGCGTAGGGCTCGACCGCCGGCGGCGACTCGATCAGCGGCGCGCAGATCCGCCAGCACTCCTCGATCGAATCCTGGCGGGCGAAACGGGTGGCGTCGCCGTCGAGCGCGGCGTGGAGCAGCACCTCGTAGGGCGTCGGTGCCTCTCCCCCCTCGTCCGCGAAGCGCATTGGCAAGTCGATCTCCGCAGGGCCACTGTGGTCCGCGCGTAGCGCATCGAGTGTGATCTTCACCCCCGTACCGGGATCGAGACGGACGACGATCTGGTCGGGCTCGGGGCGGCGGTGACCGGGCATCGCGAACGGCAGCCGTGGCGCGTGGCGGAAGACGAGCCGCACCTCGGTCTGCGTCAGCGGAAGCTGCTTACCGGTGCGGATGAAGAACGGGACTCCCGCCCAACGCCAGTTGTCTATCTCGAGCCGCAGCGCAGCGAACGTCTCGGTCGTCGAATCCTTCGCGACACCCTCGATCGAGCGGTACCCGTCGTACTGCCCGCGCACGTAATGGGCGGGGTCGGCTTCAGTCACGGAGCGCAGGACGGCGTACTTCGCGTCACCGAGCGCCGCTGCGTCGCCGGCCGCTGGCGGGTCCTGCCCGACGGCCGCGAGCAGCTGGAGGAGGTGGTTGACGACGACATCGCGCAGTGCGCCGACCGGGTCGTAGAAGTGGCCGCGATCCTCGACACCGAACCGCTCCGCCATCGTGATCTGCACGCTCGCCACGTAGTGCCGGTTCCACAGCGGCTCGAGGACCGTGTTGGCAAAACGCAGGTAGAGGAACTCCTCGAGGCCCATCTTCCCGAGGAAATGGTCGATGCGGTAGATCTGTGTCTCGTCGAGATGCTTGTGCAGGTCAGCTGCCAGGGACCGTGCGGACTCGAGATCGTGGCCGAACGGCTTCTCGACCACGACCCGAGCGCTGGCCGGCAGGATCTGCGCGGTGGCGAGGGCGTCGACCACGGTGGCGAACAGAGATGGCGGCACCTCGAGGTAGTACACGGGCGTCTTTGCTGCTCCGATCGCCTTGGCAACGGCGTCGAACGTGCTCGCCTGCGCGAAGTCGCCGGAGACGTAGTGGAGGCGGCGCGCGAAGCGCCGGAAGACCTTCTCGTCGAGCTTCTCACCACCGGCGACGATCGCCTGACGCGCGTGCTCGCGCAGATCGTCCGCCGTCCAGTGATCGACTGCGACGCCGACGATCGGGCAGTCGAGCAATCCACGGCGCTCGAGCCGGTAGAGCGAGCGCAGCGTCATCTTGCGCGCGAGGTCGCCGCTGATGCCGAAGATCACGAAGACGTCCGCGGGTTGGTGTGGCGATGGAAGCTGTGGCATCTACGTCTCCGTCGCTGCGCACGCTAGCGGTTTCCGTCAGCCGGCCCGACTCCGCCCCACTCCAGCGACCTGGCGGAGCGCGCTTGCGCACGGCTGCACGCTCCTCTCCCCGCCCGGAGGCGATCCTCGCGGCTCTCAGCGGCGCTTGGCACGCCTCCGCTCTAACCTTCGCCGATGCGCCAGCAGCTGAGGCCTCTATTCGACCGCGTCGTCATCAAGGAGCTCGAGCCCGATCGCATCCGCCAGTCGGGGCTCGTGGTTCCGCCCGGCACGCACGAGCCGCCACCGCAGCACGGGATCGTGCTGGCGGTCGGCAGCGGTCGCGACTGGTGGGGCCAGGCCGGCGTCGAGATGCCGGTTCGGCCCGGCGACCACGTGGTGTTCCCGTTTTCCGCCGGCGTCTGGGTGGAGATCGACGAGGAGCGCCTGCTCGTCTGCCGTGTCGGGGAGCTGCTCGGGGTGCTCGAGGTCAGCGCGGAGCCGTCGCTGGCACGGGAGAGCGACTGACGTTCTCCTCGGCGTCAGCGGCCGCGTAGAGGCGCAGCGCCTGGACCAGCGGCTCGAGCGCACGACCGCGCCTGGTCAGGTGATATTCGACCGACGGCGGGCTGGCTTGCGGCAGCACCCGGCGCTCGATCAGGCCTGCCCGCTCGAGATCTCGCAGCCGCTCGGCGAGCATGCGTGGTGAGATACCCGGGACGGTCTCGATGAACGCGTTGAAGCGAACCTCGCCGCCGCAGGCCGCACAGACGATCGACAGCAGCCAGCGGCGCTCGAGGAGGCCCGTCACGCGACGGACATCCTCGGACACCGGCTCACCTACGCGGCAACGTCCCATCGATTGCCTCTCGATCAGCCCTGGGACAGGGACACGTCGCGGACCGGCTCGAGCGCGAGGTCGAGCACCTCCGCAACCGTCATCACCGGGTGGAACTGCATCTGCTCGCGAATGTCCTCGGGGATCTTGTCCAGGTCGCCGCGGTTGCGTTCGGGCAGCACCACATCGGTCAGCCCGGCGGCATGTGCGGCGAGCGACTTCTGCTTCAGACCACCGATCGGCAATACGCGGCCCTGGAGCGTGATCTCCCCCGTCATCCCGACGGTGTGCTTCACCGGTCGGCCGGTCAGCAGTGAGACGAGCGCCGTGAGCATCGTCACGCCGGCACTAGGCCCATCCTTCGGCGTCGCTCCCGCCGGCACGTGGATGTGCACCACTCGGCCGTCGAATGCGTCTTCGGGAATCCCCAGCTCAGGAGCGTGCGCGCGGACATAGGAGAGCGCGATCCGCGCCGACTCCTTCATCACATCGCCAAGCTGACCGGTGAGCTCGAGACCGCCGTTCGGGGTCTGTGCCTTCATCGTCGTCGCCTCGACAAACAGCACGTCGCCGCCGGCACCCGTCACGGCTAGCCCGGTTGCCACGCCCGGCACCGCTGTGCGAGCCGCCGACTCCTGGAAGAACCGTTGCCGCCCAAGGGCGTCGCGGACCGCATCGAGATCGATCGTGACCGGAGCCTCGCGCTTGCCAGATGCGATACCTGTCGCGGTCTTGCGCAGCACCTTGCTCAGCTCGCGCTCGAGGTTGCGGACACCGGCCTCGCGCGTGTACTCGGAGATGATCGCCACCAGCAACTCGTCAGGGATCGTCACCTCTCCCTCACGCAGCCCGTTGCGCTCGAGCTGGCGCGGCAGCAGGTAACCCTTCGCGATCGCGAGCTTCTCGGCGCTCGTGTAGCCGTCGAAGGTGATGACCTCCATACGGTCCAGCAGCGGTCCCGGGATCGTGTCGGCCTGGTTTGCGGTAGCGATGAACAGGACCTGGCTCAGGTCGAGCTCGACGTCCAGATAGTGGTCGCGGAAGCTGTGGTTCTGAGCCGGGTCGAGCACCTCGAGCAGCGCTGAGCTCGGGTCGCCGCGCCAGTCGGCGCCGACCTTGTCGACCTCGTCCAGCAGAATCACCGGATTCATCGTCCCGGCGTCACGCAGTGCACGCACCAGTCGACCCGGGAGCGCGCCGATGTAGGTCCGACGGTGACCACGGATCTCAGCCTCGTCGCGCACGCCACCAAGTGACATCCGCACGAACTCGCGGCCGGTCGCGCGGGCAATCGACTCGCCGACTGACGTCTTGCCGGTACCGGGCGGCCCGATCAGTGTCAGGATCGCGCCGGAGCGGGGATCGGCTTCGATACCGCGCTCCTGGCGCAGCTTGCGCACCGCGAGGTACTCCGTGATGCGGTCCTTGACGTCCTCGAGTCCCTCGTGATCGGCGTCGAGCACCTCACGAGCTGCCACCGGATCGAGCTTCTCCTCGGAGCGCTTGCCCCACGGGACAGCGATCAGCCAGTCGAGGTAGCTGCGAATCATGCTCGACTCACCCGACTGGTCGCCCATCCGCTCGAGCCGCGCCAGCTCCTTCAGCGCCTGCTCCTGGACCGCCTCAGGCATGTCGGCGGCCTCGATCTTCTTGCGATATTCGTCAGCGACGGAGCCGTCGTCCTCGCCCAGCTCCTTGCGAATCGACTCCATCTGCTTGCGCAGGAAGTAATCGCGCTGCTGCTTGTCGGCGCCCTCCTGCACGTCGTCACGGATCCGCTTGCGGATCTGCAGCTCGGCAAGACGCTCGCGCTGTAGGGAGACGGCAAGCTCGAGCCGCTCTGTTACGTCAAGGGTGCGCAGCAGTGAAAGCCGGCTCTGATAATCGAGGTCGGGGCTGTAGCCGCAAGAGTCGGCTAGCGCGCCAGGCTCGCTGATCGCGCGCAGCCACTCCGCGATGCGGTGGTCCGCGCCGCGCACTTCGAGAATCTCCTCGACGACCGCGCGGTACTCGCGCTGCAATTCACGCGTGCGACCGTCGGTCGGGACATCGTCCGGGCGCTCATCGACCTCGACGAAGAGGTCGCCGTCGGCGCCGGTCTGGGCTGCGCCGACCAGCGCGCGGTGCTCGGCGTCGACGCTGACCGCCTGGCCCCCACCCGGGAGCTTGACGCGGTCGGTGACGGTCGCGACCACGCCGATCTCGGCGAAGTCCTGCTCGTGGCGCGGCACGAGCACGACGCGTTCATCCTTGCCAACCGCGGTAGCGAGCGTGATGCTCATACCTGGGAAGACGACCATGTCATCAAGCGGGACCAAGCGTAACGACACCATACGTATCAACTCCATATCTGCTTACGAAGAGGAAGTAAGTGTAGCACCACAACTAGCCCCTCCACAATCGCGGAATAGGCTGTCGTGCAATGCCTGACACGCCGCCGCCGATCAGCCAGATCCTCGAGCAGCGCTCGGGTCAGGCGCTCAGCCTCAACGACCGCTATCTCAATCGCCAGCTCGGGCGGATCGTGCGCACGCTCGGCTTCGATCGCGATTGGCGCCACGGTGAGGGCGCGCATCTGATCGACGCCACCGGCGAGCGCTATCTCGATCTGCTCAGCGGCTACGGCATGTTCGCCGTGGGGCGCAGCCATCCGACCGTCGTGGAAGCGCTGCGCGAGACACTCGACGCACAGACCGCCAGCCTCCCCCAGCTCGGCGTCACCCTCCTGCCGGGCGTGCTCGCCGAGCAGCTCGTGGCGCGCTCGCCGGCGCGGATCGCGGCGATGGTCACCGCCAACAGCGGTACGGAATCGGTCGAGGCAGCGATCAAGCTGGCGCGCGCGACCACCGGTCGCCCGCGGATCCTTTACGCCGAGCACGCCTTCCACGGGTTGACGCTGGGGTCGCTTTCGCTCAACGGCAACGCGGAGTTCCGCGACGGATTCGGCCCGCTTCTGGACGATTGCGTGGCTGTCCCGTTCGGCGACGTTCAGGCGCTGCGGCGCGAGCTGGACCGTGGCGATGTGGCGGCGTTCGTCGTAGAGCCGATCCAGGGCAAGGGCGTGAACCTGCCGCCGCCCGGCTACCTCGAGGGAGCGCAGGCCGCCTGCCGCGCGACCGGCACGCTCTTCGTCTGCGACGAGGTGCAGACCGGTATCGGCCGCACCGGCCGCTTCTTTGCGCTCGAGCACTGGGGCCTTGACCCGGACATGATCTGCGTCGCGAAGGCGCTCTCGGGCGGCTTCGTTCCGATCGGCGGCCTGCTCGTCTCGAGCCACGTCCGCGATCGCGTGTTCGACGGCATGGAGCGCGGTGTCCGCCACGGCTCCACGTTCGGCGGCAACGATCTTGCCGCTGCGGCCGCCCTGGCGACGCTTCGCGTGATCGACGAGGAGGGACTGATCGAGCGAGCCGAGCGGCTCGGCGGCCTGCTGCTCGAGCTGACGCGCCCGCTCGTCGAGCGCTACGAGATCGTCTGCGACGTTCGTGGCATGGGCCTGATGTGGGCGATCGAGCTCTCGGCGCCTGGCGTCGGGCGCAACCGTGCCGTCTGGAACACCGTCGAGCGCCGCCAGCCGGGTCTCGCGGCACAGCTCATCACCGTGCCGCTGTTCAAGCGCCATCACATTTTCAGCCAGGTCGCCGGGCACGGTCTCAATGTCGTCAAGGCTTTGCCGGCACTCGTCGTCGAGGAGCAAGAGATCCATCGCTTCGCCGAAGCGCTCGATGATGTCCTGTCGCGCGCCGAGCGACTGCCGCGCGCGATGGCCGGGTTGATGTGGGACCTGGCCCGGGGTGGCATGCGCGCGCGCGTGCGATGAAGGCCCTCGTCACCGGCGCTGCGGGCTTCATCGGCTCGCACGTCGTCGACGCGCTGCGCGCCGCCGGCGCCGACGTCCGCGGCTTCGACCGCCGCGAGGCCAGCGGAGCCGGCGAGTTCGTCGTCGGCGACATCCTCGACCGCGAGGCGCTGGCGCACGCTGTGGAGGGTTGCGACACCGTGTTTCACCTCGCCGCCTGCTACAGCTACGCCCGCGCCGATGCGGGGCTGATGGAGCGCGTCAACGTCGAGGGAACGCGGGCGCTGATCGAGACCGCACTGCGCGGATCCCGATCGCGGCGAATCGTCCACACGAGCTCGTG
Organism: Solirubrobacterales bacterium; assembly: GCA_003132505.1. GTDB lineage: Bacteria > Actinomycetota > Thermoleophilia > Solirubrobacterales > Solirubrobacteraceae > Palsa-513. The sequence goes on from PKXY01000010.1 coordinate 68,009, forward strand.
CGCGACCTGCGGACCAGTGCCCGGCCGGCCCGCGACGGAAGCCGATCATCCCGCGGCCTGGGAGCTCCGCGTGCCCTACAAGCGAACCAAGCTCGCAGCCGAGCGTTTGGCGCTGCTGGCCGCAGACGAGGGAGCCGACATCGTCGTCGTGAACCCGACAACGCCCGTCGGGCCTGGCGATCGCAGACCGACGCCGACCGGCAAGATGGTCGCCGACGTGGCAAGTGGCCGTGCGCGCGCCTACCTCGCGCGAAGCGCGCTCAACATCGTCGCTGTCGAGGATGTCGCCAAGGGCCACGTGCTCGCCTACGAGCGCGGTCGGAGCGGCCAGCGCTATCTCCTCGGCGGCGAGAACATGGCAATGCGAGACGTGTTCGCGGTGATCGCCACCGCGGTCGGACGAAGCGTTCCCCGCGTCGCTGTCCCCTGGACCCTCGCATACGCGGCCGGCCAGTTTGGCGGCGTGGCGCAGCGCCTCGCGCGTCGCGAGCCGACGCTGCTGAACCTCGACGAGATCCGCGTCGCGCGCTGGCCGATGAGCTTCGATGACGCTCTCGCCAGACGCGAGCTCGGCTACGTGTCGCGACCTGCAGTCGCAGCGCTCGCCGCAGCGGCCCAGGCGATCAAGGCGGGCCGATGATCCGCGACGCCTACTCGCTCGGCCACTCGCCGGTCTGATCGAACACCTCGCGCGCGCGCGCCTCGCGCTCGCGGTCAGGCTGACTGCGCCGGCCGACGCGCAAGGTGAACGCGATCGCCGACACCAGCGCAACCACCAGCAGGACGACGCCAACGATGACCAAGCCCCCGCTCGGGTCAGCCGTCAGAAGCACGAAGCCGACCAGCCCACAGACGAAGCTCAGCGCATAGGCGGTAGCTCGTCTCATTACCGACCAGGCTAGCGGGCGCCGGCACGGGCACGGGCACGTTCGCGCCTTGCCGAGACGCGACGTTGCGCGAAATCGCATCGACAGGGCTGCGGCCGGCGTCGCCCTTGACGAAATCTCCACACTCCGCCCGCGAATCTTGATGCGGTCTTGATGTTCGCGGACCTACCCTCGGTGGCGTGTATGACCTGCTCGCGATAGTGCTCGGCATCCTGGCCTTCGCGATCCTTCTCCTGATCGTCGAGGGGATCGATCGCATATGACGCCGCTCGGCGCATTCATCTTCCACATGAGCGGCGCCGACTTCTTCGGGCTCGTCGTCTCCGTCTTGGTCTGTGCCTACCTGCTCTATGCGCTGCTGCGCGGCGAGAAGTTCTAGGAGACCAGCGTGACGGTCAACGGCTGGCTGCAGATCCTCGTCTTCTGCGCGGTGCTGATCGCGATTGCCCCGCTGCTCGGCGGGTACATGGCGAAGGTCTACACCGGGCGCCGCGTCTTCCTGACGCGGGTCGTGGCGCTCCCGGAGCGGCTCCTCTACCGCGCGATGGGCGTCGACCCGAAGCGCGAGCAGGATTGGAAGTCCTATGCGAAGAGCCTGATCATCTTCTCGCTCGCCGGCTGGCTGATCCTCTACCTCGTCCTGCGCACGCAGTCGATCCAACCGTGGAACAACTACGGCGGCGTCGCCTTCCATGCCGCGCCGTGGAATGTCACGTTCAACACGACGTCGTCGTTCCTGACGAACACGAACTGGCAGTACTACGGCGGCGAGACGACGCTGACGTACTTCAGCCAGATGGTCGGGCTGACCGTCCAGAACTTCGCCTCGGCGGCGGTCGGCATCGTCGTCGCGATCGCGCTGATCCGCGGCATCGCCAACCGTACGAGCAGCAATATCGGGAATTTCTACTCGGACATGGTCCGCACGATCCTCTACGTGCTGCTGCCGCTCGCCTTCATCAGCGCGCTCGTGCTGATGTCGCAAGGCGTGATCGACAACCTCTCGCACTACGTCAGCGTGCACGGGATCTCCGGCATCGCACAGACCATCGCAATGGGCCCGGTCGCTGGTCAGGAGGCGATCAAGGAGCTCGGCACCAACGGCGGCGGCTTCTTCAACGTGAACTCCGCGCACCCGTTCGAGAATCCCAACGGCTTCACGAACTTCTACGAGATGCTCCTAGTGCTCGCGATCCCCGCCGGGCTCGTTTTCACCTACGGCAAGATGGTCGGCTCGCGGCGCCAGGCGCTCGCGGTCTTCGCGACGATGTTCGTCCTCTTCTTCGCCGCCGTGACCGTCGCCTACGCCGCCGAGGCGCACGGCTCGCCGGCCCAGCACGCGGCCGGCTTGCACACGCAGGTCGTCGCCGACTCGACCGGCGGTAACCTCGAGGGCAAGGAGCAGCGCTTCGGTATCGCCGGCTCAGCGCTGTTCGACGTCGTCACGACGGTCACCTCCTGCGGCGCGGTCAACAGCTCGATCGAGTCTTTCACCGGTCTCGGCGGCGCCGTACCGTTTGCCAACCTGTCGGCGAGCGAGGTGATCTTCGGCGGCGTCGGCACCGGCCTCTACTCGATCCTCCTCTACGTGCTCTTGGCCGTCTTCCTTGGCGGTCTGATGGTCGGGCGAACGCCGGAGTACCTCGGCAAGAAGATCGAGGCGCGGGAGATCAAGCTCGTCGCTCTAGGACTGCTCATAACGCCGCTAACTGCGCTCTTCTCGACGGCGCTGGCGACGGCGAGCGCAGCCGGGCGAGCGTCGATCTCGACCGTCGCCGCCGGCGGGCCGCAGGGTTTCTCGGAGACCTTCTATGCCTACCTCTCGCAGGCCAACAACAACGGCTCGGCGTTCGCCGGCTATACGGGCTTCATCCAGCCAGCGGCCGGAAACGCGGGCTCGCACGGAGTGACGTTCGCCGATCTGCTGGGTGGCTTCACGGCGCTGTTCGCGCGTTACGCGCCGATCCTCTTCGCGCTCGCGGTCGCCGGTGCCCTCGCCGGCAAGCGGGTCAGTCCGGTCGGTCTCGGCACGATGCGCACCGACAACGCGACGTTCGTGGTGCTGCTGATCGGCGTGATCATCCTCGTCGGGGCGCTCACCTTCTTCCCGGCGCTGCTGCTCGGCCCGGTCGTCCAGGCCTTGACCGGACACCTCTACCACTGATGCGTCGCGACCTGCTGATCGCCTTCCGCTCGATTGTCGTGATCACGATCCTGTTCGGCCTCGGCTACCCGTTGCTCGTAACCGGGGTCGGCCAGGTGATCTTCCCGGGCAAGGCCGACGGCTCGCTGATCAAGCGCGACGGCAAGGTCGTCGGCTCGGCGCTGATCGGCCAGCAGTTCTACGAGAACGTCATCGGCAAGAACGGGAAGGTCCAAATGAGCAAGGGCGAGCCGGTTACGCAGCCCGATCCGCGCTACTTCCAGACACGCCCCTCTGGCACGGTGCCGGCGGACAATGCCGCCGGCAGCTCGTTCGCCAACTACGGACCGAACAGCACCGTGACGCTCGCAGCGCTCCAGAGCAACATAGCCGGCTACCTGGCGCTCAACACGGCGCCGGACAAGCGGCTCTATGATCCGCACGTCACCAGCGCGGCAGGGGTGCCGGTCGACGCTGCCGACACCTCAGCCTCGGGCATTGACCCGGATATCTCGGTCGCCAACGCCACGATCCAGGCCTACCGCGTAGCTGCCGTGCGCCATCTCTCACTCGTAACCGTCGATCGTCTCGTCGCGCAGTACACGACCGCTCGCAGCCTCGGTCTTCTCGGCGAGCCGGGCGTCGACGTGCTCGAGCTCAACCTCGCGCTTGACCGTACCGGCAAGGGGAGCCACTAGATGTCCACGCCTCAACTCACTCACGAGCGCGCCGCGATCTCGCTCTTCCGCCGCGACATCGTTGTTCGCGCGCTGCTCGACAGCCTGAAGAAGCTCGATCCGCGCGTGCAGATCCGCAACCCGGTGATGTTCGTGGTGGAGATCGGCGCCGTCATCACGACCGTCACATGGTTCATCCAGGTCGGCGGTGGCAGGTCGCTCGGCGGGTATGAGCCGTCGTGGTTCACGTTCACGATCTCCATCTGGCTCTGGCTCACGGTGGTCTTCGCGAATATGGCCGAGGCATTCGCCGAGGGTCGCGGTCGTGCGCAGGCCGACACGCTGCGCTCGATGCGCAAGGAGACGATGGCGACGATGCAGGACGGCACGGTTCGTCCGGCGGCCGAGCTGGCGCGTGGCGACATCGTCGTCGTCCTCGCCGGCGAGGTGATCCCCGGCGACGGTACCGTGATCGACGGCATCGCGACAGTCGACGAGTCGGCGATCACCGGCGAGTCCGCACCTGTGATTCGCGAGTCCGGCGGCGACCGCAGTGCGGTCACCGGCGGCACGCGGGTCACCTCGGACCGGATCGTCGTCGAGATCACGCAGGAGCCTGGAAAGTCCTTCCTCGACCGCATGATCGCGCTTGTCGAAGGCGCGGAGCGGCGCAAGACGCCGAACGAGATCGCGCTCAACATCCTGCTCGCCGGACTGACGCTGATCTTCATGATCGTCGTCGCAACGCTGCGGCCGTTCGGCCTGTTCTCACACACGGCGATCTCCGAGACGACGCTGATCGCGCTGCTNNATCGGCATCGCCGGCATGGACCGCCTCGTGCGACGCAACGTTCTGGCGCTGTCAGGACGCGCCGTCGAGGCCTCCGGCGACATCGACGTCCTGCTGCTGGACAAGACCGGAACGATCACGCTCGGCAACCGCCAGGCCTTCGAGTTCATCCCGATGCCCGGCGTCGCCGAGGCCGAGCTGGCCGAAGCCGCCCAGCTCGCATCACTAGCCGATGAGACGCCGGAGGGCCGCTCGATCGTCGTGCTCGCAAAGCAGTACGGCATCCGCGAGCACGACATGTCCAGCGGCGACGCAACATTCGTGCCGTTCACGGCGCAGACGCGGATGAGCGGCGTCGACTGGAACGGCCAGCAACTGCGCAAGGGCGCCGGTGACGCGATCATCGCTTGGGTTCGCGATGAGGGTGGCGAGGCGCCGCCCGAACTGCAAGCCCAACTCGACCGGATCGGGCGTGAAGGCGGCACTCCCCTAGCTGTTGCCCGCGACAGCCAGATCCTCGGCGTCGTCTATCTCAAGGACACGATCAAGGAAGGCATGAAGGAGCGCTTCGACCAGCTGCGCGCGATGGGCATCCGGACGGTGATGGTAACGGGCGACAACCGGCTGACCGCCGCAAAGATCGCCGAGGAATCAGGCGTCGACGACTTCCTCGCCGAGGCCACGCCCGAGGCGAAGCTGGCACTGATCAAGGAACAGCAGGCCAGTGGCCGGCTCGTCGCAATGACCGGTGACGGGACCAACGACGCGCCGGCGCTTGCCCAGGCCGACGTCGGCGTGGCGATGAACACCGGTACGCAGGCTGCCCGCGAGGCCGGGAACATGGTCGACCTCGATTCGAACCCGACGAAGCTGATCGAGATCGTCGAAGTCGGCAAGCAGCTGCTGATCACGCGCGGTGCCCTCACGACGTTCTCGATCGCCAATGACGTCGCGAAGTACTTCGCGATCCTGCCGGCGATCTTCATCACCACCTACGCCACGACGCGCGGTGGGAAGAGCCCGCTCTGGGTCCTCAACATCATGAACCTCGGTACGCCGGAGTCGGCGATCCTCTCGGCGATCATCTTCAACGCGCTGGTCATCCCGATGCTGATCCCGCTGTCGCTACGCGGCGTCCGCTACCGCCCGATCGGCGCCAGTGCGCTGCTGAGGCGTAATCTCTTGCTCTATGGCCTCGGCGGAATCATCGCCCCGTTCATCGGAATCAAGGCAATCGACCTCATCGTGCACAACCTCCTCGGCGGCTAGCGACGGCCGCGGCGGTTGGCGCGAGGCGCCGAGCTGCCGGCGCATTTCGCCTGAACGTGCGCTGCGCCGGGCCGGAGCGCACGGTGCGGACTCCGCCGGCTAGAGCCCGATCGAGGCCACGTTGACCGAGTCGCCGCGACGGGGGTCGCACCGCGTTTTCCTGGGCATGGCCGCCGGTGTCGGCAAGACCTACCGGATGCTGCAGGAGGGCCAGGCCGAGGCCGATCGTGGCCGCGATGTCGTGATCGGCTACCTCGAGTCGCACGGTCGCGCGGAGACCGACGCCCAGGCCTTCGGCCTCGAGATCGTGCCGCGACGGCGCGTCCCCTACCGCGAGACGACGGTCGAGGAGATGGCTCTGCCGGAGCTCCTCGCGCGTGCACCGGAGCTCTGCCTGATCGATGAGCTGGCCCACACCAACGCCGTCGGCGTCGAGCACCCGAAGCGCTGGCAGGACGTCGAAGACGTGCTGAGCGCAGGAATCGACGTATTCTCGACCGTCAACGTCCAGCACCTCGAGAGCCTCAACGACCAGGTCGCCGATCTGACGAGCACCCGCGTCCGCGAGACGATCCCGGACACGGTCCTGAACTCCGCCGACGAGGTCGTGCTGGTCGACCTCACGCCGCGCGCGCTGATCGAGCGCCTCAAGGCGGGCAAGATCTATCGGCCGGACCGCATCGAAGCTGCACTGAACAACTTCTTCAAGGCCGAGAACCTCGCCGCGCTGCGCGAGGTCGCGTTGCGCCAGGTCGCCGAGGAGGTGGAAGCCAAGCGCCTGACTCCGGCCGGCCCGTCGCGTGCGGAGCGGCTGACCTACACCGCGGCGCCGCAGGCCGTCGGCGAGCGGTTGCTCGCGCTGGTCAAGCTCACGCCAACCTCGCAGCGCATCATGCGCCGTGCCTACCGATCCTCCCAGCGCCTCAGCGCCGAGCTGGACCTGCTGCACGTCGCTAAGCCCGGAACGCTCACCGCGCTCGAGCAGCAACCGGATCTGGCGGCGATCCGTCGCCTCGCATCGGTCCTCGGCGCCCACCTGATCGTCGAGGAGGGAGACAGCATCGCCGACGTCGCGGCGCGCGTCGCTCGTGATCGCGGCACGACCTACATCTTGATGGGCCGGCCCAACCCGCGGGGACCGCTACAGCGACTATCCAAGCCGGCGCTACCCTACGAGTTGCTGCGCGAGCTGCCGGGTGTAGACCTGCGGATCGTTGCCGACCGAACCCAGTTACCGCCGGTAAGCCCATGAGCTCAGCTTCAATCATCCTCGCAGTCATCCTCGTGGCGGTGCTCGTCGCGATCGTCGCGCGCGAGCTGCGAACGCGCCGCCGCCCGCGGCATCTGACGCCGTCCTCGTCGCGCATCGTCTTCCCGTTCGTCGCGCAGGGCCTGTCGCAGCGCGGTCTCGATGCAGCGCTGCGGATCGCGCGCAATGAGGACGCCACGCTCGTGCCGGCGTTTCTCGCGCGTGTGCCGCTCCACCTCCCCCTCGACACGGCCCTGCCGCGCGAGTGCGAGTCCGGGCTGCCGCTGCTCGAGGTCGTCGAGCAGCGCGCGATGCTGGCGGGCGTGCCCGTCGACTCGCGGATCGAGCGCGGCCGCACGCTGCGACACGCCCTGCTCGAGCTCGTCGGCCACGAGCAGTTCGACACGATGGTCGTTGCCGCGGTCGACGGGACCGAAGCGGGCTTTCACCCCGACGACATCGGCTGGCTGCTCGAGCACGTCGGCGGTGAGATCATCGTGATCCGCTCCGGTGGGCGCATCGGCTTCACGCCGCGTCACGCGCGCGTACGCCGAGTCCGCCGGCGCAGTCACGCGTTAAACCGGTAACCGACGCCCGAGTCCGTGCGGATGAAGCGGCGCTGCTCGTCGCCGTTGGAGAGCTTGCGGCGCAGGTTCGCGAGGTGCGTTCGCAGCAGCGGCGTCGCGTCGGCGTATTCCGGACCCCAGACCTCGGTGAGCAGCTTGCGGTGGGTCATCAGCACGCCGCGATTCGTGGCGAGAGCGCGGAGCAGCGCGAACTCGAGCGGTGTCAGGTGGATCTCCTCGCCGTCGAGCGTGACCGCGTGCGCGGCGATGTCGACGACCAAACCGTCAACCTCAATCCGCGGCTCGATCTCGGCGCGCCCGGCGCGCCGCAGTACCGCCTGGACCCGCGCTACGAGCTCACCGGGGCCGAATGGCTTCGTAACGTAGTCGTCAGCACCGCTCTGCAGCGCCGCGATCTTCGTCTCCTCCTCATCGACCGCGGATAGAACGATGATCGGCAGCTCGCTCCAGGCCCGCAGCTCACGGCAGACCTCGATCCCCGGACGGTCCGGCAGCATCAGGTCGACTATCGCAGCGTGCGGTCCGGCGATCGCTGCGCGGTCGAGAGCCTCTTCCGCGGTGGCCGTGGCGAGCACTTCATAGCCCGCGCCACGCAGCACGAGGCGCAGCGCGCGCAGGATCTGCGGGTCGTCGTCGCAGACCAGGATGCGCTCGCCGGCCATCAGCTCGCGACGCGCGCGCCACGCCGCTCAGGCGTGGGCGGAGCCGCGGGCTTCGCGGCGGCGAGTGGTAGCTCGACGATGAAGGTCGTTCCCTGCCCGGGCAGCGACTCGACGGTGATCCGACCGCCGCCGAGCTCGACGAAGCCGCGCGCGATCGCGAGCCCGAGTCCTGAACCCTGGTGGCCGGGCCCGTCGCTCGGCGAGCGATAGAAAGGCAGGAATATGCGGTCCAGCTCGCTTGCCCGGATACCTGGTCCCTGGTCGATGATCCGTACGCGGACGCGCTCGCCGGCGAGGTGCGCGCGGACCGAGACGGGCTTGCCGGCCGAGTAGCGCGCGGCGTTCTCGAGCAGGTTGGCGAGGGCGCGCTCGAGCTGCCCCGGGTCGCCCGATAGAAGCGGCAGGTCGTCATCTACCGCGAGCCGGAAAGCTGAGCCGGCGCCGTCGCTCTCCACGTTTGCGACGGCCTCCAGCAGCACATCCTCGAGCGAATAGGAAGCGCTGCGCTGCTCCAGGTTGCCGGCTTGGAGCCGCGACAGATCGAGCAGCTTCTCGACGAGTCGCGACAGGCGCGTCGCCGCCTCGAGCACCACGGCACGCGCTTCCTCTGCCTCGCTGCGCCCCGAGCTGTGTGGGTCAAGCGCCGTCGCGGCCGTCAGGATCGCCGTCAGCGGCGTGCGCAGATCGTGCGAGACCGAGCGCAGGACCGCTGTCTTCGTCTCGTCGCTGCGCCGCAGCAGTGCCGTTTCGACGACCTCGGCCTGGAGCTCAGCGCGGTGCAGTGACGCAGCCAGCATCGACTGCAACGTCGGCACGATGCGTGCGGCAACGCGAGCGCGCTCCGACGCTCCGAGGGTTGCGGGCAGCAGCAGGGTGCCGATCCTCGAATCCCGGTCGCGCAGCGCAAACGCAACGCGACGCTCGTCGCCGGCAGCTTCCCCCAGCTCGATCGCGGCCGAGCTGACGCCGATCGCGACGGCGAGCCGCTGCGCGGCCTCCGCGAGCGCGACATCGAGGCGCGAGCCGCCGGGGAGAACCCGCGCGAGCTCGGTGGCGAGGTCAGCCTCGCGGCGACGCTGCTCCGCGTCGGCCGCTCGATCGCGTGCGAGGTTGCCGAGCAGTCCTGCCATCAGGGCCACCACCGCAAGGCTTGCGAAGGCTACCCAGGTGCGCGCATCGTCGAGCGTGAAGCGGCCGACCGGCGGCAGGTGGAAGTAGTTGAACGCGAGCGCACCCGCCAACGCCGTCAGCAGACCGGGCAACGTGCCCCAGTAGACGGCCGTGACCACCACGGTCAGCGCGTAGACGACGGCGAGCGACACCGTCGGGGCCAGGTGACCGAGGGGGTAGATCGCGAGCGTCTCGAGCGCAGTCCCGCCGGCGGCGACCGCGAGACCAAGCAGGTATGGCGGGGGCCGATCGCGCAACCGCAGCCGAGAGAGGAGGTGCGTTCGCATCGCTCCTCCCATTGTCCTCGCTCGACGGACGCGTGCCGGCGCCTAAGTCGGGCCCGGCATCGCGGGCTACGGGTAGACCTGCCGCCCGCTGTCGCGGTCCACGAGCCGGATCGCGATCGACGGACACGCCTGCGCGGCGGCCAGCATCAGCTCATCCGGGCCCGTACCGATCACCGTTGCGATGTCGTCGAGGCGGAAGATCTCTGGCGCGATGTCCTCGCAGTCACCGTGCGCCGAGCAGGCGGTCGCGTCGATCAGCGGAACCACGTTCATAGGAGCGCCGCTTCAGTCAGGTAGTTGAGGCGCTGACGCAGCTCGCCCACGGCGCGCGGTCGTCCGGCAACGACCGCGGCAACGAGCTCGCCCTCGCGCCTGTAGTGCGCGACGAAGTCGCGCGCCGTCGCGTCGCCCTCGATCGTCACCTCATCGGCAAGCTGCGCGTGCCCGAGGTATTGAATCCGCGTGCCGTACTGGTCGCTCCAGAAGCTCGGCAGCGGCGCCGGCGCAGGCTCGCGCCCGAGCAGGGCACCCGCGACCTGCATGCCCTGGCGCGAGGAGGCCTCCCAATGGCCGCTCACGAGGTGCCGGTCAAGGAACGGGTCGTAGACCGCGGCGGCGTCGCCGGCAGCGAAGACGTCGGGCAGCTCGCTGCGCCCGGACGCGTCGGTCGGGACGCCAGTGGCTGGCAGGCCGGAGGCCTCAAGCCAGGCGACGTCGGATACCACGCCGACGCCCACCAGCACGTGGTCGCAGGCGACGCTGCGCCCATCGCTCAGCGTCAACGACTCGATCCGGTCTTTCCCGCTGATCGCGCTCACCACCTCGCCGAGGATCAGCTCGACGCCCTCGCCGGAGTGCAGCTCGGCGAACCAGCGCCCGAGCTCGGGCCCGAGCAGACCGACCAGCGGCAGCGATTCGAGTTCGATCACCGCGACCTCGACGCCGGCGGCGCGTGCGGCCGCTGCAACCTCCTGGCCGATGAAGCCGGCACCGATCACCGCGAGCCTGCTCCCCTGCCCGAGCAATTGGCGAAGTAGGTTCGAGTCTTCCACTGTGCGCAGCGTGCTCACGTTCGAATAGCCGTCGAACAGCGGCAGCATCCGCGGACGCGCGCCTGTCGCGATCACCAGCTTCTCGTAGCTGAGCGTGCTGCCGTCAGCCAGTTCGAGGCGGTGGGCATCCGGATCGAGAGCCGTCGCGGTGGCACCGAGCAGGAGCTCGATGTTCCGCTCCAGGTACCACTCCTCGGGACGGAACGCGGACGACGGTAGCTCAGCGTCGACTCGCAGCAGTTCCTTTGACAGCGGTGGGCGGTCATACGGGCGATGCGGCTCCGCGCAGACGATCCGCAGGCGACCGGCATACTCGCCGCGTCGCAGCGCCTCAGCGCAACGCTGGGCCGCCAGGCCACCGCCAACTATCACCACACCGCCGTCCAACGCGACCTCCTTTACTCGTCGTGCGCATCATGTTTCCGGCCGCTGGGGGAATCGTAAGCGTCGCCTGAGAGGTTGCCGAGACGCTCAGCGGCCCGCACGTCGCGCTCGGCGGGCGCGTCTTGCCTTGGCACGCGACTCCTTGATGCGGTGCTCGATCGGCTTCACAGAGCCTCGCGGGCGCTCCCAGTCGGGCGCGTCTCCGGCCGGTGTGTGACGGCGGGCGTCGCTCATGATGATCCGTGCAACCGCGGCGATCACCAACGCCGCGACGGCGAAGATCCCGATCTCCTCCGCGCTGGAGAGGCCGCCGCTGCCCGATGAGCTGGCCGGGGGCGCCACTGTCACCGGGCCGGTGCTTGCACTGGGCGTCTGCGTCTGCGTCGTCGACGGGAACAGTGACGTCGCGGGACTGGTGGCGCCCGTGGCGGCGGCGCCGGCGGGGAGCGCGAGTGCGACAACCCCAGCGGCGGCCGCCACGGCGACGGCGCGCCGCAGGCCTTCGCTAGCGGTGACGATTCCCAGCTGGCGCAAGATCGCCGCAATATAGACCCCCGGCCGCCTGCGCCAGCCAACGAGTGGAGCGACACCCTCCGTCCACTAGCCTGGGTCTCCGTGCCAACCGCCCGCAAGGACATCCGCAACGTTGCCATCATCGCCCACGTCGACCACGGCAAGACGACGCTCGTCGACGCGATGCTGTGGCAGTCGGGAGCCTTCCGTGCAGGCCAGGATGTCGCAACGCGCGTGATGGACTCGATGGACCTCGAACGCGAAAAAGGCATCACGATCCTCGCCAAGAACACCTCCGTGCATTACGACGGCGTCAAACTGAACATCGTCGACACGCCTGGTCACGCCGACTTCGGCGGCGAGGTCGAACGTGGCATCACGATGGTCGACGGCGTGCTGCTGCTCGTCGACGCGAGCGAGGGACCGCTGCCGCAGACGCGGTTCGTGCTGCGCAAGGCACTCGAGGCGCACCTCCCCGTGATCCTCGTCGTCAACAAGGTCGATCGCGCCGATGCGCGGATCAGCGAAGTCGTCGACGAGGTCTACGAGCTCTTCATCGACCTCGACGCGACCGAGGAGCAGATCGAGTTTCCGATCGTCTACACCAACGCTAAGGCAGGATGGGCCTCGCTCACCGTCGGCGTCCCCGGCAGCGATCTCGCGCCACTGATGAGCCTTCTGCTGGAGCGCATCCCGGCGCCGACGTATGAGCCCGACCACCCGTTTCAGGCGCTCGTCACGAACCTCGATGCCTCCCCGTACGTCGGCCGGCTCGCGCTCTGCCGGATTCGCCACGGCACCGCGCGCTGTGGCGCGGCGATCGCGTGGTGTCGCTCCGATGGCACGATCGAGCGCGCGCAGATCGGCGAGCTCTACGTCACCGAGGCGCTCGACCGCGTGCCGGCCGACGAGGCGGGGCCCGGGGAGATCGTCGCGATCGCCGGTATCGCCGAGGTGACGATCGGCGAGACGCTCGCCGACCCGGACGATCCGCGTCCGTTGCCGGTGATCAGCGTCGATGAGCCGTCGCTTTCGATCACCGTCGGACTTAACACCTCCCCGCTCGCCGGGCGCAGCGGGACGAAGCTCACCGCGCGCGCACTCAAGGCACGCCTCGATCAAGAGACTGTTGGCAACGTCTCGATCCGCGTCCTCGACACGGACCGTCCCGACGCGTGGGAGGTTCAGGGGCGGGGTGAGCTCGCCCTCGCGGTGCTCGTCGAGCTGATGCGCCGGGAGGGTTTCGAGCTGACCGTGGGACAACCGCAGGTGCTGACGCGGGAGATCGGCGGTCGCCGCCACGAGCCGGTCGAGCGGCTCGCGATCGATGTTCCCGAGGACTACGTGGGCGTTGTCACGCAACTCATCGCGCTGCGCAAGGGACGGCTCGAGCAGATGGTGAACCACGGGACCGGCTGGGTGCGGATGGAGTACCTGGTCCCGGCGCGCGGGTTGATCGGGCTGCGAACGGAGTTCCTGACCGAGACCCGCGGCACGGGCCTTGCCCACCACGTCTTCGATCGCTGGGAGCCCTGGGCCGGTGAGCTGCGCCCTCGGCCAACCGGGGCTCTCGTCGCCGATCGCAGCGGCACGACCTCGCAGTTTGCACTGATGAACCTGCAGGAGCGCGGGACGCTGTTTGTCGGCCCGGGCGAAGCCGTCTACGAGGGCATGATCGTCGGCGAGAACGCGCGCGCGGACGATCTCGACGTCAACCCCTGCAAGGAGAAGCACCTGACGAACATCCGCTCGTCAACGGCCGAGGTCCTGGTGCGGCTGATCCCACACCGTGAGCTCTCACTGGACCAGGCGCTCGAGCTGCTGCGCCCGGACGAGTGCGCTGAGGTCACGCCGGAAGCAGTGCGGCTACGCAAGGCGACCCTGCCCAAGGTCGATCGCACCAAGCTGGCACGCCGCGCTCGCGCGTGATCAGCGGCAACGCACGAGCGCTGTGCGTGAGGACGGCGGCGGCCAAGCCCCGCCGCGCTGCGCTCTAAACTAGGCCGTATGGCCCCGAAGCAACGCCAGGTGCGACTGGAGCAGCGCAGCGGCGCTTCCGAGCACCTGATGCTCGAGATGCAGGGGCGCAGCGACGAGCAGCTCGAGGCGGAGACCAAGTACCGCTCGGTCGCTCTCGCGATTCTTGGCGGACGTGCGGCTGAGCGCTATGACGCCGAGGCGTCGCGCGGCTACTTCCAGCGCGCGATCGCCGCGTCACGACCCCAGGAGCGGATGCAAATCCGCCGCATGGCCGACGCATCGCTCGCACTGGCTGAGCGCCGCGCCGGCGATCTTCGTGACGCGGTCGAGAAGCTCGGTCAGGAGCCGCCAAGCAAGCGTCAGCTCTTCGGCTTGCAGATGATGGGTTTGATCGCGCCGGCGCGCAGCGCGGGCGTCCTGCGCCGGATCCGCGGCATCGTGATCGGGGCTGCACTGGTGATCGCGATCATTGCGCTCGGATCGGGCATCGTAGAGCTGATATCGCTGCCGTTCGGAGGGCTCTCGGCGCCGCCGGCCGTCCTGCTCGGGGTGCTGGCGGACATCGTGGCGTTCGTGATCCTCACGCAGATCGGACGCCGCAAGCGCAACGCCGCGCGGGCCAAGGCCGGCGTAGCCGGTTGAGACCCCACCCTGGGCGCGGCGCATAATGGGTTCGGCGGGCTTCGTCGCCCGCTCACCCATGAGCCCAAAGCAGACACATCACAAGCACTCCTCGACAAAGGGCTACAGGCGCCTGCTCGACCGCCTGGCCGAGCATCCGGCGGTCCACCGGGTCGCGACCGGCCGCGTGACCCCGCGAATGGGCGCCGGCCGCCCGGTCGCGCCGATTTCGAAGGTACGCCCCGTGACGTCTGGCCTCTCGATCACGATCAACACCGACGGCGCGATGATCGACGCCTACGTTGTCACCGATCGCCCGCTCGAGGTCGAGAAGTTCATGGCAGAGCAGGGCTGGACCGGCTGACCGCCGCGGAACGTCCACCCCGATGAGCTTCTTCGCCGCGAAAGCAGCGCTCGCTCGCGCCGCGGGCGCCGCGTCGCGCCTCACGGGACGCGGCGCGACGAGCCTCCCCGGCACAGTCCTGCTCGCCCTGGACCCGACCGCGATCGACCGCCTCGCCAGCGACTTGCCGCGCGGCAGCGTCGTGATCTCGGCAACCAATGGGAAGACGACGACGGCTGCGTTGAGCGGGTCGATTCTCGCCCGCGCGGGCATCGCGACAGTCGACAACTTCGCCGGCGCAAACATGGCCGGCGGCATCGCCTCGGCGCTGCTGGCGAGGCGGCGCAGCGGCGGGCCGCCTGCGGAGCTCGGCCTGTTCGAGGTTGACGAGTTCTGGCTCGCCAGCGTTGCTGGCTCACTGCGACCGCGAGTGATCGTGCTCGCAAACCTCTTCCGTGATCAGCTCGACCGCTACGGGGAGCTGGAGACGATCGGTAAGCGCTGGGCGGCGGTTGTCGCCGAGGCGACCGGGCGCCTCGTGCTCGGAGCAGACGATCCGCTGGTCGCCGCCCTCGGCGCCGATGCGAGCGATCCGATCTACTTCGGCATCGAGGATGAGAGCATGGCTCGGCCGGACGGACTCGCCCACGCCGCGGACTCCAAACAGTGCCGGCGCTGCGGCGGCGCCTACCGCTACGAGCGCGTGTACATCGGGCACCTCGGCGTATACGAATGCTCTAATTGCGGCCAGCGGCGCCCGCAACCGCAGGTCAGCGCCCACGCGATCCGCCTCGATGGGGTGCGCTCGGCGCGCTTCGAGCTGCGGACCGCTGCCGGGAGGGGCGAGGTCGAGCTATCGCTCCCGGGTCTCTACAACGTGTACAACGCACTCGCGGCGGCTGCGCTCGCGACGGCGCTGGACATACCCCTCGCTGCGATCATCGACGGCCTCGCAGCTGCAGCGCCGATGTTCGGCCGTGGCGAGCGCGTGAGCGTCGGTGGCCGTGAGCTACAGATCATGCTGATGAAGAATCCGGCCGGAGCAAACGAGATCGTTCGCACGATCGCACTCGATCCGGGCGAGCATCACATGCTCGGCGTGCTCAACGACCGCGACGCCGATGGTCGCGACGTGTCCTGGATCTGGGATGCCGACTTCGAGGACTTCGCCGCGAGCGTCGCTCAGCTGACGTGCACGGGCGCGCGCGGCTCCGAGCTGGCTTTGCGTTTCAAGTACGCCGGCGTGGCACCCGAGCGCATCACGGTCGAGTCGGATCTCTCGCGGGCCATCGACGTCGCGCTCGACGTCGCCGGCGAGTCGACGATCTATGCGCTCCCCACCTACACCGCGATGCTCGAGCTGCGCGAGGTGCTGCGCAAACGCGGCCAGACCACGAGCTCATGGGTGCGCACGTGAGCGTGGCGTCGGTGATCTGGCACGACCTCGAGTGCGGCGCTTATCGCGCAGACCTGCCGCTCTGGCGCGAGCTTGCCCGCTCACAAGGCACCGGCACTATCCTCGAGATCGGCGCCGGCACGGGACGCGTGACGCTCGACCTCGCGCGGAGTGCGCACGCGATGATCGCAGTCGAGCGTGACGACGAGCTGGCGGCCGAGCTCACCCGCCGCAGCCGCGGGCTGCCGGTCGAGGTGGTCTGCGCGGACGCCTGCTACTTCGAGCTCGAGGCGCGAGTCTCGCTTTGCATCGTCGCGATGCAGACCGTACAGCTGCTCGCGGATCGGCCCGCCTTCCTGCGCTGTGCGCACGCGTCGCTGACTGCTGGCGGCGTACTTGCGCTCGCGGTGCTCGGCCTCGACGTCCAGCCGTTCGAGGTCGAGCTCGACGCAGATGTGGTCGAGCATCGCGGCGTTCGCTACGCCAGCGCGCCGACGGCCCTGCGCGAGACCGGCGAGCAAGTCGCGCTGGAGCGCCGGCGCACCACCTTCGACGGCTCGGCCGGGAGCGTTTCCCTCGACGTGACGACCCTCGCGCGGCTCGAGCCGGCGACGCTCGCGGCCGAGGGGATCGCTGCCGGCTTTGCCTACCGCGACTTGCTGAGCGTCCCGCCGAGCGCCGAGCACGTAGGGAGCCAGGTGGTCCTGCTCGAGGCAATTCCGCGATGAGCTCACGCACGCTCCGCGTTTGTGCGCTCTATCCCGAACTGATGAACATCTACGCCGACCGCGGCAACCTGCTGATGCTCGAGCGGCGCTGCGGTTGGCGGGACATCGAGCTCCGCCTGACGCCGAGCACGCTCGGGGACACGCTGCGCGACGAGCACGACCTCTATTACATCGGCGGCGGGCAGGACGCTGACCAGCTGCGATGCGCGGCGGACCTCGTCGAGCACAAGTCCGACGCGCTGCGCGCGGCCGCCGAGCGCAGCGCGATCGTGCTCGGCGTGTGCGGCGGCTACCAGCTCCTCGGACGCTCCTATGAGATCGGCGACGAACACGTCGAGGGCGTCGGGCTGCTGGACGTCGTGACGGTCCGCGATGCCGGTCCGCGCCTGATCGGGAACATTGCGGTCGCGTTCGGCGACGCGGTGATTGTCGGCTTCGAGAACCACGCCGGACGGACCAGGCTCGCGGCCGGCCAGGAGCCGCTCGGACGCGTGATCCGCGGGCATGGGAACGACGGCCGTAGCGGCTTCGAGGGCGCGCGCAGCGGCAACGTCATCGGCACTTACGTCCACGGTCCGCTGCTGCCAAAGAACAGCTGGCTCTGCGACTGGCTGATCGCCGGCGCCCTGGGTGTCGAGCCGGGCGATCTCGTGGCTCTCGACGACACGCTCGAAGTCGCGGCACACGCCAATGCGCTGCATGCCGCCGGGCTTTGAAGACAATCAGGGCCGCGACAGCCAGTCAGCTACCCGCTCGAGCCAAATCCGCGTGCTCCGCGAGCCGCGTCTTCGAGCCCGTCGCGCTCGGCCAGCTCGACCTCCGGCAGCGAGACGATTACGAGTTGCGCGATCCGGTCGCCGGGCTCGACCACGAACGACTCGCTGCTGTCCGTGTTGAGCAGCAGCACACGCAACTCGCCGCGGTAACCGCAGTCGATCAGGCCTGGCGCGTTGACGAGTGCGATCCCGTGCCGCGCCGCGAGGCCCGAGCGCGGCAGCACGAGCCCGGCATGACCGTCTGGAATCGCGACGGCGACCCCGGTGCCGACGCTCGCGCGCTCACCCGGCTCGATCCGCGCCGCCTCGGCGCTGTAGAGATCGAGGCCCGCGTCACCGGGGTAGGCGCGCGTCGGCATGGCGGCGTCCCCTGTGAGCCTCGCGAACTCGAGCCTCATCGGCCGTTGCGGCTCGGCGCAGCGGTGCTGTAGCGGGCGAAACGCTTGGCAGAGGCAGGCGTCAGCAGCGCGGTTACGCGCACTCCCTGCTCGGTGTCCTCGCGGTGCAGCTCTCCGGCGAGCGCGTGCAACTCCGCGATCTGGCCACCGTCGCTGTAGGGCACGAGCAGCTCGACCGGCTCGAGCATGCGCACGAACGTGGCGTCGATCCGCTCGCGCAGCGCGTCGAGGCCTTCCCCGCTCTCAGCCGAGACGAGTAGTGCGTCGCGCCGCCCGCTCCAGGCCTGCGCACGAGCCGCTTCGTCCAGGAGATCAGCCTTGTTGAGCGCGAGCAGCCGCGGAACGTCGCCGGCGCCGATCTCCTCGAGAACGGCCTCGACGGCCGCGACCATCCCCTCGAGGTCCTGCTCGTCGGCACTCGCATCGACGACGTGGATGATCAGCGCGGCGCGCCGCGTCTCCTCGAGCGTCGCAGCAAACGCGTCGACGAGCTGGTGCGGCAGCTTGCGAATGAAACCGACCGTGTCTGTGAGCAGATAGTCGCGTCCATTCACCTCGAGGTGCCGGGTCGTCGGGTCGAGCGTGTGAAAGAGGCGGTCGGCGACCGACACGTCGGCCCCCGTGAGCGCGTGCAAGAGCGAGGACTTCCCGGCGTTCGTGTAGCCCGCGAGTGCGATCTGCGGGACCTGCGAGCGCTCGCGCTCGCGTCGCATCACCCGGCGCGTGCTCTGCACGTCGGTCAGGCGCCGGCGCAACGCGGCGATCCGGCTGCGCGCAAGCCGACGATCGGTCTCGATCTGCGCCTCGCCCGGTCCGCGGGTCCCGACGCCACCGCCCAGGCGCTCGAGGTGCGTCCACAGTCCGCGCATCCGGGCGAGGTTGTACTCGAGCTGGGCCAGCTCGACCTGTAGCTTGCCGTCGGCGCTGTTCGCATGTCGCGCGAAGATGTCGAGGATGATCGCCGTGCGATCGATCACGGCAATGCCGAGCGCCGCCTCCAGCGTGCGCTCCTGACGCGGCGTGAGCTCGTCGTCACAGGCGATCACGTTCGCGTCGAGCTGCTGGGCAAGCTGCTTCAACTCGGCGAGCTTCCCCGTCCCGAGATAGCTGTGGGGGTGCGGGCGCTCGCGCTGCTGAACGAGCGTCCCGAGAACCGCGACGCCGGCCGTGCGCAGCAGCTCCTCGAGCTCGAGCAGCTCGGCCGGGGTCGCCTGGGCAGCGATGCAAACGGCGCGCTGGCGCGCGCGTCCAGTGCTCATGCCGCAAGCTTTCCGAGTCGCTCGATCGCGGCGCTCAACCGGTCGTCCGGCGTCGTGAGCGAGATCCTGAAGAAGCCCTCGCCGTTGGGACCGTAGGCCCCACCCGGTGAGAGAACGACCGCCGCCTCTTCGAGCACGTACTCGCAGTAGGCGGCCGCGCTGTCGAACCCGCCCGGCACGGGCGCCCAGATGTAGATCGTGCCGCGCGGTCGTGTGACGTTGACGCCGATCCGTGCGAGAGCGTCACAGACGAGATCGCGCCGGCGCTGATAGACCTGGTTCATCCCGCGCACGTAGACGTCGAGCGATGGTTGCAGCGCCGCCGCCCCAGCGAGTTGTACGGCCTCGAAGAGGCCCGAGTCGACATTCGTCTTGAGCCGCCAGTAGGACGCAATGGCGTTGCGGTTGCCGACGATCGCCGCGCAGCGCCAGCCGGTCATGTTGTAGCCCTTGGAGAGCGAGAAGACCTCGACGCCGACCTCCTTCGCACCCGGGGTGGCGAGGAACGAGGGCGCGACGTAGCCGTCGTAGGTCGTCTCCGAATACGCGTTGTCGTGGACGATCAGGATGTCGTTCGCGGCGCCGAACTCCACGAGCTGCTCGAAAAAGCCCTCCGCGACGACGGCGCCGGTCGGGTTGTTCGGGTAGTTGACGAACAAGATGCGCGCCCGCTTGCGCGTCGCGGCGTCGATCGCGTCAAGGTCCGGAATGAAGCCCAGCTCGGGCACGAGTCGCATCCGCACCGCTTCGGCGCCGACGAGCAGCGGGCCGCCCGTGTAGACCGGATAGCCCGGATCGGCGGCGAGCGCGACGTCACCGGGATCGAGGAAGGCGAGGTTGAGATTGAAGATGCACTCCTTTGCGCCGATCGCCGGCATGACCTCGCCATCGAAGTCGATCTCCACGCCGAAGCGACGGGCGTAGAACATCGAAACGGCGTGGCGAAACTCCTCACGGCCGCGATTCGAGGGGTAGGTGTGGGTCGTCGGGTTGGCGAGCGCACGCTGCGCCGCTTCGACGATCGGCGGGTAGGTCGGCGTGTCCGGGTCGCCGATGGCGAGCGTGATCACGTCGACACCGGCCGCGCGCTTGTCCGCGATCTTGCGCTCCAGCTGGGCGAACAGGTACGGAGGGATCCGCTCCAGGCGATCACTGTGTCTCATGTAACTCCTTGACGAAATCATCGGTGAGGGTGCCCGTGTAGACGGGCACTGCCCAGCCAGTCAGTGTGACATTCATGTCCACGCTGATCTCGACCTCGAGCTCGCCGCCGTCGAGTACGACCGTTATCCGTCGCTCGCCACCAGCGAGGTGGTGAGCGACCGCAGCACCGATCGCACCGGTTCCCGAGGACATCGTCTCCCCTACGCCGCGCTCGAAGATCCGTGCCCGAATCGCGGCCGGCCGAAGCGCTGTGTACCACGACACGTTCGTGCGGTTGGGAAACAACGCGTGGCGCTCGATCGCGGGACCGATCGCCTGGAGGTCGAGTTGCTCGACGTCTTCCGCGGCGATCGCGCACTGCGGGTTGCCGACGGAGACGTGCTGGAAGCGCCAGCGGCGTCCATCCGCCTCGAGCTCACCGCGCCCGTCCGGCGGTCCCGAGGGGAAGTCCTTCGAGACCGTCGCGACCTGGCCGATGTCGACCCTACACGTGTCCGGTCCCGTTATCAGGGGTCGGATCGGCCCAGCCGCTGTAAGGATCGCGAACTCGTCTTGGTCGGTGTAGCCGCGCCGGCGGAGGTACATGACCGCTTCGCGCGAGCCGTTACCGGAAAGCTCCGCCTCCGAGCCGTCCGGGTTGAAGATCCGCAGAGTCGCCACGTAGCGCGGATCGTCGGTGCGCTCGAGCAGCAGGATGCCGTCGGCGCCGACGCCGAGGTGCGGCTCGCAGATTCTTTTGATACGGACCGGCGTCAGCTCCCACGGCAGCGCCGCTGCCTCAACGATCAGATAGTCGTTGCCGAGCGCCTGCCATTTCTCGAACTGCACGCCCCTCCGTTCGCCTCGCCTCGTGGAGCGGCGATCATTGCAGCGCGGCTGCCACCTCGTCGGGCGACCGGCCGGTGACGTCGACGATCTCGACGTCCGGCAGTTTGCGCATCCACGTGAGCTGCCGGCGTGCGTAGTTGCGCGTGCGCCGCTTGAGTGCCTCGATGTCGCCGTCCAGGAGCTCCTGGAAGCCGAGCGCCTTGCTCGCCGTGGCCGACGCGCCGTCGCGTACAGCGGCCTCGACCTCGGCGCGCGCGCCCGAGGCGACGATCTCCTCGACGCGCGCATCGATCCGAGCGTAAAGCGCCTCACGCTCCATCACGAGGCCGATCAGGCGTGTCGGGTGGCGCATCTCGGCGCTCCACAGCTGCGAGGCGCCACGCGGCGGTGTCAAAGCGCCGACCTCGTGAAGCTCAAGAGCGCGCACGATCCGATGCCGGTCGGCCGGCGCGATCTTCGCCGCGCTCGCCGGTGCCCGCTCGGCGAGAACCGCATGCAGGGCCTCCGACCCGATCTCGGCGAGGCGTGCTACCCAGCGCTCGCGCACGCCCGGCGGCGGCGCTGGAGCCAGTTCGAGGTTGGCGAGCGCGGCGCGAAGATAGAGACCGGTGCCGCCGACGACGATCGGCGTCGCTCCCTCGGCGAGCAGCGCATCGATCCGCTCGTGTGCCAGGCGGGCGTAGCGCGCGACGCTGACGCGCTGGCTCACCGCGAAGCACGCCACGAGCTGGTGCTCGAGCGACGCGCGCTCGCCAGCGGTCGGCGCGGCGGTGAGTAGCTCGAGACCCCTGTAGAGCTGAAGCGCATCAGCCGAAACCGCGACCGGGCGCTCCCCGCTGTCGCGCAGCCGCGACGCCAAGGCGATCGCGATCGCGGTCTTACCCACCCCCGTGGGCCCGAACAGGGCGATGATGCGCCGTTCCATGCTCTCAGTATCGTCACCGGCGATGGCGCAAGGCCTCGAGATCAAAGGCGCCCGGACCCTCCTCACCGGCGCCAGCGGCGGCATCGGCGGGGCGCTCGCGCGCCGGCTCGCGCAGGAGGGCGCGGAGCTGATCCTGACTGGCAGACGCAAGGATCTCCTCGACTCGCTCGCCAGCGAGCTGGGGGCCGAGGCGATCGTGTCGGACCTGGCGCTGGCGCAAGCCCCCGAGCAGCTGCTGGCTGCGTCGGGCCGCGTCGACATCCTGATCGCGAACGCCGTGCTGCCGGCAAGCGGCCGTCTCGCGACGGTCGATCCGGCCCGCATCGACGCCGCCATCGCCGTGAACCTCCGGGCGCCGATCGCCTTGGCGCGCGGCGTGATCACACAGATGTCGGAGCGTAACAGCGGCCACATCGTGTTCATCGGCTCGCTCCAGAGCAAGGCCGCGACCGGTGGGGCGTCGATCTACTGCGCGACAAAGTTTGGACTGCGCGGATTTTCTCTCGCCCTGCGTGCCGAGTTGGCGCGGACCGCCGTCGGCGTCTCGCTGGTTCTTCCGGGCTTCGTCGCCGACGCCGGGATGTACGCCGACGCGGGCGTGAAGCTGCCGCGTGGCGTTGGGACGCGACGGCCCGACCAGGTCGCTGCGGCGGTCGTCCGCGCGATCCGCGACGACGTCGGCGAGATCGAGGTGGCGCCGCTGGCGCTGCGCGCGGGCGCCGCGATCGCATCACTCGCACCGGAGCTCTCGGCGCGCGGCATGCGCTTGCTCGGCGGCGAGCGCATCGCTCGCGATTTCGAGCGCGCTCAGTCCAACAAGCTCTAGCGGCCGGCGCCGTCTACGCCGGCGCGGCCGCCCGCGTCAGGATCCGCTCATCCCCTGCCAGCGTCTGGCTCGTCGCCGACGTTATGTCGACCTGCGCCAGGTCCCCGGGGCGCGCGAGACCAGTGAAGTTCACGACCTTGTTGTGCCGGCTGCGGCCGCGAAGCCGGTCGGGGTCCGTGCGGCTTGCGCCCTCGACGAGCACCTCGACGGTCCGGCCGACAAAGCGCTCGGCGCGCTCACGGGCGCGCCGCTGCACCAGCTCGACAAGCCGCTCCAGCCGTGCGACCTTGACCTCGTGCGGCACGAGGCCATCGGTCAGCTCGCCGGCTTGCGTCCCACGCCGTGGCGAGAAGATGAACGTGAACGCACCGTCGTAGCTGACCCGATCGACGACCTCGAGCGTCTGCTCGAAGTCCGACTCGGTCTCGCCGGGGAAGCCCACGATGATGTCGGTCGTAAGCGATACGTCCGGCACATGCTCGCGAATCAGCGCCACGCGGTCGAGGTAGCGCTCACGATCGTAGGTGCGTCGCATCGCGCGCAGGATCCGCGATGAGCCCGACTGCAGGGGGAGGTGAATGTGCTCGCAGAGCGATGCGAGCTCGGCGTGTGCGCGCACGACATCCTCGCGCATGTCCTTGGGGTGCGGGCTGGTGTAGCGAATACGCTCGATCCCGGGCACATCATCGATCTGGCGGAGCAGTTCGGCGAACGTCGCCCGCTCGGGCCGCAGATCGCGTCCGTAGGAGTTGACGTTCTGCCCCAGAAGTGTGAGCTCGCGGACGCCGTCGGAGGCCATCGAGTGCGCCTGCGCGACGAGATCGGCGAGGGCGCGGCTCACTTCGCGCCCCCGCGTCGAGGGAACGATGCAGTAGGAGCAGCGGCAGTTGCAGCCGACGCTGACCTGAAGCCAGCCCTGAACCGCGCGCAGCCGCTTCGCCGGCAAATCGCCTGTGAACGACTCGAACTCGAAGTAGCCCTGCGCACCCAGGTTGTCGCTGAGCAGGAAGTCGGCGAGCCGGTTGACCTGCCCCGGGCCGAAAGCGACATCGACGAACGGGAAGCGCTCGAAGACCTCGTCTTTCAGCGATTGCGCCCAGCAGCCGCCGACGCCGACGATGCGCTCGGGATTCTCGCGCTTGAGTCGCTTCGCCTCGCCGAGGTGTGCGACCAACCGGCTGTCGGCGGTCTCGCGAATCGAGCACGTGTTGAACAGGATCAGGTCGGCGTCCTCGCGCGTGCCGGCCTCCTGATAGCCGAGCGCGTCGAGCATGCCGCGCATCCGCTCGGAATCGTGTTCGTTCATCTGGCACCCGAACGTCGTGACGTGGTAGCGCATTGACAGGTGGATCAGCTCACGATCGTGGACGAGCAGCTATGCGTTTCTGAGCGCTGGGAATGCGCCACAGCGTACAGCTGGTCGTCCGCGACACGGTCCATGAGCAGCTTGCGAGCGCGGCGGCGTGGAGATTCACACGAGCGGTATCTATGCGGTCGCTTGGCGGAGCCTCGTCGCGAGATGTTCGGCGCGCTCGGAGCCCAGCAGCACGTCGTCGGTGAACAGGAGCTGCGGAGCTCGCGCGACGGCTTCGCGCGTCTCATTCGCGGCGGCGAGAAGCGGCGAAGTGTCGCTTGCGCTCACACGTCCTCGCCAGTCGCGACGCATCGGCGCACCGGTCGCACTGTTGAGTCGCTCGACGAGGCGGTGAACCTCCAACTTGTCCACGCGAACGTGACCGGCCTTGCGCCGAGTCGGTCTGGCACCCTCCAAAAGCTCCGCGAGCTGGCGCGTCAGCGCCACCGGCTCGGCCTCGACAGCCCTACGTCTCATGAGCCCAGCATCGGACGAGAACCGTGGGCTCGTTAGCGAGTGAGCACGACGATACGTCGTACGCTGAGTGCCGAGTCAGCCCTTCGCTCGCTTCACCGCCAGGCGCACCCGATTGCCTGAGAATTGGCCCCGCTCAGATGCGGTTGCGCTCTGCGCTTCGGCATTAAGGTCTCGCCATGCGCAAGAACAACTGGGCGGGCAACTATAGGTACCGCGCGAGCAAGGTCCATAGCCCAATTTCGCTCGAGCAGGTCCAGGAGATCGTCTCGAGGGCGCCGGAACTGCGCGTGCTTGGATCGGGGCACTCGTTCACCGCGATAGTCGACGCCAAGGAGCTGCTGAGCCTCGAGCGGATGCCAACCGAGCTGTCGATCGACCGCGCTGCTGGGACCGTCTCGTTCGGAGCACAGCTCAGCTACGGCGAGCTGGCACAGGCGCTCGAGGACGAGGGCATGGCGCTTGCAAACCTCGCGTCGCTGCCGCAGATCTGTGTGGCGGGCGCGGTGGCGACCGCGACCCACGGGTCGGGCGATGGGAACGGCAACCTCGCGACGTCGGTCGCCGCGCTTGAGCTGGTCACATCAGACGGTGAGGTCCGCAGCGCGTCACGCGACGACGAGGACTTCAACGGCCTTGTCGTGTCGCTTGGAGCGCTCGGCGTCGTCACGCGACTCACGCTC
Organism: Solirubrobacterales bacterium; assembly: GCA_003132505.1. Classification (GTDB taxonomy): domain Bacteria; phylum Actinomycetota; class Thermoleophilia; order Solirubrobacterales; family Solirubrobacteraceae; genus Palsa-513. The sequence goes on from PKXY01000010.1 coordinate 93,434, forward strand.
GACATCGAGCCAGGCTACGAGGTGCGCCAGCGGGCCTTCGACGGGCTCGCGTGGGACACGCTGCTTGCACATTTCGAGGAGATCACGAGCTCCGGCTACAGCGTCAGCGTGTTCACCCTGTGGGACGAGGCGCCGGGCGGCGTGTGGGTCAAGACGATCGTGAATGGTGCGCCCGAGTCACTCGGCGACGACCTCTTCGGCGCCGTGGCGGCGCGCGCTCAGCAGCACATGATCGCCGGGGTCGACCCCGACAACTGCACGCCGCAGCTCGACTCGCCCGGTCCATGGTCGCAGCGACTGCCGCACTTCCGCATGGCCTTTACGCCCAGTAGTGGCGAGGAGATCCAGTCGGAGTACCACGTGCCGCGCCGGCACGCGGTTGCGGCACTCGAGGCGGTGCGAGCACGCGCCAGGATCATCAGACCGCTGTTACTGGTGAGCGAGATCCGTACCGTCGCGGCCGACGATCTGTGGCTGAGTCCCCAGTATCAGCAGGACACGGTCGCGATCCACTTCACCTGGCGGCGCGAGCAGGCAGCGGTCGAGCGGGTGCTCGTGGAGGTCGAGGCCGCGCTGGCGCCCTTCGAGCCGCGACCACACTGGGGCAAGCTGTTCCTCGCCGACGCGCAGACGCTCGCTCCACGCTATCCGCGACTCGACGACTTCATCGCGCTCCTCGCCCGCAGCGACGGCCGCAGCGCATTCACCAACGCCTGGCTGCGCACGCACCTCCTCGGTGGCGGCTAGAAGCGCCGCCAGCAGCTAGCCTGCAGCGTCGGGAACCAGCCTGACGCGCATCGCTAGGCTGCATCGCAAACACCACGGCGAGGAGCAGCATGAAATACCGCCAGCTTGGCCGCTCGGGGCTACGCGTCTCCGAGCTCACCCTTGGAACGATGGGCTTCGCTGGTAGCGGCAAGTTCCGCGACGTTGGCGAGATCGATCTCGACGGCGCGCGACGTCAGATCGACATGGCACTGGACGCCGGGGTGAACCTCATCGACACCGCCGACGTCTACTCGGACGGTGCGTCCGAGGAGGTCGTCGGGGAAGCGGTCAAGGGCCGTCGTGACCAGCTGCTGATCGCCACCAAGGCGCGCTTCGAGATGGGCCCGGGGCCCAACGATGCGGGGCTGTCGCGACACCACCTGATCGAGGCCTGCGAGGCAAGCCTGCGCCGTCTCCAGACCGACCACATCGACCTCTACCAGGTCCACGAGTGGGACGGCCAGACCCCGCTCGAGGAGACGCTCGGCGCGCTGGAGCACCTCGTGCAAGCCGGCAAGGTGCGCTATGTGGGCTGTTCCAATTTCGCCGGCTGGCAGGTGATGAAGGCGCTGGGCATCGCGGAGCGCGATCGCCTGCCGGCTTTCGTCAGCCAGCAGGTGTACATGTCGCTGCAGGAGCGCTCGGCCGAGTACGAGATCGTTCCCTCGGCACTCGATCAAGGGCTCGGACTGCTGATCTGGAGTCCGCTGGCCGGCGGCCTGCTGTCAGGCAAGTACCGTCGGGGCCAGGCCCCACCTGATGGCGCACGTCTCGCGGGCGAGTGGAGCGAGCCACCGGTCTACGACGAGGACAAGCTCTACGACACGATCGAGACGCTCGTCGCGGTCGCCGAGGACCGCGGCGTGTCGCCGGCGCAGGTAGCGATTGGCTGGCTGCTCACGCGGCCAGGTGTTTCGACGGTGATCACCGCGGCGCGCACCGAGACACAACTGGCCGACAATCTCGGGGCTGCGTCACTCGAGTTGACCGACGACGAGCTTTCGCGGCTCGAGGCCGTCAGCCGCCCGCCACTGATCTACCCGTTCTGGCACCAGTACGCCTCAGCCAACGACCGTCTGAGCGCCGCCGACCTCTCGCTGATCGCCCCATATCTCTGAAACCGTCGGCTGGTCCAGGGTCTAGGCGGCCGCGTCTGCCTCGTGCCTGCGGATCGCGTCGTAAGCGACCTCGTACTCGAACCCGTGGCGCACGAGCAGCGCGAAGGCTCGCTGCCGGTCACGAGCGTTGTCGGGCGGCGTCGAAAAGCGCCGGCGTAGAAGCTCAACGGCCGCACGACACTCGCTCGCCTCGTCGAACGGGGCGAGCGTGCTCTCGATCAGGCCGGGATCGAGCCCGGCGCGCTGCATCCGGTCGCGGATCCGCGCCACTCCCCAGCCGTCGATGTTGCGACGGTCCTCGGCGAGCAGCCGCGCGTAGCGCTCGTCGCTCAGGTAGCCCTGCTCGATGACGATCGCGATCGCCTGCTCGGCCGTCTCCTCGTCGACGCGCGCCCGCCCGAGCCGCTCGCGCAGCTCGGCGGCGCTGTGCTCGCGCCGCGCAAGATGCGAGTAGCAGCGCGCAAGCGCGTCTGTCAGAGGGTCGCCCGGCTCGTCACCGTGCGCGCCAGCCGGCTCGGACACCGGCACTGCCTGGTCTTGCGGCATGCCCGGTCGCGGGGGCCAGGCCGCCGGCACTACGCGGCCCGCTCGTCGCTGGCCGTGATCGCAGCTGCCTCCTTCTCGAAGTCGAGCGGCTCCTCATCGTCCCCTACCGCCGCGACGGGTGGTGCCGCCGCCGGCATGGGCGCGACAACGTCGCCGCCTGTACCCGACTGGGTGCCTGTACCCGAATGGGTGATCTCCTCGACGAGCGAGTCGTTCACGCCGAGCGCGGCATAGATCCGCTCCTCGATCTCCTTCGCGATCGCGACATTGTCGTCAAGGTAGACCTTGGCGTTGTGGCGTCCCTGCCCGAGCCGCTCCTCGCCGTAGGAGAAGAACGAGCCCGACTTGGTGACGACGTTGTGCTCGATCCCCAGGTCGATCAGACAGCCCGAGGTCGAGATCCCCTTACCGAACTCGATGTCGAACTCGGCCTGACGGAACGGCGCCGCCACCTTGTTCTTGACGACCTTCACGCGCACGCGGTTGCCGACCGCCTCGGTGCCGTCCTTCAGCGTCTCGATCCGCCGGATGTCGAGCCGCTGCGACGCGTAGAACTTCAGCGCGCGCCCGCCGGGCTGCGTTTCTGGTGAGTTGTGGACAACGACATGGTCCACCAGATAGCTGTGATTCCCTTCCACTTGGAGGTCGTAGCGCTTGCGTTGGCTGGGCCGGGCGTTCTCGGCGCTCGGGACTGGCTTGCGGTAGCGGCGCACCACACGACCAGCGACGGGCCGGAGCGATGTACGGCTCGTGAGGTCCATATTGAAGTCGCCGGTCTCGCGCGCGTCCCAGGCAAAGCGTCCCCGGAAGTCAGGGTGGAGCTTGTAGTTGAGCGAAGGATGGACGTACGGGGCGATCTTTTCGTGGAAGAGTCGTGCCCGCTCCCCACTCCACAGTAGATCGCGCTCGGTGACTGTGGGCCGGCCCATCCCCAGTTCCTCGCAGCGTTGAGCAAGACGTTCCCGGTCCTCGCGGCTCAGCGCCTTGGCGCAGATGCTGGGCTTTCCGTTTCCCCAGCGAGCGTAGCTGCCACCGAATGTCCCGTCATCGCAATACCACGCAGCGATCGCTCGCTCGTCGAGCTGCTCGATTAGCGAGTCGCTGACGGTGCGGCGCCCATCGACGGCATAGACGGCGTCGTGCAGCACCGACAGCTGGCGCATCGGGATCGTGTCGAAGCCGATGCCGCTTCCGGTGCGTCCGATGCGGTTAGCGAACGGCTCGAGCATCGCCCGCTTCCACTCGCAGTACTCCCGCTGACGCTCGCCGTGGCCGACCCGGAACGCGACGTTGTGATCTGAGGCGTAGCGCAGCGACCCGTCGCCGAGCAGGCTGCCCATGATCAGCTTCATCTGATCGTCACTCAGGGCGTACTGCTTGACGGCGACGAGCACCTCGTCGCCCTCCAGGATCTCCCCAGCCGGACGCTCGCCATCCGGCGTGAAGATCAGGTGGTTCGGCGTACAGGAGAACTTCCGCCTGCCCGACCCGCCGCCGGCCTCCACCTCGAATGAGAGCCACTCGTCGGTGTCTCCATTGTCGTACCACCCAACGACCTTGCGCGGCGCGATCTTGCCGGTCGCCGGGTCCATCGACATGACCTCGACGTCGCGACGCTGGTTGACGATCTTGCCGATCTTCTCCGTCGTTCCGTCTCCTAACACCACCCGTGTCGAGTAGTGGAAGCAGCCAAACATCACCCCGATCTTCTCGCGGATCTGGTTCGTCAGGATGCACAGCGTCTGCGTGCGGTTGAGGTTGCCGGCGAGCTTGCGCATTGCCTGCGACATCATTCGCGCCTGGAGGCCGACGCTCTGGTCTCCCATCTGGCCCTCGAGCTCAGCGCGCGGCGTCAGCGCAGCGACCGAGTCGATCGCGACGACGTCGACAGCGCCGGAGCGCACGAGCATGTCCGCGATCTCGAGTGCCTGCTCGCCGTAGTCGGGCTGAGACACGAGCAGCTCGTCGATGTTCACGCCGATCCGACCCGCGTAGAGCGGGTCCATCGCGTGCTCGGCGTCGATGAACGCGCAGGTCCCACCGAGCTTCTGCGCCTCGGCGAGCACGTGGTAGATGAGCGTCGTCTTGCCCGAGGACTCAGGACCGAAGACTTCGACGATGCGGCCACGCGGGACGCCGCCGATGCCGAGCGCGAGGTCGAGCGACAGCGCTCCTGTCGGGATCGCCGAGCAGCGTACCTGTGCGCCCTCATCGCCCATCCGCATGACCGAGCCCTTGCCGAACTCTCGCTCGATCTGGCTGAGCGCACCCTGCAGCGCAGCGGCCTTGGCCTTCGCCGCCTTCTCGTCTTCTGTCACGGTCATCAAAGCTCCCTGTCGGCCGAATGTCTGTTCGGTCAAGCTACGCCCGAGCGCGGACGGAACGGCGCGATCGCAGGCTTCGAGACCCAGGCTTTCCGACCCCGGCTTTCACCAGCCCCCGACGCTCGCCAACTCCTCATACCGCGCACCCTCGCGCTCCAGGTGCGACGCCAACAGGACGACCTTCTCGCAGGCGAAGCTGAGTTGTGGCGTCGGCACGAGCTCCCCCGGCCGCTCGCCTGTGCCCAAACGGGTGCTCGCCGGTCGCATCCGCGCAACCGTCACGTGCGGGCGAAAGCGCTGTGTTCCGGGCTGCCAGTCGATCGTCGCGGCGATGTCGGCGGCCAGCAGCCCCTGCAGCGAGCGCAGCGCGCCCTCCGGGTCGCCGATCTCGACGGCCAGCGCACGCGGGCGCCGTGGCGGCAGCCAGGCCGGCGCGCCCAGCGCCAGCTCCCCGATGCCGGCAACGGCCTCGACGGCGCCACCCAGCACGCCGGCCAGCTCGCTGACGCACGACAGCGGTTGATCGCCGAGAAAGCAGAGCGTGAGATGGAGCGTCTCCGGCTCGAGGCGGCGCACCCCGAGGCGTCCTACCGCCGCCAGCCGCGCCCAACGCGCCAACTCGGCGCGCACGCCATCCGGCAGGCTCGCAGCTACGAACAGTCGCCCACGATCACCGTTGGTGCTCATCGCCGCCCGGCAGGATCAGTCTCGTGCGTCGCGATCAGGGCTCTCTTGCACCCCGCCAAGCGGGTCGCTCTCGCCGAGCAGCAGCCGGCGCAACAGGTGCAACGCCAGCGTCGTCGTACGCTCGCGGATGTCGGCCCGGCCCCCCGGCATGCGCGCCTGACGCACGATACGAGCGCCGTCGCGCGAGCTGACGGCGACCCAGACCAGGCCAACAGGCTTCTCCGCCGTCCCACCGCCCGGACCGGCAATTCCGGTCACGCCAACGGCGAGGTCCGCGCCAAGGCGCTCACGCGCTCCGTCAGCGAGCGCCAGCGCAGTCTCCGCCGAGACCGCACCGAACTCCACCAGGGTTGCGTGCGGCACGCCGGCCACGGCCTCCTTGACCTCGTTCGAGTAGGCGACGATCCCGCCGAGCACATAGACCGAGGCGCCCGGACGGTCGGTCAGGCGTGCGGCAACCAGTCCGCCGGTGCACGATTCGGCCGCGGCAACCGTCAGCTTCCGGGCGAGCAGCAGGGTCGCCACGTGATCGTCGACGCTCGTCCCATCCTCAGAGTAGAGCGTGTCGGGATGGCGCTCGCGGACGACGGTCGCAAAGGCCTCGTAGACGTCCGCGTGCTCCACCTCGTAGCGGGAGACGACCTCGATCTCGGCGCGGCGCATGCAGGTCGTCACCTCGAGCAGCCCGAGATCGACGCCCGACGCCTGCGCCGCGCGCAGCGTCTCCGCGATCTGCGACTCCGGGAGCCCGTACAGGCGCAGCATCTGCTGCTCGTAGACCCTCCGCCCAGCGACCGCGCGCGCAAAGGCATCGGTCTGCGTCGCAGCGCTCCAGAGCGGTTGCAGCTCGCGCGGCGGCCCCGGCAGGACCACCACGGTCGGTCCCTGCTGCCCGTCTGCCGGGGGCACGACGAGCCCGGGCGCCGTGCCCACAGGATCGAGCACGACAGCGCCCGCCGGCACTATCGCCTGCTTGCGGTTCGAGGCGCGAATCGTCTCCTCCGAGAGGTCCGGCCAGCGGCTACGCAGCGGCCGCAGGATCTCGGCGATCCGCTCCTCGAGCTCCGCGTCGAGCACCATTTCGCGGCCACAGAAGGTGCCAACCACCGCCGCCGTCAGGTCATCGGCCGTCGGTCCGAGGCCGCCGCTCGTGACGACCAGCTCGATGCCGCTCACCGCGCACCACTCGAGCGCAGCCAGCATGTCCGCAGCGCGATCACCGACGATCGTGACGTGCGCCAGGTCGACTCCCAGCTGCGACAGGCGCTCTGCAAGCCACGGGCCGTTGCGGTCGCTGACGCGCCCTCCCAGCAGCTCCGTACCGGTGACGACGATCGCCGCGCGCGCAGTCATGCCCTGCAGCCGAGCTGCTTCGGAGCGACCTCCCGCGCCAGCCGTTTCGTGGTGATCGCGTAGCGCAGCGCTCCTGACGCCTTCGCGATCGTTCGCCGCCGGCCGTCGACGACGAGCGTTGCCGCGTCGCTCCCGAGCGTCAGCACGAACTCGTGCGCGTGGAATGGACCGGCGGCGCGCGCCAGCTTGTGTCCGTCGATCCGGATCCGCTTGTCGCCCACGAGACAGACGTACACGGCGGCTGCGGGCTCGATCCGCAGCGAGACGCAGCCGCGCGGCACGCCACCGCCGGCTGTCTGGGCGCAGCTCGCCACGGCCGCGGTGGTTACACCGGTCGGCCCGCTGCTGGTGGGACCGAGCGCGCTGCCACCGCCATCCCCGCCCGACGTGCTGGCGGTCCCGAACAGGTGACCAATCAGCACGAACGCCACGGCGATCACGACAACCGACGCGCTCAACACGAGCCAGCGCCCGCGTCGCGCTCGTCTGCGATCGCGAACCTCGGGACCGATCGTCGGTCGCACCGGGTTGACGTCGAGCTCGTGCGGCTCCTCCCACTGACGCTTGTACTCGTCGATCAGCAGCCTCGCGTCGAGGCCGAGCAAGTCCGCGTAGGAGCGCAGGAAGCCCTTCGTGAACGCCGTGCCGGGGAGCAGGCTCCATTCCTCGTTCTCGAGCGCGCGCAGGTACTTCGCGCGGACCTTCGTGCGCTGCTCGACGTCGTCGATGTCGAGTCCGGCTTGCATCCGCGCCTCGCGGAGCATGGGTCCGATATCCGTCATCGCTGGGGAAAGCCTACCGGCGCCGTCGGCACGCTCCGGACGCTCGCAGCGCCTCCGCGAGCCCTGCTAAGCGAGGGCGTCGTCGTCGCCTGGCCCCGCGCGCTCACCGGCTCGCGCCGGCGTCGGCGCGCGGCTCTCGAGGGCAGCAAGTGCGCGCGGCAGGTCCGCCTCCGTGACGAGTACCTGACGCGGCTTGGAGCCCTCGTAGCCGGAGATGATCCCGCGGCGCTCGAGCATGTCGATCAACCGTCCCGCGCGCGTGTAGCCGAGCCGCAGACGGCGCTGCAGCATCGACGTCGATGCCGTACCCATCTCGACGACCAGCTCGATCGCCTGCGCCAGCAGCGGGTCCTCGTCGGGATCGAAGCCGTCGTTCTCCACACCCTCCGCGGCCACCGGCTCGACCTCGTCGAGCAGCTCGACGCGCAGCTCCGGCTCGCCCTGGCGGCGCCAGTGATCGGTCAGCGCCGCCACCTGCGCCTCATCGACGTAGGCGCCCTGGATCCGCTGCGCGCTCGAGCTGCCGATCGGAGCGAACAGCATGTCCCCCGCCCCCAGCAGCGACTCCGCCCCGTTCTGGTCGAGGATCACCCGCGAATCGATCTGCGAGCTGACCGCGAAAGCGATCCGCGACGGCACGTTGGCCTTGATCATTCCCGTGATCACGTCGACGCGCGGCGACTGGGTCGCGAGCACAAGATGAATTCCCACGGCACGCGCTTTCTGCGCCAGGCGGATGATCGAGTCCTCGACATCGGCGGGCGCGACCATCATCAGGTCGGCGAGCTCGTCGATCACGCAGAGGATGTAGGGCAGCGGCGGCTCGCCCCGCCCCGCGCGGTGGCGGTTCAGCTCGATCAGCGAGCGCGTCCGGGCGATCGACATGATCCCGTAGCGCTGCTCCATCTCGCGCACCAGGTTCATCAGCGCGTTAGCCGCCATCCGCGGGCTCGTGATGACCGGCGTCAGCAGGTGCGGAATCGAGTCGTAATGGTTCAGCTCGACCTGCTTCGGATCGACCAGCACGAGGCGCACCTCATGTGGGCTGGCGCGCAGCAGGATGCTCGCGAGCATCGAGTTGACGGCGGCCGACTTCCCCGCGCCCGTCGTGCCGGCGACGAGCAGATGCGGCATCTTCGCGAGGTCCGCGCCGATCGCTCGGCCGGCGACGTCCTTGCCGAGCCAGACCGCCAGCGGTGACCAATCCTCGGGCGGGTCCTGGTAGACGTCGCCGAGACGCACGATCCGCCGCTTCGCGTTCGGCACCTCGACGCCGACCGCCTGCTTGCCCGGGATCGGCGCGAGGATCCGCACGTCGGTTGCCGCAAGCGCGTACGCAAGATCGTCCTTCAGCGCCGCGACCTTCGCGACCTTGATCCCCGGTGCGAGCCGCAGCTCATAGCGCGTGATGTGCGGTCCGGCGACGGTCCCGACGACGCTCGCCTGCACGCCGAAATGCCCGAGCGCCTCGACGAGGCGCGCCGCGATCTTCGCCTGCCCGGCCGTGTCAGGACGCGTCTGCTCGGCGCTCGAGCGCGTCAGCAGGTTGACCGGCGGCAGCCGCCACTCGAAGCTCGGATCGTCGGTCACCGCAGCGCGGAAGCGGCCCTGCGGCGTGAGCTGCCGCGGTTCGCTCGCCTCCACGACCTCGTCTTCTTCTATCGGCTCCGCCCCTGCGGGCTTCGCCGGGAAGATCAGCGGGCCGAAGGGCGCCTCGTCGACGTCGGGCTCGCCGCCATCCGAAAAGGTGAACTCGCTGGGGTCGTTCGCCGGAGCCTCGACGTGGCCGGCACGCACGATCAGCTCGCGCCCGTCGGCCTCGGGCGGGACGATCGGCGCGATCTCATCGCGCAGGCGCGGTTGGCGCGCGCGGCGCAGATCGGTGACCGATATGGTCGGAATGCGCTGCGTCGCATCGGCGATTCCGGACCCGGCCGCGCGCAGCATCAGCGCGAGCGAGCCGCCGCTCAGCAGGATCACGCCGGCGCTGAAAAGGAATACCGCGAGCAGGTTCGCGCCAAGCGTGCCGACGGAGTGCGTCGCCAGCCACAGCTCGCCCTGGCCGATGATGCCGCCGCGGTGCTCGAAGAAGCTCTGCTGCCAGTAGCCGTGCGCGGTGGCGCGGCCCGCTACGGACAGTGTGTTGGCGGCCAGCGCAAGCGTGCAGGCCGCAAAGAGAAAGATCGGGCTCGCCCGCAGCGGTCGCGGCGAGCCGATGATCGGTGCCAGCACGAGCATCGCACCGGCGCCGGCCAGCGCCACCGGCACCCCGTCGCGAACCCTGCCGAAAGTCCACGCAAGCGCCAGCGCGGCGCCGTTGCCGACACTGCCTCCGTTCCAGTGCGCGTACAGCACGCAGCCCATGAAAACGGCGAGCGCGACCAGACCGAGCCCGATGACGTCGAGCGAGCGCTGGTCAAACGCCAGTCGCGTCCGAGGCTTGCGCCTCGAACGCCTCCTGGAACCCAGTCTGCGTGTGTTCTTCCGCGGCGTGCTTCTGGCTCGCGTCGACGCGCGCGTTCTCGTCCTCGATCTTGGGGCCATCGCAGCCGCAATTCGACGTGCAGGCGCGGATGCCTTCGAACGATCGGCGCTTGAAGCGGCGGGGCGCGCGAGGGTCTCTTTTCAACCGGCAATAAATATCGGCCGACAGAGGCCTTTGGCGTCGTAACATCGCTGTTGTGATGACCGATTACGCGCGCGCGCCACGTGTCCTCGTGGTCGAGGACGACGACGACATCGCGGACGTGCTCGTCCGCTCGCTGCGGCTCGAGGGCTACGACGTTCGCCTCTCCACCGACGGAGTCGCGGCGCTCGACGACGCACACGCGTTCCTGCCCGACGTCGTGATCCTCGACCTCGGTCTGCCTCGCATGGACGGCGTCGAGGTCGCCAAGCATCTCCGCGGCGACGACGACGTGCCGATCCTGATGCTCACCGCGCGCGACGCCCTCGAGGCCCGCGTCACCGGTCTCGACGCCGGCGCCGACGATTACCTCGTCAAGCCGTTCGAGCGACAGGAGCTGCTCGCCCGGATGCGCGCCCTGCTTCGCCGTCGTCCGCCACGCGGCAGCGCACCGCTGCGCGTCGGCGACCTCTCGCTCAACCCCGATACGCACGAGGTGCGCCGCGCCGAGCGCGACATCGAACTGACGCAGCGCGAGTTCGAGCTGCTCGAGTACCTGATGCGCAACGAGCGCATCGTCATCTCTCGCCAGCGACTGCTCGACGAGGTCTGGGGCTATGACCCCTTCTCGACCACGAACACGATCGAGGTCTTCGTCTCGAACCTCCGCCGCAAGCTCGAAGCCGCCGACGAGCCACGCCTCCTCCACACGATCCGTGGAGCAGGGTACGTTCTCCGAGCATAGGGGCGGCCGGACTCGGACGCCGCTGTCACGGCTGCCGATCCGCCTCAGGCTTGCCGTCAGCGTTGGCGCGGTGACGTTCCTGATGCTGGCGGTGTTCGCGGTCGCCGTGCGCACGCTGACAGAGCACCACCTGAAATCTCACTTCGACTCCCAGGTCACGTCGCAGGCGGAAACGCTCGGTACGACGCTCGCGACGCCGCTGCGCTACAGCATGACGAACGGACAGCCGAGCGACCTGACGCCGTATCTCGCGTATGTCGGGGGCGGCGTGGTCCGCCTTTACGCAGTCGACGGGACCTTCTACGACGAGTCCCACGATGCGCCCGGCCTCGGCCCAGCGCTGTCAGTGAACGCCCAGAGCGGCCCCTACCAGGTCAATGGCTACCGCGTCGTCGAACTCAAGCTGCTCGTCGCACCCGGGGAGATCTTCCTCATGCAGTACGGCCTTCCGCTGTCACTGCTGGACTCGGACCTCGCCGGGCTCGACGTACTGCTGATCCTTGGCGTGCTCGCCGGCGCAGCGTTGGCGTTCGCCGCCGGCTGGCTCGTCGCTCGGCGGGCGATCACGCCGATCGCCGAGCTGACCGCGGCGGCAGGTGAGATCGAGCGGACCGGTGATCCGACGCTGACGCTGCCCGACCCGACGGCTGATGACGAGGTCGCCGAGCTTTCGCGGACCCTGTCGACGATGCTCACCTCGCTCGCCGACGCCCGCGGACGGACCGAGTCTGCTCTGGAGCGCCAGCGCGCGTTCGTCGCCGACGCCTCGCATGAGCTGCGCACGCCGCTGACGAGCGTGCTCGCCAATCTCGAGTTGCTCGAGGTGTCGCTGACCGATCAGGACCGCGAGCTCGCGCGCTCGGCGCTGCGCTCGACACAGCGGATGCGCCGGCTGGTGGCCGACCTGCTACTGCTGGCGCGCTCCGACGTCAAGCAGACGTCGGCGCCACAGCCCGTGGACCTCGCGGCGCTGGTCATCGCCGCGGCCGCCGAGCTCGAGCCTGCCTGCGAGCATCACGAGCTCGAGCTCGACGTCCAGCCGGCGACCCTGCTGGGCAATCCGGACGACCTCCAGCGCGTGGCGATCAACCTGCTGGAGAACGCGATCCGCCACACGCCGCCCGGCACCCACGTTCGCGCCAGGACGCGCACGCTGCGCGACGGCCGCGTCGAGCTCGTCGTCGCCGACGACGGACCGGGCGTCGCGGCGGAGGTCAAGAAGCACATGTTCGAGCGCTTCGCTCGCGGTGGCGGTGAGGCCGGCGGCTCGTTCGGCCTCGGCCTGGCGATCGTCCAAGCCGTGAGCGACGCCCATGGCGGTAGCGTCGAGGTCAAGAGCAGCTCCCGCACCGGCGCCCAGTTCACGCTGCGATTCCCGGGCAACGTACCGCTCGACGGCGACTCCCCCATCGCGGCGTCGCCCGACGCCACCGCGGCCCCGCTCGCCCACTGAAGCGCCCGGCGAGGCGCCGCGCCGGCTCGCTACTCCTGCGGCACGGCGGTCGGGTCGGTCGGCCGGTCGGCGCTGAGCCGGCTCATCCTGGCCGGCCACCAGTTCCAGCGGCCGAGCAGCGTGGCGGTGGCCGGGACGAGCAGCGTGCGGACGACGAAGGTGTCCATCAGGATGCCGATCGAGAGGCCGAAGCCGATCGCTTGGACCTGCTGCCCTGACGCACTCGAACCGGCGACCACGGCGAGCACGCCAAACGTTCCGGCGAGGACGAGGCCGGCGGAGGTGACGGTCGAGCCGGTGCGCCCGACCGCGCGCACGACCGCCTCGCGCAGCGGGTAGGCGCGTGCCTCCTCGCGGATCCGCGTCATGACGAGGATGTTGTAGTCCTCGCCGAGCGCCAGCAGGAAGATGAACATCAGGAACGGCAGGATGAACGTGAGGCCCGAGTCGCCGGCGAGATCGATGAAGATCAGCGTCGCGACGCCGAGTGCGGCAAGGTAGGAGAAGGCGACGCTGACGATCAAATAGAGCGGCGCAACGAGGCTCCGCAGCACGACCGCGAGCAGCAGCGCGATCGCCAGGATCGCCACGGGGATGATCGTTACGAGGTCCTGGTTCGAGGTGCTGCTGACGTCGTAGAGCGCCGCTGCTTCACCGGCAAGGCCTGAGGCGAGCGCGCCGGAGGCGCGGGCCGCAGTGCTGACGACGCGGCGGATCTTCGGTGTCGCGTTGAGGGCCGCTGTCGTCTGCTGCCCGCCCGCGCGCAGTGACGCTTCGAACTGGATCACATGGCCGCCGGCGCCGACGTAGGCGGCGGTCGCGTGATACGCGTTGTAGTCGGTGCTCGGCACTTTCAGCCCGGCCGGCTCGATGTTCGCCAGGTTCTGCGCGACGCCGAGCTCGGCGTGTAGGTGCGCGTACTCGCTCGGCGCCAGGCGCGTGCCGTTCGGCGTCAGTGGACCGAGCAGCGCGGTGAACTGCCCCGATGACTCGAGCGAGGCCTGCGCCTTGGCGACCTCGCCGGGCTTCTGCCAGACCGGCATCGCGTAGCTGAACACCAGGTTCGCCGGGTTTGCGCTCGAGGCCGGGAAGTGCGCGGCGATCAGGCCGTTGCCGTTGGCCGCAGCGCTCCCTTTCGGCGCACCGGCAGCGCCACCGAATCCGCCCGAGTGGTAGCCGAGCGCCCCGAGCGCGAGGGCACCGAACAGGATGACGCCGGCGCCGAGCGTCAGCGCCGGCCTGCGAATCAGCCGCGCGGCGACCTTCCCCCAGGCGCCGTCGCGCGCCTCGCCGGCGCGCGGGCGGGTCGGCCAGAAGGCCGCTCGACCGCAGATCGCCAAGAGCGCAGGCAGCAGCGTCAAGCCCGCCAGCAGGATCACGACGATGCCGATCGCGAGCGGGATGCCGAGGTCGTGGTAGATGCCGAAGCTCGCGAGCAACAGCGACAGCAGCGCGATGATCACCGTGCCCGCCGATGCGGTGATCGACTCGCCGACCCGCACGACAGCTCGCTCGACGGCCTCGCTCGCCTCGGCGCCGCGGCGGATCTCCTCGCGCACCCTGAACACGAGGAACAGGCCGTAGTCGGTCCCGGCTCCAAGCACGAGGATGATCAGCAGCAACTCGGTGATCTCCGAGATCTTCAGACCGTGCGCGCCGAGCTCGCCGATCAACCGCGTCGAGATCAGCAGCGAGAGACCGGCCGGCAGCAGCGTGATCAACGGCGCCAGCAACGAGCGGAAGATCACCAACAGCAGCAGGACGATGAAGATGAGCGAGAAGGTCTGCGTCTCGCTACCGGTCTTCTGCGACTGGTTCTGGTTGGCGACGTTCGTCGCGACCGGGCCGGCGACGTCGAGCTGGAGACCAGGCGGCGCGTGCGCGGCGGCGATCGCGTGCTCCAGGCTGTCGATCAGCGTCTTCTGACGGTTGATGTCGGCGAAGTTGATCCGCGAGCGTACGAGGATCTGCACGGCGCGACCGTCAGCCGAGACGGCGAGCTCGCGCACGGCGCTCACCCGCGGCAGCGTCTTGACCGCCGCCGCGAGATGCACCAGCGTGGCGATATCGGCAGCGTCGAGCGGACCGCTCCTGGTGGCGGCGGCGATCGTCACGTTGCTCGCGTTGTTGAACGAGCCGAGGATCGGCGTCGCGAGCGTCGCCGCGCGCGAGCTCGGCGTCGTCGCAGGCAAAAACTGACTGTTGTCGTTGTTGATCTCGCTGCTGAGGCTCGGCAGCGTCGCCGTCCCGACCACCGCCACGATCCACAGGGCGAGAACGACCCAGCGGAAGCGGACCACGGTCCGCCCGAGGCCGCCGAAGAAGCGGTCCGGCAACGGCACCTTGGTCGGCTCGGAACTCATCGCCGATTCGCTCGGACGGTCAGTCCGATGTCACACCGGTCGCGCTGAGCAGCGCTGGGAGTAATGATCGCCATCGCGAGTAAAAAGCGTGTTGCGCGTGGCGAGCCGTGCGGCCATCGCCAGAGGACGCCGAATCCTAGCGATCGCGGCATCCCGCCCAACCACCGTACACGCGCCCACCCGAGTCAAAACCGTCCTGTCCAGGACCCCGACGATCTCTGTCCAGGACCCGACCATCCCCGCCCTCGACCGCGCCTGCCCGAGCCCGCGCCCGCGACGGCCCAGCGGAGATCCACCTGGCCGCTATATTTGCTTGAGCATGCAATTGTCGATTGCCTCCGCCGTTTGCGAAAGGAACCCATGGCCGACGAGCTCGACTTGACCACGAAGGAGATCCCCGACGCGATCGACGGAGCGGCGCTGCGCGGACGCCAAACCGCGCTCGCCTACGTCGACGCGCAGGGTGACCCGGTCGTCTCATTCCGTGGCAGTACCTACATTTACAATCCCCATCAGCTCGCGCTGTGGGCGCGCAAGACCGACAGCGGCCTGGCGAGCGCGATCGAGGGCAGTCCGCGCGTCAACGTCATCTACTACGGCGGGGCGGACGGCCCCGGACCTCGATTCCTGTCGTTCAAGGGATCGGCGCACGTCGATCCGTCGGTCAACGACACGGTCTACGACGCGTTGATCGAAGGCGAGCGCAACGCAGACCCTCAGCGCAAGGGCGTCGCGGTGATCGTCGACGTCGAGAGCGTTGACGGCTTCGGCGCCGACGGACCGTTCCGGATGGAGCGCACGACCGGCTGAGCGGGCGTCTGAGGTCTGACTAGACCTCGACGACGACCGGCAGCACCATCGGGCGGCGGCGCAGGCGCTCGTAGACGAGGGCAGCGAGGTGGTCGTGGAGCGTGTCGGTGAGCACGTCGAGTTCGCGGATGCCCTCGCCGACCGCGCGCTCGAGCGAGTCCTCGACGACCTCCTTGATCTCGTCGATCAGCCCGCCGGCCTCGTCCATGAACGGAACTCCGCGGAAGATCACCTCAGGGTCGGCGACCGAGCCGCCGCTCTGCTCGGAGATCGTTGCGACGACGATGAAGATGCCGTCGGCCGAGAGCATGCGGCGGTCGCGCAGCGCTGCGTCGGCGATATCGCCGATGTCGACGCCGTCGACGAAGATCATCCCGGCGCGCTCAGCCTTGCCGAAGCGCGCGCCGCGCTCGTTGATTTCGAGCGGCAGCCCGTTTTCGCCGTGGAAGATCGCCTCCGGGGAGATGCCGACGGCCTCGCCGAGCTGACCGTGCAGTTTCAGCCGCTTGAAGTCGCCGTGGCAGGGCATCAGGTAGCGCGGCTTGACCAGGTTCGCCATCAGCTTCAGCTCCTCGGCATAGCCGTGGCCGGAGGCGTGGATCGGCGCGTCGCGGGTCGTGATCACGTCGCAGCCGACCTGATAGAGACGATCGACCGTCTCGTTGACGGCGCGCTCGTTGCCGGGGATCGGCGTCGCTGAGAAGACCACCGTGTCACCCTGGTGCAACTGCACCTGCGGGTGGTCACGGTAGGCCATCCGGCGCAGCGCCGAGAGCGGCTCGCCCTGCGAGCCGGTTGAGATGATGACGAGCTGGTCGTCGCGGAAGTCATCGATCTCGCGCGCCTGGATAATCAACCCGGCGGGCAGGTCGATATGTCCAAGCTGGCCGCCGATGCCGACGTTCTTGCGCATCGAGCGCCCGACCAGCGCAACCTTGCGGTCGAGCGCAGCCGCGGCGTCGACGACCTGCTGCACGCGGTGGATGTTGGACGCGAAGCTCGTCACGATGATCCGCCCCTCGGCGCGCGCGAAGACCTCCTCGAGGTGCGGGCCGACGACCGTCTCCGACGGGGAGAATCCCGCGCGGTCGGCGTTCGTCGAGTCGCCACACAGCAGCAGCACCCCCTCGGCGCCGAGCTGCGCGAGGCGCGAGACGTCGGCGGGGTTGCCGTCGACCGGCGTCTGGTCGAACTTGTAGTCGCCGGTCAGCAGGACCGTGCCGAGGTCGCCGGTCAGGGCCACGGCGCACGAGTCCGGGATCGAGTGGGTCATATGGATCATCTCGAGGCTGAACGGCCCGAGCTCGATCTCATCGCCCGGCTGCACATCGATCAGCCTGACGTCGCGCAGCTTGTGCTCGTCGAGCTTCGAGCGCGCCATCGCCATCGTCAGCGGGCCGCCGTAGATCGGCGGCCTCGCCTTCGGCCCCAGCTCACGCAGCACCCACGGCAGCGCGCCGAGGTGATCCTCGTGACCGTGCGTGACGACGATCGCCTCGATGTCGGCGGCCCGCTCGAGCAGGTAGGTGAAGTCCGGTAGGACGAGGTCGATCCCGACCATCTCCGGTGTCGGGAAGCGCAGGCCGACGTCGACGACGACGATCCGCCCGTCCTGCTCGACGACGGTCATGTTCTTGCCGATCTCGCCCAGACCGCCGAGCGCCAGCACCCTCAATGCGCTCACGCGGTCAGTTGCCCCAGTAGCTGGTGGCGTTCGAGCATCGCGCGGACGGCGGCGCGCTCGCGCTCGTCGGCCTCGAGGAGCGGCAGGCGCAGCCCGCCGACGCGGTGGCCGAGCAGCTCGAGCGCGGCCTTCGTGCAGGTCGGATTCGAGGTCATGAACAGCGTTTCATACACGTCCTGAAGGGACGCGTCGATCTCGGCACGGTTCTCGGGCTCGTCCACCATCCGTCGCTGCTGTGGGCCGACGATGTGGCTGGCGACGAGAATCCCACCGGCCTCCCCCATGTCGAGTGTCCTGGCGAACGTGCCGTCGTTGCCGGCGTAGATGCCGAGCCCGTCGACCGGCGCAAGGTTGTCGTCGTTGGCTTGCTTGACGAAGTCGACCCGATCGATCTGCGCGAGCTCGGCGAGCAGGTCGTTGGGCATGTCCGTGCCGGTGCGCTGCGGGATGTTGTAGAGGATCACGGGAACGCTGCTCGCGCGCGCGACCTCGTTGAAGTGCTGCACCAGTCCGCGACGGCTCGGCCGGTTGTAATAGGGGGTCACCGAGAGCACGGCGTCAACGCCCAGCTCGCAGGATCGCTCGGTCAGGTGGACCGCGTGGCGCGTGTCGTTCGATCCGGCGCCGGCGATGATGCTGACGCCTGCCGGCCGCTCACGCACCGCCAGCTCGATCAGCCCCAGCTGCTCGTCATCACTCAGCGTCGAGGTCTCTCCGGTCGTGCCGCAGACGACGAAGCCGTCCGAGCCGTTGGCAGCCAGATGGTTCATCAATGACACGAACGCGTCGTCGTCGACGCGCAGTTGCTCGTCAAAAGGCGTGACGATCGCTGTGATCACGCTGCCGAGATCGGCCATAGGCCTCAGTATCGCAAGCCGCTCGTGCTGTGGTCCCTGAGCGCATCGGTGAAGCGTTGCGCCACGCGCGGCACGCCCAGGCGCTCGCGCTCCCAGAGCGTGATCACGACCACTTCGCCGGCGCGGGCGTCGTGGCGGACGACGAAGATGACGTCGCGGTCGACCAGGTCGGCGAGGTAGAGCGCGCCGCGTGGCCGCTTGGTGGCGGAGTCGGGCGGGGTTTCGCTGACGCGCCCCGCCGCCCAGGCTCGCGATACGCGAGCGATGATCTCGGGGCGCGGGTCAAGTTCGCCGGCGCGCGCGGCAACGCGTTGGCGAAAGCGCTCTGCGGCATGGTCGGTCACTGCCACCGTCACGCCGCCACGGTCCGCTGCGGGCCTCACGCCGGGAACAGCAGGTGCTCCAGGCCGACCACAGGCGAGCGTTTCAGCGAGCCCACCTGGCGGATCGCCAGAAGCAAGCCCGGCATGAACGACTCGCGGTCGAGCGCGTCGTGGCGGATCGTCAGCGTCTGGGAGACGTCGCCGAGGATCACCTCCTGGTGGGCGCAGAGACCTGGTAGCCGCACCGAGTGGATCGGCGGAGCCGGACGCCCACTCGCCTGCGCCATCAGCTCGGCAGTGCGGGCTGCGGTGCCGCTCGGCGCGTCGACCTTGGCGTCGTGATGTAGCTCGATGATCTCGGCGGCGGGCATGATCTTCGCCGCCTGCGCGGCGAACTGCATCATCAGCACGGCCCCGATCGCGAAGTTGGGCGCAGCGAAGATGTTCGCCCCGCTGAGAGCGTCGAGCTCGGCGATGTCGAAGCCGGTCGTGCCGATGACCACGTGAACGCCGGCCGCGAGGCAATCACGGGCGTTCTGAACGACGGTGTCGGGGAGCGTGAAGTCGACGACGACGTCGCAGTCGGGGAGGATCGCTGCGAGCCCGGTGCCGAGCTCCGGGTCGGCGCGCCCGCTGAGTTCGAGGTCCTCGGCGCCGGCGATCGCCTCGCAGGCGGTGCTGCCCATCCGGCCCGCGGCCCCGGCAACGCCGACGCGGATCACGATGCCCGGGCCAACTTCGCCGAGAACGGCTCGAGCGCGCGGCGGAACGTGCGCTCGTCGGGTCCGATCGCCGCGGCGCACAGCCGCGACGGGTCGAACAGCTCAGTGGCGAGCGCTGCCACCTGCTCGGCGTCGACGGCGTCGATCCGGTCGATCACCTCGTCGAGCTCGAGTATCGGCAGGCCCGCGAGGATGCTGGCACCGAGCCGCTCCATGCGCGCTGTCGTCGACTCCATGGCGAGCACGACGCGCCCCTTGACGTTGTCCTTCGCGCGCGTCAGCTCCTCCTCGCCGACGGGCTCGCCGCGTAGACGCGCGAGCTCGTCGGCGATCACCCGGGCCACCTCGACGAGGTTCTCGCCGCGCGTGCCGACGTAGAGACCGACCTGACCGGTGGCGGCGTAGAGGCTCTGGAAGGTGAAGATCGAGTACGCCAGGCCGCGCTGCTCGCGTACCGCCTGGAAGAGGCGCGAGGACGACGTTCCGCCGGCGAGGCTGTCGAGCACGCGCAGTGCGAAGCGCCGCTCGTCGTCGCGTGCCAAGCCCACGCCGCCGAGGCACACGTGGTACTGCTCGGTGTCTTTCTGGCGGAAGTTGTGCTGGGCGCCGCTGTTTACGGGCGGCTGAGTGGCCGGGAGCGATCCCTTGGTGGGTGCCACGGCCATCGCGGACTCGGCCCATTCGACGATCTGGTCGTGGTCGACGCTGCCGGCGGCTGCGATGACGAGGTTCTGGGGGAAGTAGCGCTCGTGGTGGAAGCTCCGCAGCTGCTTGCGACTTGCGTTGGCGACGACCTCGGAGTGGCCGAGGATTGCACGGCCCAGCGGGTGGTCGGGGAAGACGGCCTCGCCGAGCAGGTCGAAGACGATGTCCTGCGGGTCGTCCTCGTACATCGCGATCTCCTCGAGCACCACGGCGCGCTCCTCGGCCAGGCCGGTGATCGCGGGCTCGGTGACCATCTGCGCGATCACGTCGAACGCGCGCTCGAGGTGGATGTCGAGCACGCGCGCGTAGACCGAGGTCGTCTCCTTGCCGGTCCCCGCGTTCAGCTCCGCGCCCATCGCATCGAAGATCTGGTCGATCTCCTCCGAGCCGTAGCGCGCCGTTCCGCGGAACAGCATGTGCTCGAGCAGGTGCGACAGCCCCGCCTCCTCTTCACTCTCGGTCACCGACCCGGTCCCGATCCAGAACCCCAGAGCAACCGAGCGCACGGCCGGCACCTTCTCGCTAACGACCCGCACTCCACCGGCCAACTCAGTGATCAAGTGGTCAGTCATCGCAAGCCATCGTCGCACGCGTCGTGAGCCCGGCGGCGGCGCGAACGCCACCACCAAGCGCACAAATCAACCGGTCACTCATCGCAAGCCAACGTCAGCTGACGGTCGTCGAGGGTCGCGCAGCGACCCTCGAGCGAGCCGTCCTTAGTGGCGTGGTCGACCGGACCCGCGGGGGCCGCCGTTGCGCCCGGCTCCGGCGCCTTCGCGCGGGCGGCGCGGTCCGCGGTCCCCGTTGCCGCTGGAGGCCAGGGCGACGAGCTCCTCGACCGACTTCCCGGCGATCTCCGGGTCATCGGCGCGGCGTACGCCGATCCGGCCGCGCTCGCGGTCGACCTCGACTACGCGAACAGCCAGCTCATCGCCCTTGTTGAGCGCCTCTTCGACCGTCTCGACGCGCTTGCCGGGCGAGACGTTCGAGATGTGGAGTAGACCGTCGGTGCCCTTCGACAGCTCGATGAAGGCTCCGAACGCGGTCGTCTTGACGACCTTGCCGAGGTACTCGTCGCCGACCTCGACCTCCTTCATCATCGTGCGGATGCGCTCGACGAGCGCGTCGGCGAGCTCGCCGTTGGCTGAGTAGATCAGAACCTGACCGTCGTCGTTGACGTCGATCTGGGACTCGTACTCCTCGCAGAGGCCACGAATCGTCTCGCCGCCCTTGCCGATCAACAGGCCGATCTGGCTGGGGTCGATCTGGACCTTCTCGATCCGTGGCGCGTACTGGCTGAGCGCCTGTCGCGGGGCGTCGATGACCGCGGCCATCTTGCCGAGAATGAACTTCCGAGCCTCGTGCGCCTGGGTCAGCGCGTCACTGAGGATGTCGAACGTGACGCCCGAGATCTTGATGTCCATCTGCAGCGCGGTGATCCCGCGCTCGGTGCCGGCGACCTTGAAGTCCATNNTCGCCGAGGTGGTCCTCGACGCCGGCGATGTCGGTCAGGACGACGTAGTCATCGCCCTCCTTGATCAGGCCCATCGCGATGCCCGCAACCGGGCGGACCAACGGCACGCCCGCGTCCATCAAGGACAGCGACGATCCGCAGACCGACGCCATCGAGGACGAGCCGTTTGACTCGAAGATGTCCGAGACGACGCGAATCGTGTACGGGAACTCGTCGATCGGCGGGATCATCGGCACCAGTGCTCGCTCGGCCAGCGCGCCGTGACCGATGTCACGCCGCTTCGGGCCGCCAAGGCGCCCTGCCTCCCCGACCGAGAAGGGCGGGAAGTTGTAGTGGTGCCAGTAGTACTTCTTCGTCTCCAGGCCGAGCGTGTCGAGGCGCATCTCCTCCTTCAGCGTGCCGAGCGCAACGACGCTGAGCGCCTGCGTCTGGCCGCGCGTGAAAAGCGCCGAGCCGTGGGTCCGGGGCGTGACGCCGACCTCGATCGTGATGTCGCGAATCTCGTTCTCGCGACGGCCGTCGGGACGCTTCTTGTGCACCGCGATCCGCTCACGGATGATCGACTTCTCCAGCTTGTCGAAGACGAGCTGCGCCGCCTGACGCTTTGCCGGGTAGTCCTCGGCCTCGGGATCGCCGGCGTAGCGCTCGAGCACCGCGGTCTCGACCGCTTTAGTCGCGTCCTGGCGGGCGAGCTTGTCCTCGACCTGCGTTGCGTCGTCGAGCGCCTTGCCGTGCGAGGCGCGAACCTCTTCGAGCAGGCCCGGATCGGCCTTGGGCACGACCACTTCGAGCTTCGGCTTGCCGCACTTCTCGGCCAGCTCACGCTGGAGCGCGCAGAGCTTCTTGATCTCGCTGTGGGCGATGTCGAGCGCGTCGAGGATCTCCGCCTCGGGGATCTCGCGCGCGCCGGCCTCGACCATCAGGATCGCGTCCTCGGTGCCGGCGACGATCAGATCGAGGTCGCTCGCCCCGAGCAGGTCCTCCTCGCGCGGGTTGACGACGAAGTTGCCGTCGACCTTGCCGATCCGCACCGCGCCGACCGGAGTCGGCAGCGGGATGTCGGAGATCATCAGCGCCGCTGAGGCGCCGTTCATGGCGAGGATGTCGTAGGGGTGCACGTGGTCGATCGAGAGCGGGATCGCGACCAACTGGGTCTCGTAACGCCAGCCCTTCGGGAACAGCGGGCGAATCGGGCGGTCGATCATCCGCGCCGTCAGCGTCCCCTTCTCGCCGGAGCGGCCCTCGCGCTTGAAGAACGAGCCGGGGATCTTGCCCGCGGCGTACATGCGCTCCTCGACGTCGACGGTCAGCGGCAGAAAATCTGCGTCGCGCAGGCCCCCGGCGGTAGCGGTCGCAAGGACCATTGTGTCGCCTTGGCGGACGACGACTGCGCCCCCGGCCTGCTTTGCGATCCGTCCGGTCTCGAACGAGATCTCGCTGCCGGCGATAGACACCGACAGACGGGTCATTCCATTACTGCTCATTGGTTACCTCTCTGGCCGCCCTTGTGGCGGCGCAACTTGTTCTTATCTCTCTTGGAGCTCACTGGTAATCGTAGCCGCTGGCGCAGGCGGAGCCGAAAACCCGGAAGCAAAAAAGGCCGCTTGAAACGGACTTCAGACGGATCCTCGCGAGTCAACGTCTCCCGTCGGCCATGGTGAGCCTCATCGCCGCCGGCGTTCCGGCGGCGATGACGCTCACTTACGCAGGCCGAGCGACGCGATCAGCTCGCGATATCCCTCTAGGTCGGTGCGCGCCAGGTAGTCGAGGAAGCGCCGGCGGCGGCCGACGAGCATCAGCAGCCCGCGCCGCGAGTGGTGATCGTGTCCGTGCGTGCGCAGGTGGTCGGTGAGGCCGTTGATCCGCTCCGTCAGCTGGGCGATCTGAACCTTCGTATTACCTGTGTCCTGCTCGCTCGCCCCGTACTGGGTCGTGAGCTCGCGCTTGCGCTCTGCGCTAAGGGTCATCAGCCGCCAAAGCTAGCAGACGCACAGATCGCCCGAGCCCGCGCGACGTCGTCGTGCATCGCCTCGATCAGCTGGTCGGCGCCGGCGAAGCGCCGCTCGCCGCGCAGCTTCTCGAGGAAGTGCAGGCGCAGCTCGCTTTCGTAGAGATCGCCCTCGAAGTCGATCAGGTGGGCCTCGACCAGCTCCCCGCGCCCGGACTCGAAGGTCGGCCGCACGCCGACGTTGACGGCGGCGGGCAGGCCGTTGGCGAGGCAGGCGTAGACCCCGTGCCCGGGGTTCACGAGCCGCTCGTCGGGAACCACGTTGGCGGTCGGGAAGCCAAGCTCGCGTCCACGACGGTCGCCGGCGACGACCGTGCCACGCAGCTCGAACGGCGAGCCGAGCAGAACCGCGGCGCGCGCCACCTCGCCGGCCGCGATCAGCGATCGGATATGACTCGACGAGACGATCTCACCGTCCAGCTCGCGCAGCGGGAGGACCCGCGTCGCGAAGCGCGGATCGGCGGCGAGCAACGCTGCGTCCCCCTTCGCGCCCCGGCCGAAGCGGAAGTTCTCGCCGACTGACACGACTTTCACGTCGAGTCGCTCGACGAGCACCTCGTCGACGAACTGCTGCGCGCTGCGGGCCGCAAACGCCGCGTCGAAATCGATCACGATCAGCTCGTCCACGCCGAGGGAGGCCATCAGGTCAGCCTTGATCGCGAGCGGCGTCAGCAGGCGCGGAGTGTGCGCCGGGGTGACGACCGCGACCGGATGCGGCTCGAACGTGAGCACCGCATCGGCGCCCGCGATGACGTCGCGGTGGCCGAGATGAACGCCGTCGAAGGTGCCCACGGCCAGCGTCCGGTCAGCCGCGGTCACGTCCTCGATCTGGGTGATCCTCACGCCGCGACTATAGGCCGAAGCGTCGGGCCGGCTTTTCCCTCGCGGCATTCGGCCAGCGCTATCGGCTCGCCGCCGATGTCGGTCGCGAGCACCAGCGGCGCGTCAGTCGTGCTCGCTATCGGTCGGCCGTCGCGCAGCGCGGCCGCGTCCGCGTCGTCCAGCGAGAGCGACGGGACGAACCGCCGCGCGGCGCTGAGAACGTCGACGAGCGTTGCCGGGCCCTGCGTCGGCCAGGCGTTCTCGAGCGTGAACGGGCCGATCGCCGTTCGGCGGAGCTCGAGGCAGTAGGCGTCGTGGAGGTCGCTGATCAGCGAGCGGATGTAGGTCCCCGATGAGCAGGCGATCCGCAGCCCCACGCGGTCGCCCTCGCGCCACAGGATCTCCCAACCATAAATCTCAACTTCGCGTTCCGCGAGCACGACGGTTTCGCCTCGGCGTGCGCGTGCGTAGGCGCGCTCGCCGCCAACCTTGACGGCAGAGTGGGCCGGCGGGCGCTGGCGGATCTTGCCGAGCGGGAGGGTGATCGGCTCGGCCGGGAAGACGCCGCTTGCGATCTCGCCCTCGGGGTCGCCGGTGCTCGAGCTGGCGCCGAGCCGTGCGGTCACCTCATAGGTCTTCGGCAGCGCCATGAAGAAGCGCTGGAGGCGCGTCGCCGGGCCGACGAGCACGATCAGCAGCCCGGTCGCGAAGGGATCGAGCGTGCCGGCATGCCCGATACGGCGCTCGCCGAGGGCGCGACGGGCGCGCGCGACGACGTCGTGCGAGGTGATTCCGGGCGGCTTGTCGGCGAGCAGGATCCCCGCGACGGGACTCACACCTGCGCGCGGACCGCGTCGATCAGCTCGACCGTGCCGAGGCCGCTCGTGAAGCCGGCGGCGCGCCGGTGGCCGCCGCCGCCGTGCTGGCGGGCGATCGCCGAGACGTCGACGTCGTTGTCCGTCGCGCGCAGCGAGACCTTGTGCTGCGTGCCGCCGCCGTTGGAGGAGAGCTCGCGGATCAGCATCGCGACCTTGACGCCGGCGAGCGCGCGCAGGTGGTCGATCACGCCCTCGCTGTCGCTGTCCTCGGCTCCCGCGTGCGTGAAGTCAGCGGCGGTCAGGATGGCGACGGCGAGGCGGCCGTCGGCGAACAGCTCGAGGCTCGCGAGTGCGCGGCAGAGCAGCGTCAGCTTGCCGACCGGTGCCTCCTCGTAGATCCGCCTGTACATCGCGGCGACGTCGACGCCGGCGGCGATCAGCTCCCCTGCCATCGCGTGCGAGCGCGGCGTCGTGTTCTCGTAGGAGAAGCGGCCGGTGTCGGTGACGAGACCGACGTAGAGCGCCTCGGCGACCTCGCTGGTCAGCTCGACGCCGCACTCTGCGAAGAGGTCCCAGACGATCTCGGCGGTGCAGGAGGCCTCCTCGACGACGTAATTGATCGAGCCGAAGAGCGTGTTGTCGTGATGGTGGTCGATGTTGACGAGCGGGTCCGCGCCGTGGAGCGCGGCGAGCGGGTTGCGATCGAGGTTGCCGCAGTCGAGGAACATCACGGTGCGCAGCGGCAGGTCGGCCGGCGGGGACGTGGCGAGGCCGTCGAGCGAGAGGAAGCGGTACTCGTGGGGCAGTGGGAAGTCCTCCGGCGAGATCACGATCACCGAGTCCTTGCCGAGGGCGCTGAGCAGTGCCTGCATCGCGATCAGCGAGCCGAGCGCGTCGCCGTCGGGGTGCTCGTGCGTGACGACCAGGAAGCGGTCACCCGAGCGGATCGCCCCGAGCACCTCATTGCGCGCGTCGCGCACCACCGCCGCCAGTTCGCTCATCGCTGCGGACCCTCGTCGCGCAGCAGGTCCTCGACGCGGAGCGCGCGGTCGGTCGTGTCGTCGTAGCGGAATTCGAGCGTCGGCGTGCGCCGCAGCCGCAGGTCGCTGGCGATCCGGCCCTGCAGGTAGCCGTGAGCGTGGCGCAATCCGTCGAGCGAGGCCGCGCGCGCCTGCTCGTCGCCGAGCACGCTGACGTAGACGCGGGCGAAGCTCAGGTCGGGGCTTGTCTTGACATCAGTCACGGTCACGAACCCAACACGGGGGTCTTTCAGCTCCTCCGCTATCGCGTCGGCGAGCACCTGGCGGACGGCCTCGTCCACTCGGCGCATGCGTCCACCGGCAGGCATCCTAGACGCCTACGTCCACGCGGGTCTAGTGGACGGTGGTTCGTGCGTGCAGGAGGCGGCCGGATGGCGCACGGCCTCAGGCGAGCGCGCGCTCGACCTTGCGCGTCTCGAATACCTCGAGCACGTCACCCTCCTTCACGTCCTGGAAGTTCGTCAGGACGATGCCGCATTCAAACCCGGCCGAAACCTCGCGGACGTCCTCGCTGAAGCGGCGCAGGCTCGCGATCGTCGTCTCCTGGACGACGGTGCCGTCGCGTACGACGCGAACCCTGGCGCCGCGCGTGACGTGGCCCTCGGTGACGAACGAGCCGGCGATCGTGCCGATCCGTGAGGCGCGAAAGGTCTGGCGGATCTCGACCTGGCCGACCGTCTCCTCGACCTCCTCGGGCTCGAGCATGCCCTGCATCGCTGCGCGCAACTCGTCGATCGCACGGTAGATGACGGAGTAGCCGCGAATCTCGACGCCCTCGCGCTCGGCGAGCGCCCGGGCGTCGCCGACCGGTCGCACGTTGAAGGCGAGAATGACCGCATCGGATGCAGCCGCGAGCATCACGTCCGACTCGTTGATGCCACCGACGCCGCGGTGGATGATGTTGACCGCCACCTCGCTCTGCGGCAGCTTCGCGATCTCGTCCTCGACCGCCTCGACTGAGCCGGAGACGTCGCCCTTGAGCACGAGGTTGAGCTCCTTGACGGCGCCCTCCTGCGCGAGGCGGAAGACGTCCTCGAGCGACACCTTGCGACCGGAGCGGCGCGCGAGCGCCTCGGTCTTGAGGCGGTTGGCCCGCTCGCCGGCGAGCTGGCGCGCACGCCGCTCGTTCTCGACGGCGCGCGCAAATTCTCCCGCTTCGGGGACGCCGTCGAAGCCGAGCACCTCGACCGGCTCGCCGGGTTCGGCCGCGGCCTTGCGGGCGCCGAGGAAGTCGGTCATGGCGCGAACGCGGCCGAAGTTGGCGCCTGCGACGAGCGAATCGCCGACGTGGAGCGTGCCGCGCTGGACGAGCAGCGTCACGACGGGTCCGCGGCCCGGGTCGAGACGCGACTCGATGACGAAACCCGAGGCGTCGGTGTTGGGATTGGCGCGCAGTTCCTCGAGCTCGGCGACGACCTGGATCGTGTCGAGCAGCGACTCGAGGCCTTGACGCGTCTTTGCCGAGACGTCGACGAACTCGACCTCCCCGCCCCACTCCGCCGGCTGCAGGCCGCGCTGGGTCATCTCGGTGCGCACGCGCTCGGGCTGCGCGCCCTCCTTGTCGATCTTGTTGACGGCGACGACGATCGGCACGCCGGCGGCGCGGGCGTGGTCGATCGCCTCGTCGGTCTGCGGCTTCACGCCATCATCGGCGGCGACGACGATCACCGCGATGTCGGTGACCTTGGCGCCGCGCGCGCGCATCGCCGTGAACGCTTCGTGGCCCGGCGTGTCGAGGAAGGTGATCGCGCGGCCGGCGTGCTTGACCTGGTATGCGCCGATGTGCTGCGTGATTCCGCCGGCCTCGCCGGCCGCGACCTGCGTCTCACGGATCGCGTCGAGCAGGGACGTCTTGCCGTGGTCGACGTGCCCCATGATCGTCACGACCGGCGGGCGCTCGACAAGGTCCGCATCGGCGTCCTCGAACAGCGGCTCGTCGATGTCGTCGGCGGCGTGAACGATCTCGATGTTCTTCTTGAAGTCCTCCGCGAGCACGGTGATCGCCTCATCGGAGAGCGTTTGCGTCAGCGTCACCATCTCGCCGAGCGCCATCAGGTTGCGGATGATCTCCGGCACCGCGACGCCGAAGTACTCGGCGACGTCCTTGACCGTCGAGCCGGAATTGATCCGGATCAGATCGGTCGCCTCGAGCACGCTCGTGTCGATCGGCGCCACCGTGTCGTCATACGTCCCGCGGCGCCTGCGGCCACGCCGCGGTGGGCGTCGCGGCGGCTGGCTCGCCGGCCCGCTCGCCGGACGTCGCGAAGCCTGCGAGTCGATCACCACGCGCCTGCGCCCCCCAGGTCCCGTAGCGCCCGGCCGTTGCTCACCCTGCCGCGAATCGCGAGTCGGTCGAGCCGCGGCGGCCCGGCGCTGCTCCGCAGCCCCGTCCGGCGCGGCAGCGTCCTCGACCCCTGAAGTCGGTGTGGCCGTCCCCGCGGCTCCCGACACCGGCGGCTCCGAGCCCGCAGACGCCGCGTCGGGAGCAGCCGCCCTCGCCCCAGCGCCACGCTCACGCGACCCGGCGGCCGCGGCGCCATTTGACGCCGTCTCCGGCGGGGAAACAGCGCTGCCTTCAAGCGCCTTCAGTGCCGCGGCCTCTTCGACCGTCGACGCCGGTGCCTTCGCCTCGACCCCGGCAGCCTGCAACTTCGCGATCAGCTCCTTGGCTGGGACGCCCTGCTCTTTGGCTATTTCGTGTACGCGTTTCTTTGGCATCGGCTAGGAGGCCGCAGCCTGAGCGTCGCTCTCGCCAGCGACCGCGAGCGCCTGGTGCGCTTCCAGGCCGCAGTAGCGGGAGCCGGGAAGAGACGCGTTCGGGCAGCGACGGCCGTTTGACATGATCGCGGCGCAGCGACCCTGCAGCTCCTCTTCCTCGTATCCGTGCTCGGCCTCCTCGGCGGCGAACTCGGACTCCGACTTGATGTCGACGCGCCAGCCGGTGAGCCGCGCGGCAAGCCGAGCGTTCTGCCCTTCGCGGCCGATCGCGAGCGAGAGCTGGTCGTCGGGGACGATCACCGTCGCCTGCTTGGCGGCATCGTCAACGAGGACCTCCCGCACGCGCGCCGGCGACAGAGCCTTGGCGACGAAGCGGGCGGGCTCGTCGTTGTAGGGGATGATGTCGATCTTCTCGCCGCGCAGCTCCGAGACCACCATCCGGACGCGCGAGCCCCGCGGTCCGACGCAGGCACCGACCGGGTCGACGCCATCGGCGTGCGAGATGACCGCGATCTTCGAGCGGTAGCCGGGCTCGCGCGCGACATTGGCGATCTCGACGAGCCCGTCGGCGATCTCCGGCACCTCCAGCTCGAACAGCTTCTTGATCAGCTCGGTGTCACGGCGCGAGACGATGATGCTCGGGCCCTTGGCCTGCGGCGAGACCTCCTTGATCACGGCCTTGATCCGCTGCGAATGGTCGTAGCGCTCGCCGTCGACCTGCTCCGACTTGGGCAGCAACGCCTCGACGCGCTCGCGTAGCTGGACGAGCGTGTAGCGCGAGTCCGACTGCTGGACGATGCCGGTGATCAGCTCGCCGACGCGGTCGCGGTACTCCTCGAACATCATGTCGCGCTCGGCCTCGCGGATCCGCTGGAGGATCACCTGCTTCGCGGTCTGGGCAGCGATCCGCCCGAAGTCGTCGGGCGTGACGTCGCGCTCCTCGATCTGGTCGCGGTACTGCTCGAACTTGGCGGGATCGATCTCCGGCTCCTCGGGCTCGCGCATCTCGCCCGTCTCGGGGTCGATCGTCGTGCCCTCGTCGATCGTCTCGACGATCAGGTGCGCCTCTAGCTGCTCGGGGATGATCAGCTCGATGACGCGGAAGTCCGCGGTTGCGCGGTCGATCTCGACCCGCGCGTACTTGGCGGCGCCGGGCTGCTTCTTGTAGGCCGACAGCAGCGCATCCTCGAGCGCGACCATCAACCGCTCGAAGTCGATGCCCTTCTCGTGGGCAAGCGCTTGCATTGCCTCAAGGATCTCGCGTGACATTCCTCTACTCCTCCACCAGGTGGGACCGCTCAATCGCGGCATATGGAATCGCGATGACGCCTTCCGCGACGGCCAGCGTCACCTCGTCCTGCGATGCCCCGACGAGCTCACCGGTCAGATTCCGCTGCTCGCCGCTGCCCCCCAACGTCAAGTCCTCGCAGCCAGACGCGATACGCACGCGCGCGCGCCGCCCGACGAAGCGCCGGAAGTGCTCCGGCTTGGCCAGCGGCCGCCGCGAGCCGGGCGAGCTAACCTCGATCGTGTAGTTGTCGCGCAGGTCGTTCAGCGTTCGCGAGACACGCTCGCAGTGGGCCACGCTGACGCCGGCCGGGTGATCGATGTAGACGCGCAGCGTCGATCCCGACTGCTCGACGAGTAGTACTTCGATGTCGGGGTCGGTCTCGGCTATGCGTGTCTCGATATCACTCTGAAGTTGGTTCATGGCGAAAAAAAAGCGGGCGAGCGCCCACTTCCGAAAAGGGACCGCCGGCCTATCTCGGCCGGCGCGAAAGCTGTGAAAACCAGTCTAGCACCGGGGCAGCGGCCTGCCTTTGGCGTCCGCTCGCCGGCGCCGATCAGGGTTGCAGGGCTTCGATCGCCTCGATTAGCTGCATCGCGATCGTGCTCTTTGGTGCGCGCGGTAGATGCTGCTCGCCTTTGGCGGTGATCAGGGTGACTTCGTTGTCGGGCGAGTCGAAGCCGATGCCTTCGCTTGAGATGTCGTTGTAGACGATCATGTCGACCTGTTTGCCCTGGAGCTTTTCGCGGGCGCGCTCGATGCCTTGGGCGCCGTGCTCGGCGGCGAAGCCGACGAGCTTCTGCCCGTTGCGGCGGGCCGCGGCGAGGCCGGCGAGGATGTCGGGCGTTGCTTCGAGCTCGAGCGTGAGACGGTCGGTCGCGCCGCGCGACAGCTTGCCGTTGAGCTCGGCTGCCGGTCGGAGGTCGGCGACGGCGGCGCACATCACGAGGACGTCTGCGGTCTCGGCCTCTGCGGCGCACGCGGTGGCTAGCTGTTCGGTGCTTTCGACGTCGATGTAGCGGATGCGCGGATCTCGCTGGAGGCTCACATTCGCGGCGATCACCACGACCTCGGCGCCACGTCCGAGCGCTGCCTCGGCGATGGCGAAGCCCATCCGCCCCGACGAGCGGTTGGCGATGTGGCGAACCGCGTCGATCGGCTCGCGCGTACCGCCGGCCGTGACGAGGACCCCTCGCCCGCGCCAGGAGCTGTTGGGTGCAAGCGCGACCTCGCAGGCCGCGAGCAGCTCGGCGGGCTCGGCGAGCCGGCCGATCCCGTGCTCGCCAGGGGTCGCGAGCCTTCCTGTCCCGGGCTCGATGATCGTCACGCCACGCTCGCGCAGCAGCGCGATGTTCGCCTGCGTCGCCGGGTGCTCGAACATCCGGTGGTTCATCGCCGGCGCGACGATCAGCGGGCAGCGCGCGGCGAGCGCGGCGTTCGTCAGGAGGTTGTCGGCGAGACCGTTCGCGAGCTTCGCGATCGTGTTCGCCGAGGCCGGAGCTATCACGAAGACGTCAGCCGCGCCAACGAGCGCGAGGTGGCTCGCCGGATCGTGCTCGCCGAGCGGCTCGCCCGGGAACGAGCCGCGCAGCGGGTCGCGCTCGAACTCGCCGGAGAGAACCGGCGCACCGGTCAGCGCGGCGAAGGAGGCGGTGCCGACGAAGCGCTTCGAGCTGTGCGTCTGGATCACGCGGACCGCGTGCCCGCGCTCCGTCGCAAGACGCACGAACTCGAGCGCCTTGAAGGCAGCGATGCCACCGCTCACCCCGAGCAGCAGTTTGGCCATACCCGGCCTAGCGGTAGTGGTACTTCAGCTTACCGGCGGCGACTTCCTCGAGCGCGATCGTGAGGTAGTTCTTGGAGCCGGACTCGACCATCGGCGGTGGGAACTCGTCGAAGCTGCCCTCACCGAGGTTCTGGTAGTAGGAGTTGATCTGCCGCGCGCGCTTGGCGGCGACGATCACGCTGGCGTAGTTTGAGTCGACATGCTCGAGCAGGGCGTCTATGCGGGGAGAGATCACACACGGAGTCTAGCGGGACGGCGTCGGCGGCGGCGGAGGGCGCAGATATATCTCCTCGAGCGCGCCGACGGCGGCGTCCAGCTGATCGTTGACGATGACGTGCGGGAACTCGTTGCGCGCGGCAAGCTCCTCCTCCGCAACCGCGAGCCGCTTTGCGATCGTGGCCGGGGCGTCGGTCCCGCGTTCCTCGAGCCGGCGGCGCAGAGCCGCCTGCGACGGCGGCGCGATGAAGACGAGGACGGCGCTCGGGATCGCGTCCCGCACCTGCCGTGCGCCCTCGACTTCGATTTCGAGCACCACCGGCTTGCGCTCGCGCGTATGTCGCTCGAGCTCGCTGCGAAGCGTGCCGTAGCGATGCCCGGCGTAGTTCGCGTGCTCGACGAAATCGCCGGCGGCGAGGCGCCGGTCGAACTCTGCGTCGGCGAGGAAGTGGTAGGCGACGCCGTCCTCCTCGCCGGCACGCGGCGCGCGCGTCGTCGCTGAGATCGACAGTCCCAGCTCGGGATGACGCTCACGCAGCGCCGCGATCAGCGTTCCCTTGCCGACCCCCGAGGGTCCCGTGATCACGAAGATGCCCGGCTGCCTGGCCCCCGTCATGAGGGGTACTCGTGAGGGTGACACCGGCGAGCACCGTAGCGAGTTAGGCGGTCGATTTGACGACCAGCGACGGCGCCGGGGCGTCGAATCGACCGCTTGAGCGGTCAGCGACGGTTGAGCAGTGTGACGAGCTCGCTGCGTTGGCGATCCGAAAGGCCGCCGATCGTCTTGCTCGGCGAGATACGGCAGGTGTGGAGGATCTTGTTGACCTTGACGCGGCCGTACTTCGGCACCGCGAGCAGCATGTCGGAGACCTTTGCCGTCTCGACGAACGTCGGCGGAGCCGCGAGCAGCTGCTGGATCGAGATCCGCGAAGCCTTCAGATCGCGCTTCAGCTGCGCGCGCTGCGAGCGGATCTCATTCGCGCGCGCGAGCGCGTCGAGGCGCTGGTTGATCGAGCGCTCCGGGGTCACGGCCGTCATCGCTGAGCATCTCGGGGACCAGGCGCCATGGGCGGCGAGTGTATCGCCTCTCCCGCGCCATTCAAGGACAAAACAGCGAATTCACCTCGACCCCAACCTGAGGTTGAGGCACGATCCGGACGCACCCCGCGAGTTCAGCCGATTTGCAGGTCTTTCGTACTCAATTGCGTCAAGTCATGCCGCATTTTCCGCAAAATGAGCTGCGAGCTCCGCGGCGACCCTGCTACCGGCGGCGGGATCGCGGAAGCTCTCGCTACCGACGGCGACGAGTCGGGCGCCCACTTCGAGCAACTCGGCCGCGTCCGCTCCGCTGCTGACGCCGCCCATTCCGACAACCGGTACGGCGACGCGCGCGGCAACGCTCGCGACCTGCGCGAGGGCGATGGCGCGAATCGCCGGGCCCGACAGCCCGCCGGTCCTGCCACCAAGCCACGGGCGGCCGTGGCCTCCCGGGGCGAGCGACATCGCGCGCAGCGTGTTGATCAACGAAACGGCGTCGGCGCCCCCAGCCTCGGCGGCCGCAGCGCAGGCGGCCACGTCGGCGGTGTTCGGAGTCAGCTTGACGATCAGCGGCTTGCGCGTCAGCGGGCGAACCACCGCAAGGAGATCCCTGAGACCGCGCGGGTCGGCGCCGATGTCGAGCCCGGTCGCCACGTTCGGGCACGACACGTTCAGCTCGATCGCCGCCACCTCCTCGCGTTCGGCGACTCGCTCGACGAGCTCCGCGAACTCGCCGGCGCTGGAGCCCATCACGTTCGTGATCAGCGGCACGCCCAGCCTCGCGTACTCGCCCACGTGATGGGCGAGGTAGACCTCGACGCCCGGGTTCGGCAGCCCGATCGAGTTGATCATCCCGCCAGCCGACTCCCATAGCCGCGGCGGCGGGTTGCCGGCGCGCGCAGCCAGCGTCACGGTCTTGGAAACGTAAGCGGCAAACGGGAAGCGCTCCACCAGCGCCTCGCCGAACACCTGCCGCGCCGCCAGCACGTCGAAGCAACCCGAAGCGTTGATCACCTGGTGCTCGAGCTCGATCCCGCAGAACTCGATCACACCAGCACCGCCGCGTCGAACACCGGGCCGTCGACACAGACACGCTTGTAGCCCGCGACCGTGTCGACCACGCAGCCGAAGCAGGCACCGTATCCGCATGCCATGGGCGCTTCCAAGGCGAGCTGGGCCGGGACCTGGTGCCGAGCCACTCGGGACTGGACAGCTTGGAGCATTGCCGGCGGGCCGCACGCGAACACGACGATGTCCTGGCGGGTTTCCAGAAGATCGTCGAGCAGGTCGGTGACGTGGCCCTGGTGGCCGGCGGAGCCGTCGTCGGTCGCGAGCTCGGGGGCGGCGAAGAGGCTCGCAGCCTCCGCGTGCTCCGAGGTGCGAAAGCCGAGCAACGCCTGGCCGCCACAGCGATCCTGGAACATCGCAAGTGGCGGGATCCCGACGCCGCCGCCGACGAGGATCGCCTCGATCCCGGGCGGAGGCGGAGTGAAGCCCTGCCCGAGCGGACCCACGAGGTACACGTCCTCACCAACCCCGAGGCCGCACAGGCGATGCGTCCCGGGCCCGACGTCCTCGAGCAGGAACCCGACCTCCCCATCTCGCGCATAAAGCACCGAGACCGCGCGCGGCAGATACGGACGCTCATCAACACCCCCGCCCCACCCCGCAACCGCAGCCAGCATGTAGAACTGCCCCGGCTCCGCGACAGCAGCCTCTTCGCCGATCCCAAGCACGACATACCGCCCCACCAACCGCCGGCTCAGGACCGCGGAGACGCGGCGACCAAACGGAGTCGTCATCTGCCGGTCCCAAGCACGACGTGACGCCCCATCACACCCCCGCTGAAGCGGGCGGAGATGCGGCTAGCGCAGCTAGCCGGCATCTGCCGCCTGGTGAAGCTCCTGCAGCGAGATCACGGCCGGTTCGCCCGCTCTCGCCGCGCGGATCGCGCGGATCGCGGCCTGGCCGCCGGAGAGCGTCGTGATCGCGGGGATGCCGCGCGAATGCGCGGCGCGGCGGATCTCCCAGCCGTCGCTACGGGCGCCCGAGCCGGTCGGGGTGTTGATGATGAGGTCGACATCGCCGCGCGCGATCCAGTCGACGACGTGGGGCGAGCCCTCGCCGACCTTGTTGAGTGTCGTCACCGGAACGCCCATGCGCTCGATCGCCTGGGCCGTGCCGCGCGTCGCGACGATGCGAAAATCGAGGTCGTGGAGCTGGGCTGCAAGCCCGGCGCCCGCGGCCTTGTCGGTGTCGGTCACGGTGATGAATGCGGTGCCGGCGCTCGGCAGCGCGGAGCCGGCGGCGGCCTGCGCCTTGGCGAACGCGGTCGGGAAGTCGCTGGCGATGCCCATCACCTCGCCTGTCGAGCGCATCTCCGGGCCGAGTAGGGAGTCAGCGCCGAGAAAGCGATTGAACGGCAGCACGGCCTCCTTGACGCAGACGTGGGTGCCGCGCATCGGGTCGAGGGGCAGCGCGAGCTCGGCGATCGTCTCGCCGAGCATGATCCGGCAGGCGAGCTTGGCGAGCGGATACCCGATCGCCTTGGAGACGAACGGAACTGTCCGCGAGGCGCGCGGGTTTGCCTCGATCACGAACAGCTCGTCGGCTTGAGCTACCGCGAACTGGATGTTGATCAGGCCGACGACGCCGAGCGCGAGGGCGATCTGCGTCGTCTGGCTGCAGATTCGCGCGATCATCTCGCCGCCGAGCGAATGCGGTGGCAGCACGCAGGCCGAGTCGCCCGAATGGATCCCGGCCTCCTCGACGTGCTGCATGATGCCGGCGACCCAGACCTCGGTGCCGTCGCAGAGCGCGTCGACATCGACCTCGATCGCGTTCTCGAGGAAGCGGTCGAGGTAGATCTCGCGACCGTCGGCACCCGATCCCGAGCGCTCGAGGTAGTCGGCGAGGGCATCGAGCGTGTAGACGATCTCCATCGCGCGTCCACCGAGCACGTAGCTCGGGCGCACCAGCAGCGGGAAGCCAACGGTCTCCGCCTGGCGCAGCGCGTCGCCGACGTCCCGGGCCGTGGCGTAGGGCGCCGCCTGGCAGCCGAGCGAGGCGAGCAGGGCTCCGAACCGACCGCGGTCCTCCGCCGTGTCGATCGCGTCGACGCCGGTGCCGAGCAGCTTCACGCCGGCTTGCTCGAGGCCCGCCGCCAAGCGCAGCGGGGTCTGGCCGCCGAACTGGACTATCACTCCCTCGGGCTGCTCGAGCTCGATCACGCCGAGCACGTCGTCGAGCGTCAGCGGCTCGAAGTAGAGGCGGTTCGACGTGTCGTAGTCGGTCGAGACGGTCTCCGGGTTGCAGTTGATCATCACCGCGTCACGGCCCGTCGCGCGCACGGCCTGGGCGGCGTGGACGCAGCAGTAGTCGAACTCGATGCCCTGGCCGATGCGGTTGGGGCCCGAGCCAAGGATCACGACGCTGCGCGTGCCCGTGCTCTGCGGGACCTCGTGGGTCGGCTTGCCGTCACGTCCCGGACGCTCCCAGCCCGAGTAGAAGTAGGGCGTGCTCGCGGCGAACTCGGCCGCACACGTATCGACGGATTTGAAGGTGCGGACCCCGCTGAAGGCAACCTCAGGTTCCCTCGCCATCTGCTCGAACTCGCGCAGGAACCAGGGGTCGATCGCTGTGCGCTCGTGCAGGTCCACGACGGTGGCGCCGCGACGCAGGGCTTCCAGGATCTCGTCATAGCGGCTGGCGCCGGGCAGCTCCGCGCGCGCCAGCAGCTCGTCGAGCGGCAGGTCTGTCTCCGGCGAAACGTCGAGCTCCCTCGAGCGCATCGCCTTGAGGAATGCCTGCGAGAAAGTGCGGCCGATCGCCATCACCTCACCGACCGACTTCATGTGAGTCGTCAGCACCGGCTCGGCGCCGAGGAACTTCTCAAAGGCGAAACGCGGCCACTTGACGACGACGTAGTCGATCGTCGGCTCGAAGCTCGCCGGCGTAGCCCGCGTGATGTCGTTGGGGATCTCCTCGAGGGTGTAGCCGACGGCGAGTCGCGCCGCGATCTTGGCGATCGGGAAACCGGTTGCCTTCGAGGCGAGCGCCGAGGAGCGCGAGACGCGCGGGTTCATCTCGATCACGACGATCTCCTGCGTGCGAGCGTTGACCGCGAACTGCACATTCGAGCCGCCCGTCTCGACGCCGATCGCGCGGATCACGCGCAGCGCCTGGTCGCGCAGCTCCTGGTAGGTGGCGTCGCTGAGGCTCTGCTGCGGCGCGACCGTGACGGAGTCGCCGGTGTGGACGCCCATCGGGTCGACGTTCTCGATCGAGCAGACGATCACCGCGTTGTCGGCGCGGTCGCGCATCACCTCGAGCTCGAACTCGCCCCAGCCGAGCACCGACTCCTCGATCAGCACCTGGCCGATCGGTGAGGCGGCGATCCCGCCGGCGACGATCCGCTCGTACTCCTCTGGCGTGCGCGCGATCCCGCCGCCCTGGCCGCCGAGCGTGAACGCCGGCCGCACGATCGCCGGCAGTCCGATCTCCGCGGCCGCCGCCGCGCCTTCGGCGACGCTGCTCGCGATAGCGCTTCGAGGAACGCGCAGGCCGGCTTCGATCATCGTTTCGCGAAACAGCTCGCGGTCCTCGGCGCGACGGATCGCGTCGTAGCTCGCGCCGATCAGCTCGACACCGAAGCGCTCCAGCGTGCCGTCGCGCGACAGCGCGACGGCGAGGTTGAGCGCCGTCTGCCCGCCGAGCGTTGCGAGCAGCGCGTCGGGCCGCTCGCGCTCGATGATCTGCGCCACCGGACCGGGCAGCAGCGGTTCGATGTAGGTCGCGTGCGCGAAGTCGGGGTCGGTCATGATCGTCGCCGGGTTCGAGTTGACGAGGATCACCTGATAGCCCTCGGCCGCCAGCACGCGGCAGGCCTGCGCGCCCGAGTAGTCGAACTCGGCCGCCTGGCCGATGACGATCGGCCCCGACCCGAGGATCAGGATCCGCTTGATGTCGTCGCGACGCGGCATCAGGCGCGCGCGCGGGCGCGCGAAAGCTCGCCGATGAAGCGGTCGAAGAGGTGCAGCGAGTCGTGTGGCCCCGGGCCCGCCTCGGGGTGGTACTGAACCGTGCTCGCCCCCGCCTCCGGCAGCCGCAGCCCCTCGACGGTGCGGTCGTAGAGGTTTATGTGGGTCAGCTCGGCAGCGCCGAAGTCGGTCTCCCAGCGCACCGGCTCGTCGGTTTCGATGGTCCGCTCGCCGCCCGGTCCGAGCACCGCGAAGCCGTGGTTCTGGCTCGTTATCTCGATCTGCCCGGTCTCGAGGTCCTTGACCGGGTGGTTCGCGCCGCGATGACCGAAGCGCATCTTGTAGGTGTCCAGGCCGACCGCGCGACAGAGCAGCTGATGGCCGAGGCAGATCCCGAACAGCGGCACGCGGCCGACGAGCCCGCGCAACTCCTCGACGATGTAGGAGAGCGCCGCCGGATCGCCGGGGCCGTTGGCGATGAACACGCCATCGGGCGCCTCCTCACCCTCCCGGGTAGGGGCGAGCAGCTCGGCGGCGCTCACCGTGCAGGGGTGCATCCGCAGGCGGGCGCCACGAGCGCGCAGGTTGGCGACGATCGAGCTCTTGATCCCGGTGTCGATCACGGCGATCGTCGGGCCGTCCGGGCCGCCGGTCGGCTCGAGCGTGAAAGCCTCGCCTGGGCTCACCTCGCGCGCCAGGTCGCGGCCGCTCATCGAAGGCTCGGCGTCGATCAGCTCGCGCGCCTGCGACTCGGAGATGGCGTCGGGAAATATGCCCCCGCGCATCGCCCCGGCCTCACGAATATGGCGCACAAGCGCCCGCGTGTCGACGTCGGTGATAGCCGCCACACCACGCTCCGCCAACCAATCCAGCCAGCCAGAAGTGGCACCGGCGGAGCTGGTTCCGTTTCCGGCCGCGCGCATGATCGCGCCGCGAGCGTGGACGCCGCCCGACTCCATCGCGGCGCCGCTGACGCCGTAGTTGCCGATATGCGGGTAGGTGAAGGTCAGCAGCTGGCGGGCATAGCTCGGGTCGGTCATCGACTCCTGATAGCCCGACATGGCGGTGTTGAAGACGACCTCGCCGACCGCGACAACCGCAGCGCCACACGAAACGCCGTCGAATCGGGCGCCATCCTCCAAATAAACAAAACTCATGCGGCGCTCAGGGCGAAGCTTCGCTGGCGATACGCGACCTGGCCGCCGGCCGCGGTCAGGAGCACGCGGCCGCTCAGCTCGCGTCCGGCGAAGCAGCAGTTCACCGCGCGGCTCTCGTAGCCGCCGACGCCAACCCGCCAGGTCGCGTCGAGGTCGATCAGGCAGACATTCGCTTCGGCTGCGGGCACGATCGTCGGGGTGTCGAGCTCAAACAGGCGCGCGGCCGCGGTCAGCCGCTCGATCAGCGTGCTGAGCGTCAGCACGCCGGGCACTACGAGGTCGGTGTAGATCGCGGCGAACGCCGTCTCGAGGCCCGTCGTTCCCATCGGCGCCTCCTCGAACGGGACCGCCTTCTCGTCGCGGGCGTGCGGCGCGTGGTCGGTTGCGATGCAGTCGATCGTGGCGTCGCGGAGGGCGTCGATCAGCGCGCTGCGGTCGTCCTCGCTGCGCAGCGGCGGGTTCATCTTGAAACTCGTGTCCAGCGAGCGAACCTCCGCATCGCAGAGCAGCAGGTGGTGTGGTGAGACCTCGCCGCTGACGGGGGCGCCGTTTACCTTCGCGGCGGCCAGGGCCTCGACCGACGCCCGCGCCGAGAGGTGCTGGAAGTGCGTGCGACCGCCTTCGGCTTTGGCGATCAGGGCGTCGCGCGCGATCATCGTCGCCTCGGAGATCGCGGGGATCCCGGCGAGGCCGAGTGCCGCCGACACCTCCCCCTCGTGCATCACGCCGCCAGCGGAGAGCGTCGGATCCTCCTCGTGCAGGGCGAGCACGCCGCCGCAGAGCCGTTGGTAGGTCAGGGCGCGGCGCAGCAGGCCGGCCGAGACGACCGGCCTGCCGTCGTCGGTGAAGCCGATCGCGCCTGCTTCGCGCAGCAGCGTCATCTCGGTCAGCTGCTCGCCGCGGAGGCCGACGCTGATCGCGGCCATGAAGCCGACGCGGACGCGCGCCTGCTCGCGGGCCTGCGCGACGACGCCGCGCAGCAGGGTCGGATCGTCGAGCACCGGCGCGGTGTTAGGCATCGCAATGACGGCGCAGTAGCCGCCGGCGGCGGCGGCGCGCGTGCCCGTCTCGAGATCCTCCTTGTGCTCCTGGCCCGGCGTACGGAGGTGGACGTGAGGGTCGACGAAGGCCGGGAAGAGGTGCTTGCCCGCCGCCTCGATCGTTTCGGCGCCGGCCGGGGCGTCGAGCGTGCCGGGCGCTGCGAGCTCGGCGATCTCGCCGCCGCGGATCAGGACGTCATGGCGGCCGTCGATCTCAGCGCGCGGATCGAGGACGTGAGCTTCACGGATCAGTAGGTCGGCCGGCTGGGCGGACGCCGAGAACAGTCGAGTCGTGGTGCCGCCGCGCCTGGGGCTGCTCGCAGGACTCACGCGAGCTGGGGCTCCGGAGTCATGCGCTGCACAGCCGGGTCGGCGGCGTGCGAGCCCGTGAGCACCTCGACGAGCACCGCCATCCGTACGACGATCCCGGCGCGCACCTGCTGGATGATCAGCGACTGCGGCGCGTCGATCACCTCCCCCGAGAGCTCGACGCCGCGGTTGACGGGGCCTGGGTGCATGAGCAGCTGACGCACCTTCAGCCGGCGCGAGTTGATCTGGTAGTTCGCGGTGTACTCGGCGAGCGAGGGCAGGAACGCCTCGCTCATACGCTCGTGCTGGAGGCGCAGCGCGTAGATGACGTCCGCGTCGCCGATGTCATCGAGGGTGTGACGGACCTCGCAGCCCAGGGCCGCAAGCTCGTTCGGGACGAGCGTCGGCGGCCCGGCGAAGGTGACCTCCGCGCCGAGCTTGCGGAAGGCCTGGGCGCAGGAGCGCGCGACGCGCGAGTGCAGGACGTCGCCGACGATCCAGATCGAGCGACCATCGAGGTCGCCGAGGCGCTCGCGCAGCACGTAGACGTCGAGCAGCGCCTGGGTCGGGTGCTGGTGTTTGCCGTCGCCGGCGTTGACAACGCCCGCTCCGCTCCAGCCCGCGACGAGCGCCGGCGCACCGGCGTGCGGTGAACGGATCACGATCGCGTCCGGGCCGTAGGCGGAGAGCGTCGAGACCGTGTCGTGGAGCGACTCGCCCTTCTCGACGCTCGAGCCGCTCGAGACGACGTTGAGCACATCCGTCGAGAGTCGCTTGGCAGCGAGCTCGAACGAGCTGCGGGTCCGGGTCGAGGCCTCGTAGAAGAGGTTGATCACGAGCCGGCCACGGAAGCTCGGAACCTTCTTGATGGGCCGGTCCGCGACGTCGGCGAAGAACGCCGCCGAGCTGAGGATCCGCTCGATGTCCTCGCGCTCGAGATCCGCGATCGAGAGCAGATGCCTCATGCGAGGACCCGCGCCTGGGAGATCGTTACCTCGTCGATCCCGTCGAGTCCCGCGACTCGCACGTTGACGCGTTCCCCACGCGCGGTCGGCAGGTTCTTGCCAACGTAGTCGGGCCGGATCGGCAGCTCGCGATGACCGCGGTCGATCAGGACCGCCAGCTGCACGCGGGCGGGCCGCCCGTACTCGAGCAGCGCGTCGATCGCCGCGCGCACGGTGCGACCGGTGAAGAGGACGTCATCGACGATCACCACCGTGGCGCCGTCGATCACGAAGTCGAGCTGCGTGCCGGAGACGACGGGCGCCTCCGCTCGCAGCCCGAGGTCGTCGCGGTAGAAGGCGATGTCGAGCGAACCGAGCGGCACGTCCCCGGCGACGAGCTCGCTGAGCTGCGGCTGCAGGCGCTGGGCGAGGTGAACGCCGCGGCGGTGAATGCCGACGAGCGCCGTTCCGGCCGCCGCCTGGCCGTGCCCCGCGGGATGCGCGTTGCGCTCGGCGATCTCGTGCGCGATCCGTGTCAGCGCTCGCGCGACGTCGCCCTCTTCGAGGACGACCGTCTCAGGTACGTCGGGCACTTCTGTCCGTCCTTCCTGGCCTCACAGGACCGGGTTAAAGGAACTGCTGGGAATGTAGCACCGCGCCGCGACAGCGCGGTCGCGCGAGCGTCAGGCGGCCGGCGCCGGCGCCGGCTCCTCGCCGTTTCGGATCAGCCGCGGCGCGCCGCGCTCGGCGAACGGGATCTCGATCGTGTCGAAGTCGCGGGGCAGCTCGGTGTCGGAAAAGATCAAGCGGGCCTCGTCCCGCAGCTCGCCGCCGGCGTAGCGGGCGGACACGTGCGTGAGAGCGAGCAGTCGGACATCGGCATCGACTGCAACGTGCGCCGCCTGGGCGGCCGTCGAGTGGCCGGTCTGCGCCGCGCGCTCGTGCTCGGCCTCGCCGAAAGTGGCCTCGTGGATCAGCAGGTCGGCTCCGTGCGCGGCGATCGCGAGCGTCTCGCACGGCGAGGTGTCGCCGGAGATCACGAGCTTGCGCCCCTCGCGCGGCTCGCCGACCACCTGCTCGGGACGAACGCCGCCGACCGTCTCGCCGCGCTGCAGGCGGCCGAAGTCCGGGCCGAATTCGACGCCGAGTGACGCCGCGAGCTCAGCGTCGAAGCGCCCCGGTCTTGCGTCCTCGGCAAGGACGTAGCCGTAGGCGAGCGTGCGATGTCGCACGTTGACCGGCTGGATCTCGAGCGTTCCGCGGCGCACCGCGTCCTCTGGCTCGAGCTCGATCACATCCAGCTTGAAGCCGAGCCGGCCGTAGACCTTCCGCATCGTGGCCATCAACTCGGCGATCCCGGGCGGGCCGTAGATCTGGAGTGGCCGCTCGCGGTCACGCAGGTCGAGCGACTTGAGCAGCCCCGGGAGGCCCAGCCAGTGATCGAGGTGCAGGTGCGTGATGAACACGTCGGTCAGCTCGACGAGTCCGGCCGAGCGGATCAGCTGACGCTGCGTGCCCTCGCCGCAGTCGACGAGGATCCGCTCGCCGCCGTAGCGCACGAGGAGGGCGGGCAGCCCGCGACGCGCACTCGGAACCGATCCGGCGGTGCCGGCGAAGAGGACTGAAAGCTCCACCGGCCGAGGTTAGCGCCCGTAGGATGCCCGGGCGGCTCGGCGTCGAGCGGCCGTTTTTCTCGGGCCGGTCGCGGCTCCGCGCGTCCTGCGGCGAACTCGGCGGCGGCTATGCTCCGACGCAGCGCCTTTGCGCGCTCACGCCATCCCGCGCCCGTAGCTCAGTGGATAGAGTGCTCGCCTCCGGAGCGAGAGGTCGCAGGTTCAAATCCTGCCGGGCGCGCTCCGAAACACCCTGCAAACGCGGTATTTTCCGGCTCAGGCCGCGAGCGCGTCAGGAGTCGAGGTGTCCGCCATTTCCTCCCGAATGCCACCGAATGCCAATTCACGGCCCTCGACGAGCGCCTTCAGACGCTCTGGCTCGCCGTCCCGGCGGTTCATCTGACGCGCATAGATCGAGAGCGTCAGCTCCGCCGTCGTGTGCCCCATCTGCGCCATGACGTAGGGCGGCACCTCACCGATCGCAAACAGAAGCGACGCGTAGGTTCTCCTCAGCGAGTGCGGTGTCAGGCGGACCGGGATCAACTCGCCGCCTTTCTTCGCTAGCTGCTCGTTCGCGTCCTTGACGGCGGGCGCGAGGATGCGCTGCCGCACGTTGCTCGGCGACTGTGCCTG
Source organism: Solirubrobacterales bacterium (assembly GCA_003132505.1). GTDB lineage: Bacteria > Actinomycetota > Thermoleophilia > Solirubrobacterales > Solirubrobacteraceae > Palsa-513. Next base: position 137,183 of record PKXY01000010.1, read on the forward strand.
CCCGGCCTTCGATCCAAACACGAGGGCGTCCGCATCGCCGTCGGCGCGCGCCCGGGACCCGTCCAGCTCGTCGCGCAGCGCGGCCAGCATGTTCACGGTCCGCACGCCCGCGCTCGTCTTGCTCGAGCGCACCGTGATAGTCCCGCGGGCAACACTGACGTGAGATAACGGCGGCCGCCGCGGTGCTTCTGCGCGAGTCGGGTCGCCCGGTTCCTGGCCGCGCGTCTAGTGTTGCCAGACGCGGACGTCGGCGAAGCGCATGGTTGTTGGGGCGGTGACGGGGTAGGCGTAGGTGCTGCCGAGGCTGAGGATGAT
>PKXY01000039.1 GCA_003132505.1 Solirubrobacterales bacterium
GCGAGCATCGGCTTGAGCAGGTTGGCGGCGTCGACGGCGCCCTCGGCGGCGCCGGCGCCGACGATCGTGTGCAGCTCGTCGATGAAGAGGATCACGCTGCCGGCGGCGTCGGAGACCTCCTTGAGGACTGCCTTGAGGCGGTCCTCGAACTCCCCGCGGTACTTGGCGCCGGCGAGCAGTGCGCCGATGTCGAGCGCGATCACGCGACGCTCGCGCAACGTCTCCGGGATGTCGCCCGAGACGATCCGTTGCGCGAGGCCCTCGACGACGGCGGTCTTGCCGACTCCTGGCTCGCCGATCAGGACGGGATTGTTCTTCGTGCGGCGCGCGAGGATCTGGATCACGCGGCGGATCACGGCGTCGCGGCCGATCACCGGGTCGAGCCTGCCCTCGCCGGCCTCGGCGGTCAGGTCGCGGCCGTAGCGCTCGAGCGCCTGGTAGCGCTCCTCGGGGTTCTGGTCGGTGACCTGGTGGCTGCCGCGAACCTCCTCGAGCGCCGCGAGGACCTGCGGGCGCGAGGCGCCGGCCGCGCGCAGGGCGTCGCCGGCGCTGCCGGGGTGGGCGCTGATCGCGAGCAGCAGGTGCTCGGTTGAGACGTAGTCGTCCTTGCGCGCGCGAGCATCGCCGTCAGCGGTGTTGAGGACGGCCGCAAGCTCGCTCGAGATCGGCGGCGCTTCGGCCGTGTCGCCCTTGACGACCGGCAGCGCCGCGAGCGCCTCCTCGAGGCGCGCTCCGACGGTTGCAGTGTTCGCGCCGACCTTGCGCAGGATCGCGAGCGCGATCCCGTCAGCGTCCTCGAGCAGCGCCGCGAGCAGGTGGTCGGGCTTTACCTGGGGGTTTCCGCGCGCCTGAGCCAGGCGAACCGCGCCGGCCAGAGCCTCCTGCGAGCGGATCGTGAAGCGTTCTGGCTGCATGGAAATCTAAGTGTTAGTGTATCAGATGTGCTGCGGGCCGCGGCCGCGGGGGGTGTTACGTCGGGCGGTACTTGCGCCGAGCGAACGGTGACTTTGCGTCGACGCTGCGGACCATCGCGGTCGAGCCGGCGGCGTAGGGGACGATCTCGGCGCGGAAGGAGCGGCGGAGGCGCTCGAGCTCCTGTGCCATCTCGATCTGTGCGCGGTCAGCGGCCTGCTCGAGCTCGGAAAGGCGCACGTGGGCCTCGTCGAGCTCCGCTTCGAGGGCGAGGACGCGCTCGACGCCGGCGAGGTTGAGGCCGAGCTCAGCGGTCATCTGCTGGATCCGGCGCAGGCGCTCGACGTCGTCCTGGGAGTAGAGGCGCGTGCCCTTCGGCGAGCGGCTCGGCTCAATCAGCCCGCGCGCCTCGTACATGCGGAGCGTCTGCGGGTGCATCTCGGCGAGCTCGGCGGCGACCGAGATCATGAAGACGCCGCGGTCGAGCGCGACATCGATGCGCTCAGGCCGGACACGGCGGGTTCGGGCCTCCTCGCTCATGGCTTGACGGCGTCAAAGAGGCGCTTGCGGGGGTTGCCGTTCATCGTCTTGGCGAGGGCATCGACGGCCTTGGTCTGGTCATCGTCGAGCTCCTTTGGCAGCTCGATGACGAAGCGGTAGTGGATGTCGCCTTTGCCTTCCCCGGAGAGCTTCGGCGGGCCCTCGCCGCGCAGCCGCTGGACCGTCCCCGACTTCGTCCCGGGCGCGATCCGCAGGCGCTTGCGGCCCGACAGGGTCGGCACCTCAATCTCGCCACCGCGCAGCGCCTCGACGACGCTGATCGGAACCTCGACCTCGAGGTTCTCGCCCTTCTGCTTGAAGACCGGCGAGGGCGTGACGCGCGTGATGACGAAGAGGTCGCCCGGTGGGGCGCCGTTCTGACCGGGCTCGCCCTTGCCGGCGAGACGGATCCGGCTGCCGTCGTGGACGCCCGCCGGGATGTTCACGCGGTAGCGTTTGACCGAGCGCACCGCGCCGGTTCCGCCGCACGTCGGGCAGGGATCCTCGATGATCGTGCCGCGACCGCCGCAGCGCGAACAGGGCTGCGAGATCGAGAACATCCCCTGGCCCTGGGACTCGATGCCGCGACCGCCGCACTGCGGGCAGACGACCGGGCTCGTCCCGGGGCGGGCGCCGGTGCCCGAGCAGGTCGTGCACCGCACCGACGTCGGCACCGCGAGCGGCACCTGGCCGCCCTTGATCGCCTGGTCGAAGCTGATCTGGAGCGTGGCCTCGAGATCGCGCCCGCGCGTCGGCTGGGGCCTTGCGCGCCGCGGGTTGGCGCCGCCGGCGCCACCGGCGCCGCCGAAGAGGTTCGAGAGGATGTCGCTGAACGACCCGCCGTCGAAGCCGCCGCCGCTGAACGGGCTCTGGCCGCGAGCGCCGAAGAGACCGTCGCCACGGTCGAACGCCGCCCGCTTCTCGGGATCGCTGAGGACGTCGTGGGCCTCGTTGATCTGCTTGAAGCGCGCTTCGGCCTTCGCGTCGCCGCTATTGCGGTCAGGGTGGTACTGGCGTGCCAGCTTGCGGTACGCCTTCTTGATGTCCTCGCTCGAGGCCTTGCGGTCTACGCCGAGGACTGAATAGGGGTCCTTGGTCGCTGGCATCCTCGTCTCCCTAGGCAGCGACCAGCACTCGCGCCGGTCGGATCACCGCGCCGCCGAGCCGGTAGCCGGCCTGATAGACCTCGACGACCGACCCGGCCTGCGCACCGTCGACCGGCTGATGGGCGACCGCTTCGTGGAGGACGGGATCGAAGCCCTCGCCGGCCTCGCCGAAGCGCTCGATACCGGCGCGCCCCAGTGCGGCCAGCAGCTCGCGATGCACCAGCCGAAGCCCCTCGATCAGCTGCTCGTCGACGTCCGGCGCCTCGGCCGCGGCCACGAGCGCCCGTTCGAGGTTGTCGAGCGTCGGCACCAGCTCGCGCGCGAGCCGCGCCACGCCGCGTGATTGGGCACTCTCCAGCTCACGCGCCGTCCGCTTGCGGTAGTTCTCGAAATCAGCCTGCGTGCGCTGCGCGAGGGCCAGGTAGTCGTCGCCGCGCGAGTCTTCGATTGCGGAGGACTCGGCGGCCTCCTCGGGCGCCTGTGCATCGGGCGGCTCGACGCCGCCCGACACCAGCTCCGGCTCGCCGTTTGTTTCGTTGTTGGGGGCTGCCGCGGGGTCGAGGACCGAGTCCTCGGCCGCCGCGGCTGTGTGGTCACCCATGGCTTACGACTGGCTCGGCTCGTCAACGACCTCGGCGTCGACGACATCCTCATCGCTGGATGAGGCTTCGCCATCGCCGTTCGCGGAGCCGTTGGCCGCCGCGTTGTCGGCAGCCGCCCGCTCGTAGATCGCCTCCGAGACACTGTGAAACGCCTGGTTGAGTGCTTCGGTGCGCTCACGAATCGCGGCGGGATCGTCGGCCTCGAGTACCTCGCGCACCGCCTTGATCGCCGCCTCGATCTGCTCCTTGGCATCGGCATCGACCGTGTCAGCGAGCTCCTTGAGCTGGCGCTCGGCCTGGTAGGCAGCGTTCTCGCCACCGTTGCGGGCCTCGGCGAGCTCGCGCGCTCGGCGATCGTCCTCGGCGTGCGTCTCGGCGTCGGCGACCATGTTCTTGATCTCCTGGTCCGAGAGTCCCGAGCCGGCCTTGATCTCGATCTTCTGCTCCTTGCCGGTGCCGAGATCCTTCGCCGACACGCTGAGGATCCCGTTCGCGTCGATGTCGAATGCGACCTCGACCTGCGGGATGCCGCGCGGTGCCGGCGGGATGCCGGTGAGCTGGAACTTTCCGAGCGACTTGTTGTAGCTCGCCATCTCGCGCTCGCCCTGGAGGACGTGGATCTCGACCGAGGGCTGGTTGTCCTCGGCGGTCGAGAAGACCTCCGACTTGCGCGTCGGGATCGTCGTGTTGCGCTCGATCAGTCGCGTGAACACGCCGCCCTTGGTCTCAATGCCGAGCGTCAGCGGAGTGACGTCGAGCAGCAGGACGTCTTTGACGTCCCCGGCGAGCACGCCGGCCTGGATCGCTGCGCCGACGGCGACGACCTCGTCCGGGTTGACGCCACGATGCGGCTCCTTGCCGGTCAACTCCTTGACCTTCTCCTGGACAGCCGGCATGCGCGTCATGCCGCCGACGAGGACGACGTGGTCGATGTTCGCGGCGCCCTTGTCCTTGGCGTCGTTCAGAGCCTGGCGGACCGGCGCGACGACGCGATCGAGCAACTCGCTCGTCAGCTCGGAGAGCTTCGCCCGCGTGAGGCGGGTGTCGAGGTGCTTGGGCCCGCTCTGGTCAGCGGTGATGAACGGCAGGTTGATCTGTGTCTCCTGCGTCGTCGAGAGCTCGATCTTTGCCTTCTCGGCCGCCTCGTAGAGACGCTGCAGCGCCATCGGGTCGGCCTGCAGGTCGATCGCCTGGTCGCGCTTGAACTCGGCGACGAGCCAATCGACGATCGCCTTGTCGAAGTTGTCGCCGCCAAGGTGGTTGTCACCCGCGGTCGACTTGACCTCGAAGACGCCGTCACCGATCTCGAGCACCGACACGTCGAACGTGCCGCCACCGAGGTCGAAGACGAGGATCGTCTGGTCGGATTCCTTGTCGAGTCCGTAGGCCAGCGATGCGGCCGTCGGCTCGTTGATGATCCGCTTGACGTCGAGCCCGGCGATCTTGCCGGCGTCCTTGGTCGCTTGACGCTGATCGTCGTTGAAATACGCGGGGACCGTGATCACAGCCGCGTCGACGCTCTCGCCGAGATAGGCCTCGGCGTCGGACTTCAGCTTCTGCAGGATCATCGCGCTGATCTCCGGCGGCGAGTACTCCTGCCCGCCCGCCTCGACGCGTGCGTCACCGTTCTTGCCGGCGATGACCTTGTAGGGAACGATCGCCTCCTCCTCGCCGACTTCGCTCTCCTTGCGGCCCATGAAGCGCTTGATCGAGAAGATCGTGTTCTGCGGGTTGGTCACCGCCTGGCGCTTGGCGACGGTGCCGACGAGCCGCTCACCCGAAGGGGCGAACGCAACTACCGAGGGAGTCGTGCGACCGCCCTCGGCGTTCTCGATAACGGTCGGCTCGCCGCCCTCGAGGACTGCCATGCACGAGTTGGTCGTGCCCAAATCGATTCCGATGGTCTTGGCCATTGGTTTGCATCACTCCTTTGCTTTCATGCAATAAATCTGAGTGGGATTGTAGCAGATCGCTCGGAAGCCGCCTGGCGGCGGCTGTCCTCGCTTAGCTCACTGAGGTTGGACTGGGATCGCCCGTGCGCTCGGCAGTGGCGAGCGCGCGAAGCGTCGCGACTGGAGAACAGCTACTGCGCGGCGCCGCTGCTCGAGCGGCCACTCAAAGGTCGGGGAGGACAGCCGCCGCGGAGCGGCAGCTCCCGCAGCCGCTACGGGGTCGCGCCGGTGAGGCCGGTGGTTCCGGTCGAGGCCAGCACGCTGTTGACGTGCGAGTCGATCGCCGTCGCGAGCAGGACAGCGTCGCTGCGCGGGACGCTCTGGCCGGGCTTCCCCGTGAGGACGAGCTCGACGTAGATCGTGCCCTGCTCGAACAGCACGAGGTCCTCGTGAATCGACGTGTGCTTGCTCGAGATGCCGATCGCCAGGAGGAACGAGCCGCCGCCCACGGCGATGCTGCCGCGGTCCTTGAACTTGATGTTGCTCGCCTTGAGGTGCGCCTTCTTGCCGGCACCCTGGATGATTCCCTTGTCGACCAGCTTGTGGCCCTTCTTCGAGTTGAAGAACGCCTTCTCGGCGCCGAAGAGCGTGCTGACCACCGCAGCGTCGGGTGCGAGCGACACGCCGTCGCTCACCAGGTAGTAGCTGACGCCGTCAGGCGTCGCGGCGGTCGTGAAGCTGCCGTCGTATTGGGCAGTGAAGCCGCCGAAGGGCGTCACGTATCGCTGCGTGCCCGCGATCGCACCCGCGGCGAGGTCTCCCGGTTGCAGCACCATCGCCGCGAGGTTCGGTGTTCCGGCTGGGGGCGTCACCGCCGCCGCCGCTACGCCGGTCAGTCCCAGCGTAAGGCTCGCGCCGAGCGCGATACAGATCCTGCGACGGGACTTCATTCGCGCTCCCCCTCGTGGTAAGCCGAGGCATGATTATGACGGCGGTGGCCGATCGCGCAAGCGCGTCGCCGGCGAGCCCGCGGAGCGCTCATCACCGCGCGTCTCGGCGCGCAACGCGAGCTCGAGCTCGAAGCGCCTGTCCGGCTGCTCGAGCTGATCGCCAAAGTATTCGCGCAACCGCGCAAGGCGATAGCGGACCGTCTGCGGATGCACGTGCAGCTCCGCGGCGGCGGCCGGCACATGACCCTGCCAGCGAAGCCAGGCGAGCAGTGTCGCCTCGAGGCGGACCCGCGACGCCGGGGTGAGCCCTTCCAGGGGAACGAGCGCGCGCGCCGCGAGCTCGCCGACGAGCGCCGGGTCCGAGTGCAGCACGAGTGTGCCGAGTGCCTCCTGGGCGAAAACCAGGCGGTCCGCGGCGAGCACGCCGTCCTGGGCCAGACGCACGCAGCGCACGGCGCGCGTCCAGCTCAGCGGCGCGCCGTCTACAGCGACAGTCGGCCCGAGCGCGGCGAGGCGTCCGGCGAGCGTGCGCTCGAGCCGGTCGCGCCGTCCGGGCGCATCCGGGTCGCAGACGAGCACGCAAGCGAGGTCATCAACGCGCGCGCCGATCGCGCCCTCGCCGGCCAGCGTCGCGAGTCGCTCTGGAACGCGGTGGTCCGCCGCGAGCACGGCGAGCCGGCGCGGGAGCAGCCAGTCCACGGCGCGGGCGGCCTGCTCGGCCTCACCCAAGTCGAGGCCGCCGACGACGATCTGGCGCACGAGTGCCTGGCGCGCGCGCTGGCGCTCTCCGGCGCCGGCGGCCTGCTCAGACGCGTAGCCCTCGACCGACTCCGCGGAGACCTCGTCGATATAGGCGAAGATCGACTCGGCGAGCAGGGACAGCGTCATCGCGTCGAGTCCGGCGTCCCGCGCGACCGTCGAGACACGCCGCCAGGCGACACGGGCGCCGAGACGGTAGGCCGCCTGCAGCGCGTCGAGGCGGCGACCGGCGCGATACTCGCCGCGGCCGAGCGCGATGTAGACCTCACGCCCCGGCCGCACGCCCGCCGCCGGCTGGCCGATCTGCTCGAGAAACTGTCGCAGCGCCAGGTCGATCGCGACGCGAACGGCGCGCCCGAACGCGCCGCGCATCGGCTGGCGGTACTCATCGATCGAGGCCGCGATCGCCACAGTGATCTCCTCGGCGATCGCCCCGATGACCGGCGCAACGATGTCGCGGACAGCTGGATCAAGCGCCTGCCACGGGCGGTCGAGCGGAGTTTCTTGATCGTTCATGACAAGTTTTACGCTACCACGTTCGCTACAAGCCAAGAAACTGCGTCCCGGGTAACGGTACGCTGCATGGCAATGAGCCGCCTGGAGCGCAACGTCAACATCGCCGCCGTCGCGATCCCGTTCCTCGCGACGATTCTCGCCGCCGTCTTCGCCTGGGGGACCTTCCTGCACGCGCGCGATCTCGTGATCTTCGCCGTGATGTACATGACCAGCGCACTCGGCGTCACGGTCGGCTTCCACCGTCACCTCACCCATCGGGCCTTCGAGACGTCGCGCCCGCTGCACTACGCCCTGGCGATCATGGGCTCGCTATCGGTCGAGGGCCCGGTTCTGGCGTGGGTCGCCGACCACCGCAAGCACCACACGTTCTCCGACGAGGAGGGCGATCCGCATTCACCGCACGTCGGCCACGGCGCCGGCATCAGCGGGATGCTGAGCGGTCTGTACCACGCCCACATCGGCTGGCTGTTCGAGAGCAACGGCCGCGCCGAGAAGAGCCGCTACTGCCCCGACCTCGTGGCCGATCCGACGATGCGGACGATCCATCGAGCATTCCCGTTGATCGTGTTTGCGACGATCGCCATCCCGTTCGCCGCCGGCTTCGCCTGGGGCGGCACGCTCGGAGCGGGCCTCGAGGCAGCCCTCTGGGCCGGGTTCGTGCGGATCTTCCTCGTCCACCACGTGACGTGGTCGATCAACTCGGTCTGCCATTTCTTTGGCCAGCAGCGCTTCGCCACAGGCGACCAGTCGCGCAACGTCTTCTGGCTGTCGCTGCCGAGCCTCGGCGAGTCCTGGCACCACAACCACCACGCCTTCCCCCGCTCCGCTTTCCACGGCCTGCGCTGGTATGAGTTCGACCCCTCCGGCTGGGTCATCTACACGCTCGAGAAGCTCGGGCTCGTCTGGAACGTCGTGTCGGTGGATCGTGAGCACCAGGCCGCCAAGCTCGCCACCGCGACGCGCTGAGGGCAAACCGGCGCCTGCGGCGCGAAACGGGGGACTTGAGGCCCCTGGAGCGGAATTCGCGCTGACGCCGCCTCCCGACCGCCCGCGGCTGCGCGGCGCGTCGCACAAGTGGGCCTTCTTCGTCTCGCTCGCCGCCGGTGTCGCGCTGGTCTGGACCGCCCCTGCCGGGCGCGCGAGCGCCGCCGCCGTCCTCTACGCGATCGCCGTCGCTGCGCTGCTCGGCGTCAGCGCGCTTTACCATCGCCTCGAGTGGCGGCCGCCGGCACGCCGCTGGATGCGCCGTCTCGACCACGCGATGATCTTCGTGCTGATCGCCGCGACGAACACGCCGTTCGCGCTGCTCGCACTCCACGGCACGCTCGCAACTGTCATCCTCGCGATCGCCTGGGCCGGAGCATTCGGCGGAGTCGTACTCCAACTCGCCTGGACCGACCACCCCAAGTGGGCCTCGGCGGGCATCGGGATGGCGCTCGGCTGGGTCGGCATCGCCACCCTCACCCAGCTTCCCGGCACGATCGGCTGGCCGTCGGTCACGGTCCTGATTGCCGCCGGCATGATCTACACGACGGGGGCGGTCATCTACGCGCGCGAGCGGCCCAATCCCTGGCCGGGCGTATTTGGTTACCACGAGGTCTTCCACCTGCTCGTCCTCGTCGCCTGCGCCATGCAGTACGGCGTGATCGCGTTTATCGTCCTGCCCCTGCGCGCTGCGGGCGGCGGCGGCTGACGGCGCCGCTGCGTGAGTTGCGCACGCCGGTGGCCGCACTGCCACACGATCCGCGCTGCACCATGACTCGTAGTGAGCCCGCGCAGCTGGTGCAAGCGGGCTTCAGCGCACGCCAATTCGAGGGCACATGCGCCTAAGCCCACACGTATCGCACTCCGGCGAGCGGCTATGGCAGGTACGCCGACCATGGCGCAGCAGATTGACGTGCAGTTCGAGCTCTGCGCCGGGCGGCGTGAGGGCGAGCATCTGGTCGTGGAGCTCTTCGAAGGGAGCGCCCGGGCGGAGCAGTCCGAGGCGTGTTGCCACGCGGGAGACGTGCGTGTCGACCGGTACCTCGCGCAGGCCGTAGCTGAAAAGGAGGACGCAGGCGGCCGTCTTTCGTCCGACGCCGGGGAGCGCGCAGAGCGCGTCACGGCGCTGGGCAGGCGGAGCTGTCTCGATCCAGTCGAGGCTGAGCGGATCTCCGATCGCGCTGAGGATCTGCTGGATACGCTGCGACTTCACCTTCGAGATGCCTCCCGGGCGGATCGCCAGCTCGACATCGGCAAGCGGCGCGTCACGGACCTCCTCCCAGCCCGCGAAGCGCTGGCGTAGAGCGAGGAAGGCGACATCGCGGTTGCGGTCGTTGGTGCTCTGCGAGAGCACCGTCAGAATCAGCTCGTCGAGCGGCCGGCGATGCGGCACGGCCGCCGGAACGCCGTAGATCTCGCGCAGTCTCGCGCGGATCCGCGCGAGGCGCGCGCGGCTGGGCGCCGTCCAGCTCGTTGCTCTCATCGCCGACATCGTCGCGCGTTGCGCGGCCGGCGGTTCGTGGGCAAGCACCTCAGGTAGCATGCGCCCTCAAGATGCTCCGCCGCCTTCCCGCTGAGATCGAGCGACGGCTGCCGAAGGGTTGGACGGATCTGCTGCGCCAGGTCAGCCTGTTCGGTGGCGCCTACCTTGCCTACCGCCTCGTCGAGGGGGCCGTGGACGGCAACAGCGCTCCCGCTTTCGCACACGCGCGCGAGTTGATCTCGATCGAGCGGACGCTGCACATTTTCGTCGAGACAAACGTTCAGAGCTGGGCTTCGGGCAGCCACCTCCTGATGGTGCTGGCGACCTACCTGTACATCAACGCGCAGACGACGATCCTGATCGCGCTGCTGCTCTACCTCTACCTTGCCCACAACGGCAGCTTTTACTTCGTACGCAACATGGTGTTCGTGGCGATGGCGCTCGGCCTGATCGGCTACGCGTTCTATCCGACCGCACCGCCGCGCTTCCTTCCAAACTGGGGCTTCGTCGACACCGTCTCGCAGGTCACCAACACGTCGCCGCAGAACAACGACATCATGAAGGTATTCATCAACCCCTACGCGGCGGTGCCGTCGATGCACGTCGCGTTCGCTGCGATGATCGGCTGGACGTTGGTGCGCCTCGTGAAGAGCAAGATCGCCCGCGTCTGGTGGGCGCTGTGGCCGTTGCTGATCGCATTCGTGACCGTCATCACGGCCAACCACTTCCTGCTCGACGCGGTCTTCGGCCTGATGACTGCCGCGATCGCCGCCGCAGTCGCGCGCCGGCTGGCGCGGATCCGCCCGCACGTCTGGGCGTTCCAGCCCGCCGCGCAGGCACTGACGCCGCCGTCCACGGCGAGCGTCGCAATCTCGTGAGCTCGCCGGAGGTGACCAAGCGGCCGGCCGGCCGGCGGCCGGCGCGCGCGGCGCGCACGGGAGAGCGCCGGGCGATCGTCCGCAACCGGCTGATCGAGTCGCGCCTGACGCCGAACGCGATCTCGCTCTCCGGCCTCGTACTCAACGTTGCGGCGGCCGTACTCGTTTGGGAGCGCCACTTCTTCATCGGCGGCGTCGCTTTCATCGTCGGCTCGATCATGGACACGCTCGACGGGCGCTACTCGCGGATGTCAGGCAAGGGCACGCCGTTTGGCGCCTTCCTGGACTCGACGCTCGACCGCCTGGAGGAGGGAATCGTGCTGACTGCGGTTGCGGCGACGTTCGCGCGCCAGCACGACCAGCTCGCGGTCGCCGCGGTCGTCGTCGCGGTTCTCGCCTCGTTGATGGTCTCCTATACGCGCGCGCGGGCCGAGGCGCTCGGCGTCGAGTGCAAGGTCGGCCTCGCGACGCGCGCGGTGCGGGTGACGATCCTGTCGGTCGGGCTCGTATTCGCGCGGGGAGCCTCGCTCGGGCATTTCTCGCTGCTCGCGCCAGCGGTCTACGTGCTGGCAATCCTCAGCGCGTTCACCGTGCTGCAACGGATCTTGCACGTCCGCTCGGAGCTGCGCGCCGCGAGCCCAGGATAGGTGCGCACCGTCGTTGTGCGTGTACCCTTTCCCGGCACCCAGGAAAGGTTGAGTCCGTGACTCCCACAAATGGACACGGCGGCGCCAACGGCGCCGCGACAAACGGCAGCGCGCGCTACCAGCACGAAAAGGTTCGCGTCGCGATCATCGGCGTCGGCAACTGCGCNNCTGATGCACGTCGACCTCGGCGGCTACCACGTCCGCGACATCGAGTTCACCGCAGCCTTCGACATCGACGCCGACAAGGTGGGCAAGGATCTCGGAGCGGCGATCTGGTCGGGACAGAACAACACGATCCGCTTCGCCGAGGTACCCGAGCAGCTCGGCGTCGAGGTTTACCGCGGGATGACGCTCGACGGCCTCGGCAAGTACCTCTCGCAGAGGATCACGAAGGCGCCCGGCGAGACCGACGACATCGTCGGCATTCTGCGCGACACGCACACCGACGTGGTCGTCTCCTACCTCCCGGTCGGCTCCGAGCAGGCGACGAAATGGTACGTCGAGCAGGTGCTCGAGGCCGGCTGCGCGTTCGTCAACTGCATCCCGGTCTTCATCGCACGCGAGGACTACTGGGGCCGTCGCTTCAAGAAAGCGGGCCTGCCGATCATCGGCGACGACATCAAGTCGCAGGTTGGCGCGACGATCGTGCACCGCGCGCTCGCGAGCCTCTTCGCCGACCGCGGTGTCAGCATCGTCCACACCTCGCAGCTCAACGTGGGCGGCAACATGGACTTCTTCAACATGCTCGAGCGCGAGCGGCTGGAGTCGAAGAAGATCTCCAAGACGAACGCCGTGACGTCCGTGATGGACCACGAGCTGCCCGCCGATGACGTGCACGTCGGACCTTCGGACTACGTGCCCTGGCTGACCGATCGCAAGTGGGCGCACATCCGCGTCGAGGGCCAGGCCTTCGGCGACGTGCCGCTCAGCGTCGAGATGAAGCTCGAGGTCTGGGACTCGCCGAACTCGGCCGGNNGTGCGCTGCTGCAAGCTCGCGCTCAACCACGGCGTCGCGGGTCAGCTCGACGGTCCGAGCTCCTACCTGATGAAGTCTCCCCACCGCCAGCGTCCGGACCACATCGCGCGCGCCGACACCGAGAAGTTCATCGCCCGCTATACGGGCCTCCCGGCGAGCAAGCCGAGGGCCCGCGCACGCACCCGCAGCGCGCGCTAGCGCCCGCCGGCGCGCCGCGCCTATCCTGAAGCAGTGCCATTCAAGATCGCCCACGTCTCGCCCGAACCGTGGGAGTCGGACGGCGAGCTCGGCGTCTACGTCGACTCGGTCGCTGCAGAGCTCGCGCGGCGCGGGCATCGCATCCTGATCGTCGCCCCCTGCTACTCGCCGCGGCTTGCGGCCGCGTCGCGCCGGGCGCTGCGGGAGGCGCGCGAGGAGCCGGAGCAGCTGTGGAGCACGGACGGCAGCCCGGCGCTGTTCGCGGCCGGCGAGGTCGTCGCGGTCACGCCGGCGAATCGTCCGGGACGGAGCGTCGCCGTTCCGGTCGACGTCGCGCGCACCGTCGAGACGCTGCTCAGCACGCTGCCGCTCGACTTCGTCCACGTGCACGAGCCGTTCGCGCGGAGCACAGCGAGCACCGCGCTGCGCCACTCGCGCTCGCTCAACGTCGGCACGTTCCACGCCCCCGCCGAGCGACTGATCTCGACCCAGGTGACGCGCCGGTTCGTCGAACTGTTCTTCGGCCGACTGGATGCCAGGCTCGCGAGCTACCGCGCCACCGCGACGATGATGAACGCCCACTTCCCCGCCGACTACCGCGTCGTGCTGCCCGGCGCCGAGGTTCGCGACGCTGCGCGCCGAACCGCTCCGGGCGCGCTGCACATCGTCTACATCGAAGAGGAGGAGCGCGCCGGCCTGCGCGTCTTCCTGCGAGGCCTCCGCCGCCTTGGCGTCGAACAGGACTGGCGCGTGACCGTCCTGACACGACGCGGCTCGTCGAGTCGCGTCCCGCTGCGGGCCGAACTGGTCGAGCGGGTGCGCGTAGCCACACCGGATGAGCTGGATCGTGAGACGCTGCTGGCCGAAGCCGATGTCGTGGTGTTCGCTTCTGCCGGCGCGATGCCGGCGCCTGGTCTGGCGCTGGCCGCGATCGGCGCCAGTGCGGTGCCAGTGGCGTCACGCATCCCCGTCTACGAAGAAGTGCTCGGCGACGGCGAGCATGGGCTCCTCTACGACCCGGGCGACGCTGAGCTGCTCGCCGCACACCTGCGCCGCGTGGCGGCGGACGACGCGCTCCTCGGGCGGCTTCGCGGTGCCGGCAGCGCCCTGCGAGAGGAGCTCTCCTGGGGTCGCGTCGTAGATGAGCTCGAAGAGGTCTATGAGCTCGTCGCAGGACGACGCCGCGACGTGGGTGGCAACGCCACCGTCCGTCGCCGGCTCGCCCGCCGGCCACTGATCGACGTCGACCTGCACATGCACACCGACCACTCGCCGGACTGCGCGACGCCGGTCGAGGTGCTGCTCGCAACAGCCCGCGCGGAGGGTCTGGGTGCGATCGCGGTGACCGATCACAACGAGGTCTCGGGCGCGCTCGAGGCGGTGCGCAAGGCGAGCGGCATCAAGGTCATCGTCGGCGAGGAGGTCAAGACCGCGAGCCAGGGCGAGGTGATCGGCCTGTTCTTGCAAGAGAAGATTCCGCGCGGCCTGACGCTCGAGCAGACGGTGGCCGAGATCCGCCGTCAAGGCGGATTGGTCTACGTGCCGCACCCGTTCGACCGCCTGCACTCGGTCCCCGACTACGAGCACATGCTCGCGATTCTCGATCAGATCGACGCTATCGAGGTGTTCAACCCGCGCGTCGCGATCAGCTCGTTCAACGAGGAGGCAGTGCGGTTCGCAGCCAAGTACCGCCTGATCGCAGGCGCCGGATCAGACGCACACGTCGCCGCCGGCCTCGGCTCTGTGCGCGTGCGAATGCGCGACTTCGATGGGCCGGAGGAGTTCCTCGAGTCGCTGCGCGACGCCGAAATCCACACCAAACCGACGAGCCTGCTCTATGTCCAGGCGCTCAAATTTCTCGAGACCAAGGCGACGCCATCGCCGGCGCGCAGAGCACGGCGCGAGCGCCGCGTGCGACGCGCGATGCGCAAGTCCTGATGCACGCCCAAGGACAAGCCAGCGGCCCACGGAAGATTGAGCGGCCGATGCCTGCGACCGACGACGAGATCCGCGAGCGCTACCTCGACCGTGCGATCCGCGAACTGAACCTGCTCTCGCGCGAGATCCAGGAGTGCACGGCATGTCCGCGCGGCTCGCTGCTCCCGGTCCTCGGCTCGGGACATCCGCAGGCCGACGTGATGCTGCTCAAGTACGCGCCGCTGCCTTCGGAGATCGAAGAGGGCGTCGCCTTCTACGGCCGCTCGGGCACGGCGCTGATGAAGTCGCTGCGCCGGCTGCAGATGGATCCGCTGGCGGTCTACGGCACGCTGTTCGTCAAATGCCCGGTCGCCGACACCTCGCTCGCCGGCCCGGACTGCCTCGCGCGCGTCGCTGAGGAGATCGCGATCGTCTCGCCCAAGATCATCGTCCTGATGGGGCTCGACGCACTCGAAGCGCTGAACGAGCTCGCTTTGCCGCTCGCCTCGCCGGTCGAGCCGATCGTCGGCGAGCTGCAGGAGCTGACGCCGCAGACCACCGCGCTGCTCGTGCCGAACATCGATGTCGCGCTCGACGAGGAGCAGACCAAGCGCGCGTTCTGGTCGGCTTTCCGTGCACTCGGCCGGTGGTACGCGGAGCTGCCGCCGTACTAGGCGCCAGCCCCAAGCAGCGACGCGCCGGGCGCCTCCGGGCGCCGACCCTGGGGTGAGGTCGCGTCCAGCCCACAAGGCGGCGAGGTAGGCTGCCGAGGATGGCGTCGCGACTCCGACGCGGGGGGCTGGTCGGCCTGCTTGCACTGCTCGCAGCGCTCGCCGCACCGAGTGGCGGTCTTGCGTCCTCGCGCATCGCCCCGCGCTACCTGGTCGTCCCCAACCACTCGATCGCCGGCGTCGTGATCGGCGAGGGCGCGGGTCCGGTCGTCGGCGCGATCGGGCCGCCGCGCGGTCGCGCCGAGCCGGCGGGCCCGCAGTGGCTCTACGGTGCGCTCGACGTGTGGATGAACTCCGAGCAGCTGACGGTGATCAAACTGGAGGTCGCGCCGGCGTTCGGCGCGAGCGAGAGCGAGGCGACGCGCTACGAGACGACCAGCGGGATCCACGTCGGCAGCACGATCGGCGCCGTCGAGAAGTCCTATCCAGCTGCCAAGTGCGCCACGAAGACAGAGGGCTGCGTGCTCAACTCGGGCACCCGCTCGACCCTGTTCATGGTGGCAAAAAGCAACCACGCGCTGACCGGCTCGACGCGGGTCCTCTTGATCGAGATCAGCTGACGAGCAGGATGATCTTGCCGAGCTTCGCGCCGGCCGCGAAGCGCTCGTAGGCGGCGGCCACCTGATCGAGCGGGAAGGTCGCCGCGATCGGCACCACGACGGTCCCCTCCGCAAGCAGCGGCAGCACCTGCCGCTCGACCGCGCGGGCGGCCAGCGCCTTCTCCTCGAGCGGGCGCATGCGCAGCATCGTGCCGCGAATCAGAGCGCGCTTGGACATCAGCGGGCGCAGGTCGAGCTCGCCGCGTGCGCCGCCGCCAATCCCGACGACTGCGATCCTGCCGCCGCTCTCGAGTGCATCGACGTCGGCGGCGAGGTTCGGCGCGCCGACCAGCTCGAGGATCACGTCGAACGGACCGTGTTCGGGGAAGCCTTCGGGAGCGATCACCGTGGCGCCCAGCTCGCCCACGGCGGCCCGGGCGCCCGGATCGCGCACCGTCGCGTGCACGCGGACACCTGCGGCGGCCGCGATCTGGACGGCAGCCGTCCCGACGCCGCCGGCGCCGCCGTGGACGAGCAGCCGCTCGCCCGCCGCCAGCGCGCACTGAGTGAACAGCGCATCGTGGGCGGTCGTGAAAACCTCGGGGAATCCGCCCGCCGCCTCCCAGCTCATGCCGTCCGGCACGGGCATCAGCTGGCGCTCGTGCACGACCGCCAGCTCCGCCTGGCCGCCGCCGCCGACGATGCCCATCACGCGATCGCCGATCGCGAAGCGCCTTGCGCCGGAGCCCAGGGCGGCGACTTCGCCTGCGAGCTCGAGACCCGGGATATCGGGAGGCGAGCCGGGCGGCGCGGGGTAGTGCCCGGCAAGCTGGTGCATGTCGGCTCCGTTGAGTCCGGCGGTGCGGACGCGCACGAGGACCTCGCCACCGCCGGGCTCCGGATCGGGATGCTCGGCGGGCGCGATCGCGCCGTCGGCGATCGTGGCGGCGATCATCTGCTCAGCAGCGCGACACACTCGATGTGCGGCGTCTGCGGAAACATGTCGACCGCGCTCACGCGCTCGAGTCGCCATCCCGCCTCGGCGAGCTGGGCAGCGTTCGGAGCAAGTGTCGTCGGATTGCAGGAGACGTAGACGATCCGTCGCGGCGCGGTCTCGATTATCCGGCGCACCACCTTCTGCGAGAGGCCGGCACGCGGTGGATCGACGACAACCACGTCCGGGCGCCCAGCCCGCTCGCGCAGCTCACGCATCGCGAGGCGGACATCGCCGGCATAGAAGCTCGCATTGGCGATGTCGTTGCGCTCCGCGTTGGCGATCGCGTCCGCCACAGCCGACTCGACTATCTCGAGGCCGTCGACGTGCCCGGCGCGCCCGGCGAGTCCGAGCCCGATCGTGCCGGTGCCGCAGAAGAGGTCGAAGACGCGCTCCCAGCCGTGCAGATCACAGGCCTCTCGGGCCAGCGCGTAGAGCCGCTCCGCCATCTCGGTGTTCGTCTGGAAGAAGGCTTCGGCGGAGATCCGCAGCACGAGGCCGCCGAGCTCCTCGTCGATCGTCGGCTCGCCGGCCAGCAGCGCGGTCTGACCGCCGGCGCTCGTCTCGCCGAGCGCATCGGTCCGCGTCCAGAGCATGCTGTCGGCGTTCACGGCGTCCGCAAGCGACGCACTGTCGAGCTCCCCGGGCGTCGTGATCAGGCGGATCTGGAGCTGTCCGGTCCGCCGACCCTCGCGGACGACGAGGTTGCGCAGGAAGCCGCTCCGCGCGCGTCGGTCGAACGGCTCGAGCTGCTGCGCACGGCACCATTCGAGCACCTCGTTACGCGCCCTGTTGCCCGCCTCGGAGGCCAGCAGGCAGTCCTCGACGTGGTGAATCTGCTCCCATGAGCCGGGCTCGTGGAAGCCGAGGCGTAGTCCGGCGCCGGCGGCGCCGGCGAACGAATACTCGAGCTTGTTGCGATAGCGCCACTGCTCGACGGCGGGAACGATCGGCGATAGCTCGAAGCCGTCAAGATGGCCGATCCGCCGCAGCGCCTCCTCGACCTGGCTCTGCTTGACCTCGAGCTGACGCTCGTAGGCGAGCTCTTGCCACGGCGCACCGGGATGGTCGGCGAGTGCCGGAACGCGATCCGGTCCCGGCTCGAGCAGCTCGGTCGCGCGAGCCTGAGCGTAGGCGCGCTTGCGATGGTGAACCCTGGCGCGCACGAGATCCCCAGGGAATGCGCCGTCGACGAAGACGACGTAGCCACTCAGCCGCGCGACGCCGGCGCCACCGAACGCGAGCGAGTCGACGCGCAGCTCGAGCTCATCGCCGACGGCCGGTCGCGTGACCGGCTCGCTGCTCACGCGAGCAGCCATTCGAGCAGAGCCTTCTGCGCATGGCGACGGTTCTCAGCCTGATCCCAGATCCGCTGACGTGAGCCGTAGAGCACCTCGGCGCTGATCTCCTCACCCGGATGCGCGGGCAGGTCGTGCATCGCGAAGGCGTCCGGCAGGGCGAGGTCGAGCAGCGCGTCATCGACGCGGTAGGCGGCAAACGCGTCGCGGCGTGTCGCGGTCTCGGCCTCGTCCCCCATCGAGATCCAGACGTCCGTGTAGACGGCGTGCGCCCCCTTCACCGCGTCTGCCGGATCAAGCACCAGCGTCGCCCCGGTACCGGCCTCCAGCTCATACCCCTCGGGCGAGGCGACAACCACTTCGACGCCGGCGATCGAGCCGAGCAGGGCGAGGCTCCGCGCCACGTTGTTGCCGTCGCCGACGTAGGCGAGGCGCAAGCCGTCGAGCGTTCCGTAGGCCTCCAGCAGCGTCAGCAGGTCGGCCAGCACCTGGCAAGGGTGATGCTCGACGCTCAGCATGTTGAAGACCGGGATGGAGCTGTAGCGAGCGAGCTCCTCGATCGCGGACTGCGGCCCGGTACGCACGCCCACTGCGTCGAGCTGGCGCTCGAGCACCAGCGCCGTGTCGCGCAACGCCTCGCCGCGCGCGATCTGCAGCTCGTCACCGCGCAGCACGACCGGATGACCGCCGAGCTCGACGACGCCGACCTCGAATGAGACGCGCGTCCGCGTCGACGGCTTCTCGAACACGAGTCCAACGACGCGCTCGGCGAGCGCGCTCGAGCTGCGCGGCGCCCGCTTCAGCTCGGCAGCGCGGTCGAGCAGCCTCGCGAGCTCGTCCGTGGTCAGCTCGCTGCCTGTGAGGAAGTGGCGAGTCATCGCGAGTCGAACAGGTTAGAACGTCGTCACGGCGCAAAGCAACGGCGCCGGCTGAACGTCGTGGCCACGGCTGCAGGCTGCCTGCTCAGCCGCCGCCCCATACGCCGTATCCCTGGAGCGCCAGCACGGCGCGGCGGCGCCAGCTTCCCGGGCGCGGCAGCAGTCCCAGCTCGACGGCTGCGGCGTGGGCGTCGTAGTAGGCGCGCACACGCCAGAGGCGCTCGCCGCTGAGGTCGAGCTCGCACCAGCAGACGGCGTGCAGCACGATCTCGCGATGGCTCGCCGGCAGGCCGTCGAGCGAGCCGGTGTTGCGGCCGCGCAGGCGGACCGGCAGGGCCAGCCACGTGCCACTCGCGAGTGGCGCGCCGGTCGGCTCCATCGTGACGTCGGGAAACGCGCTCCACAGCCGCTCCGCGTGCTGGCCGAGCGCCGCAGTACCAAACAGCGGCTGACTCGTGAGCGGGTCCTCGTAGTGGAGGTCGGGTGCGCCGAGCTCGAGGAAGGCACGCGGGTCACGACCGGACCAGGCTGCGTGCCAGCGCTCGGCGAGCGCGACGTGAGCTGCGCTCATCCGAGGTCTGGCATGCCCTCGAGCGGGCTCGAGGCGCTCGCGAGGCGCCGGCGCGGAATGCGGCCCGCCCCACGCGCCTCGTGGCCGGCCGTGACGGCGGCAGCGATCGCGTACGCCATCGCCACGGGTTCCTCGGCGCGCGAGATCGCGCTCGCGCAGAGCACCGCCGCGCAGCCGAGCTCCATGGCGAAAGCGGCGTCCGAGGCGGTCCCGACGCCGGCGTCAAGCACGACGGGTACGCCGGCACGCTCGCAGATCAAGGCGATGTTGTACGGGTTGCAGATCCCCATGCCGCTGCCGATCGGCGAGCCGAGCGGCATCACTGCGGCGCAGCCGGCGTCCTCGAGGCGGCGCGCGAGGATCGGGTCGTCGGTCGTGTAGGGCAGGACGACGAAGCCGTCGTTGACCAGCTGCTCTGCCGCGATCAGGAGCTCGGTGGCGTCCGGCAGCAGCGTCTGCGCATCGCCGATCACCTCGAGTTTGACCCAGTCCGTCTGGAGGGCCTCGCGCGCGAGCTGCGCAGTGCGAACCGCGTCGCGGGCGGTAAAGCAGCCGGCGGTGTTGGGCAGCACTCTGACGCCGAGACCGTCGAGGACTTCGATCAGCGAGCCGCGCGCCGTGGGGTCGACGCGGCGCATCGCCACGGTGACGAGCCCGGTACCGCTGGCCTCGACCGCGCTCGCGAGCAGTTCGAGGCTCGTGAAGCCGCCGCTCCCGAGGATCAAGCGCGAGCGCAGCGTGCGACCGCCGATAGCCAGCGGCTCGCTCCGCCGGCTGAACGTCTCAGCCGCCTTGTATTGCACCGACCACCTCCACGCGTGTACCGGGTAGGAGCTGTGCCGAGCGCCACTGCGAGCGGGGCACGACCTCGCCGTCCAGCGCGACCGCCACACCGCGCGCCTGCTCACCGAACCCGAGTCGCTCGAGCAGTGCGGCGACCGTCGCGGCGTCCTGGTGCTCATCGCCGTTGACGTAGATCACACGCCAACCTCGTCGGGAATGTGGCGCGACCCCACGGAGGCCGACGGCAGCGCGTCTTCGAGCACGCCGACGACGAGCGTCGCAGTGATCGGGGCGAGCAGAATGCCGTTGCGGAAATGGCCGCAGGCGAGGATCAGTCCATCCTCGTCGCTCGCGCCGATCAGCGGCAGGTTGTCCGGGCTCCCGGGGCGGAGCCCGACCGTGATCTCCTCGACCTCGAGGTCGAGCAGCCCGGGAACGAGCTCCGAGGCGTCGCGCAGCAGCTCGTAGAGCGGCCGCGCGGTGACGGTCGTGTCGAAGCCGCGCTCTTCCGAGCTCGCGCCGAGCACGTAGCCGCCGTCGCCGCGCGTGACGATGTAGCCGCCCTCGAAGCGCAGCGTGCGACCGACGAGGCCAGGTCCATCGCCGTCGCGGAGCCGCATGATCTGGCCCTTGACCGGCCGGACGGGAACGTCGCTCAGAGCGGCGGACCAGGCACCGGCTGCGAGCACGACGCGATCGGCGCCCAGCTGCCCGCCGTCGGCGAGAGCCACTCCGCTGACTCGCCCGCCTCGACGCACGAGACCGGCCACCTCGCAGTGCTCGCGCAGCTCAGCCCCGGCGCCGCGGGCGGCGAGGACCAGCGCGTCGCAGACCCAGCGCGGGTCGACGCTCGACTCGCCGGGAATCTCCAGTGCCAACCGCAACGACGGCGCGAGCGCCGGCTCGAGCTCGCGTGCCCGGCTCGGGGTGATCCGCGTGACGGCGAGACCGAGCCGTCGGCGATAGGCGAGTTGGCGCTCCAGCGCCTCCGCCTCGTCGCGGTCGCGAGCGAGCACGAGCGCGCCGTCGGCGCGCAACCTCGAAGGCAGCCCAGAGTCGCGCTCGAGCGCGGCAGCAAACTGCGGCCAAGAGGTCGCGGAGGTCAGCCCCAGCTCGACGAGTGCACGTCCGGCGCCACCGAAGTCGGCCTCGGCGACGGGTGCCAGCATCCCGGCTGCGGCGTGCGTCGCGCCGGCGCCGAAACGATCGCGCTCGAGCAGCGTCACGCTGATCCCGCTCCGCGCGGCGCGCCAGGCGATCGAGAGGCCGATCACCCCACCACCGACGACGATCACCTCACGGCGGTCCATCGCATTCCATGCTGGCACACTTTCGATCGATGCTCACAGCACGACTCGCCGCAGCCCGGATCTATCTCATCGCCGACGCGCGGACACTGGAGCGCTCGGGGCCCGCCGCGCTCGCCGGCGGCGTCGCGGCAGTCCAGTTGCGTGACCGCAATAGAGACCTGACGACGGCCGCGGCGCGCGCGCTGCGAGAACGCTTCCGCGAGGCGGGTGCTCTGTTCATCGTCAACGACGATGCCGTGCTCGCCGCCGAGATCGATGCTGACGGCGTCCACCTGGGTCAGGACGACATGGCCGTGGACCGTGCGCGCGCGATCGTCGGGGCGGAGCGGCTGATCGGGCTGTCCACGCACTCGACCAAGCAGATCGAAGCCGCCGAGGGAGTCGACTACATCGGTGTCGGACCGGTCTGGGCAACTCCCACCAAGCCGGGCTACGCGCCGGTCGGGCTCGAGCTGGTGCGCTACGCCGCGGCGCACGCGCGGGTACCGTTCTTCGCGATCGGCGGCATCAACCCCGCCAACGCAGCTGAGGTTTTCGACGCCGGAGCGCAGCGGATCGCCGTCGTCCGGGCGATCGGCCGGGCCGACGATCCGCGCGAGGCGGCGGCCGCGCTCCTCGAGGCAGTGTCGGTTGTCCGCGCCTAGCCGCCGCAAGACGCGCCCGGCCGAGCAGCCCGCGCCGGTCGCTGCTGCGGAGCCCAGTCGAAGCGAGCTGCGCAACGAGGCCGCCCGTGCAGCACTCGAGCCGCTCAGCCCGGGCGAGCGCCCGCTCGGGCTACGTGTCGCGATCGGCGTCGCCGCGGCACTCGCGCTTGGCAATGCGATCGCCTACTTCGCCGGTGCAACGATCGGCGGCAAGCACCCGGGAGGCGGTGTGCTCGCATTCACCGCGCTCGCCGGAACGCTGGCCATCGGGATGGCGCTCACGCGCTACTGGGCGGTGATCCTGTTCGAAGCGCTGCTGACGCTGATCATCCTGCTCTTCACGCTGTTTCTCGTGGAGGCCGACAGCGTCGGCGGCCTCGCAGTCTGCCTCGGCGTGCTCGTGCCGAGCGGCTGGCTGTTCTGGAAGCTGATCCGCGTGATGGGCCGCATCCAGGTCACGCGGCGCGAGCAGCTTCCGCCGGCCTGAGCGCGGGACGGGCACTCGACGGCTACTCGCCGAGTTGCGGCGGGCGGCGACCCTGCTTGCGTTCGGCCTGCGAGCGCTTTTCCTGCAGGCGTCGCTCACGCGCGCCACGACCAGGACGGGTCGGTCGGCGCGGCGGCTGCACGTACAGGGCGTCGGCGAGGCGCCGGCGCAGACGCTCGAGCGCGATCGCGCGGTTGCGGTGCTGGCTTCGCTCGTCCTGGGCAACTGCACTGACGCGCGGCCCGACCGCCTCGAGCAGCCGGTCGCGGACGTCTTCCGGCAGCGATTCGGAGCGCTCGACGTCGAATGTCGCCTCGACCCGCGACGCCGTCACGTTGGCGTGCTGTCCGCCCGGCCCCGAGGATCGGCTTGCGCGCAGCTCGATCTCCTTTAGCGGGATCATGATCCGCGGGGCGATCTCGAGACCCTCGCCCTCAGCTCTGTCGCTCACGCGAGAAAGGATCGCGAATCGCGCGGCGGCGCTTCGCTAGGGTACGGCTCGGTGGCAGAGCGAAGCTTCGACTGCGTGGTGATCGGCTCGGGCCCGGGCGGCTACGTCGCGGCGATCCGCGCGGCGCAGCTCGGCATGTCCACCGCGGTGATCGAGAAGGACGCCGTCGGCGGACGCTGCCTCAACTACGCGTGTATTCCGGCCAAGGCGGTGCTGCGCGCGGCCGACATCCTGACCGAGGTTCGCGAGGCCGGTGAATACGGCATCCGCGTCGGCGAGCCCGAGGTTGATTTTCCGGCCGTGATGGAGCGGCGCGGGAAGGTCGTCGCGACCCTCACGGGCGGCGTCAGCGGGCTGTTCAAAAAGAACAAGATCGAGTTGATCGCGGCTGAAGCGTCGCTCGGCGAGGCGGGAACGGTGCGCGTCGGCGACGACGTGCTGCGCTCCAAGACGGTGATCCTCGCAGCCGGTTCGATTCCTCGCGCGATCCCGGGCGTCGAGTTCGGCGGGCGCGTCATCGGTACCGAGGAGGCGTGGGCGTTTGCGGCGCTTCCGGGTCGCCTGGCGGTGATCGGCGCCGGGGCGTCCGGAGCGGAGATCGCATCGGCGTATGCGCGCCTCGGGAGCGAGACCTACCTGTTCGAGATGCTCGATCGCGTGCTGCCGACGGAGGACGAGGACATCTCGAAGGTGGTCGGTCGTGGGCTGTCGCGACAGGGAATCAATGTCCACACGAACACCCCCGTCAGCGACGTGAAGAGCACGCGGACCGGAGTCTCCTTCACGATCGGCGAGGAAAAGCTGACCGCCGACTGGCTCGTGATCGCGGCCGGGCGCGGCCCGGACGTCGCGGCGCTTGGGCTCGACGCCGCCGGGGTAAAGCTCGACGATCGCGGCTTGATCGCGGTCGATGGGGCGCAGTGCACGTCGGCCGAGGGCATCTATGCGATCGGCGATCTCGTCGCCGGGCCGGCGCTTGCGCACAAGGCCTCCGATGAGGGGATCATCGCGGTCGAGAGCGCGGCCGGCCTGCAGACGCACCCGCTGGTCAACGAGGACATCCCGCGAGCGACCTTCTGCACGCCGAATGTCGGCAGCTTCGGCCTGACCGAGGCCCAGGCGCGCGAGCGCGGCTTCGATGTGGTCGTCGGCAAGGTGCCCTACGGCGCGGTCGGAGCAGGAACGGTCTACGGCGATCGCACGGGGCTCGTCAAGGTTGTGGGCGAGCGCCGCTACGGCGAGCTGCTTGGCGCCCACATCGTCGGCACGCGAGCGACCGAGCTGATCCAGGAGCTAGTCAACGTGCGCGAGCTCGAGGGCGGATACGCGGAGGTTGCGCGAATCGTCCATGGCCACCCAACCCTGTCGGAGGCCGTGATGGAAGCTGCTCGCGACGCGGACGGCTGGCTGATCCACGGATAGGAGCGGAGTCGCAGGCCGCCTTCTACTTCGATCTCGCGAGCCCTGCGGCCTACCTTGCCGCCGAACGCGCGCTGAGCGTCCTGCCGGCGCCGTGCCCGTGGCAGCCGATCCTGACCAGGATGCTGCCCGACGCCGACCGCTACCAGGGCTATCGCTGCGAGGAAGAGCTGCTTGCGGTCCGTGACGCGCTCGAGCGACGGGCTCGGGGGCTTCGGTTGCAACCGCTCGTCTGGCCGCTCGAGTTCCCCTTCGACAGCGAGCTTGCAATGCTCGCGGCGACCTATGCCCAGCGGATCGGCAAAGGCGTCCCGTTCGCCCTGGCCGCCTTCCGCCAGGCCTTTGCCGGCGGCAAGGCGCTGAGCGTGACCGATAACGTGCTGATCGCCGGCGCCGCCTGCGAGATGCACCCGCGGGCGATCATCCGCGCGGTCCAGACGCGCGGCGTGCGCGAGGAGCTCGAGCGGGCGACCACGGAGGCGCTCGCGGCGGGCGTGCACGACGTTCCGGCCGTCCGCGTCGGGGAGCAGGTGATCGTCGGTGAAGGCCGACTCGAGGAGGCCGGAGTGCTGCTCGAGGTCGCGAACGGGGCGCTCAGGTCGGGGTGAGGAGCGGGCCGTCTGTCATTCTCAAGTGATGGCTGAGCTATGGGTGTGCCGGCTGGGGCGCGTGCCCTACGCCGAGGCGCTGACGTTGCAGGAGCGGCTGCGCGAGCGCCGGCAGGAAGGCGCGATTCCCGACGTTCTGCTGCTGCTCGAGCACACTCCGGTCTACACGCGCGGCCGTCGTACAGACACCCGCGAGCTGCCGTTCTCCGAGGACTGGTATGGCGCGCGCGGGATCGAGATCTTCGACGTCGATCGTGGCGGCAAGGCCACCTACCACGGCCCTGGGCAGCTGGTCGGCTACCCGATCGCCCAGGTCGGCAGCTCGATCATCGGCTTCCTGCGGGCGATGGAGGCGGCGATCGTGGCAGCGCTGGCGGGCGAGGGGATCGTCGACGCCCGCGGAGCCGGCAGTCGACCGACCGGCGTCTGGGTTGCGGACCGCAAGATCGCTTCGCTGGGGATCCATGTCGCGCGCGGCGTGTCGACCCATGGCTTTGCGGTGAACGTCGACAACGACCTGACGCCGTTCGGGTGGATCGTTCCCTGCGGTCTCGAAGGCGTACAGATGACGTCGGTCGCCCGCGAGACCGGGCGCGTCGACTGCATGGACTGTTTTCGCAAGCGGATTGCGTTCGAGTTCGCTCAGGCGATCGGCGCGCGGCAGCGGATCGTCTCGCCGGCCCGGCTCGAACAGGCGCTCGGAACGCTGATCGGCGCGTAGAGTTCGCAGCGATGGAACCGACGAGGGCGCGCAGGAATCCCGGTGGAATGAACGTCACGACGGTGCTCGGAACGAACACCGTCGAGCTCCGTGCCCGCAAGCCGCCGTGGTTCAAGGTGCCGGCGCCCGGTGGTCCACGCTACCGCGAGCTGACGCGCCTGATCCACGAGCAACAGCTCCACACCGTCTGTCAGGAGGCCGCCTGCCCGAACGTCGGCGAATGCTGGGAGCGCGGGACGGCGACCTTCATGATCCTCGGCGACACGTGCACGCGCCGCTGCGGGTTCTGCAACGTCAAGAGCGGCAAGCCGACCTGGAACGATCCGCTCGAGCCGGCGCGCGTCGCGCGTGCCGTCGCGCAGATGGGACTGCGGCATGCCGTGATCACCTCGGTCGATCGCGACGACCTGGCGGATCTCGGCTCAGGCGCGTTCGTCGGCGTGATCCGCGAGATCCGCCGCCAGGCCCCGGGCTGCCAGATCGAGGTGCTGACGCCCGACTTTCAGGGGCAGGAGATGCCGCTCGCACGCGTCATCGCCGAGCGCCCCGACGTCTTCAACCACAACGTCGAGGTCGTTCCGCGGCTCTACCCGGTTGCGCGGCGCGGCTCGCAGTTCCTGCGCTCCGCGCGCGTGCTCGCGAACGCGAAGCAGCTCGGCGGCGATGAGCTGACGACGAAGTCGGGGCTGATGGTCGGGCTCGGCGAGACGCACGAGGAGATGGTCGAGACGTTCGGTCTGCTGCGCGAGCACGACGTCCAGGTACTGACGATCGGCCAGTACCTGCGCCCGAGCGAGCACCACCTGCCGATCGTTCGCTACTGGCACCCCGACGAGTTCGCGGAGCTGGAGCGCGCCGCCTACGACGTCGGGTTCGAGCACGTCGCCTCAGGGCCGCTGGTGCGCTCCTCCTACCACGCAGACCAGCACGTCCCCCAGGCGCTGGCCGGCGCCGGGCCGCTGGCGGGCCGCTAGGCGACGGCGCGGCGGTAGACGCGCGTCGCCCAGGCGAGCGACAGCGCGCAGAGCGGCGTCAGCACCGCAAAGGCCTGCCACAGCGCGCCGCCCGAGAACACGTCGAGCGCGAGCGCGCGCGAGGCGCTGACGAGGTAGTAGAGCGGGTTGAAGTGCGCGAGCACGCCCATCCAGCTCGGCCCGAGCGAGATCGGCAGCAGCACCCCGGCGAGCAGCATCAGCGGCAGGTTGACGCCGTTGACCACCGCAGCGAAGCCCGTGATCTCCTTCGTGAGGAGCGCTATCGCGGTCGAGAGTGCGGCCATCGTCAGATAGAAGAGCGCGAGGAGGACCGCTAGCACGAGCAAGCCGGGGACGTGCACGTCAAAGCCGAAGGCGACGCCCACCGCGACCAGGAGGAGGTCGAAGACGAACATGCTCACCATCCCGGTGACGAGCGGGCCGAGCAGCAGCGCGAGACGGCTCGCCGGCGTCACACGGAGACGCTCGATCACGCCGGCCTGGAGCTCGAACAGCGTCGAGAAGCCGGCGTTTGCTCCGCTGGTGAAGGCGAGCAGCGCGAGGATGCCCGGGAGGAACTCGTCGAGCACGTTGCCGCCGAGCCCCGGCGCCGCCGGTATGTCCTTCAGCAGCGGCGTGAAGAGCGCCAGGTAGAGCAGCGGCACGGTCAGGCTGACGAACAGCCAGACCGGGTTGCGCAGCAGCTGCTGCGCGCGTCGCCAGGCGAGCAGGCCGGTGTCACGCACGAGCTTCATACGGCGACTCCCGCGCCCGAGTCGCGCAGCGAGCGTCCGGTCTTGGCGAGGAAGACGTCGTCGAGCGTCGGCTCGGAAAGGCTGATCCCCCGCAGCACGATCTGCGCCGCGTCGAAACGGCGCAGCAGCTCTGGCAACGCGGCCGGCCCGTCATCGACGTAGCAATGCAGCTCGCCATCCTCGGCCTGCGTCGTCGAGTGGACGAACGGTGCTGAGGCGAGCACCTCGGCGACCCGCTCGGACGCCCCGTCCTCGTCGCCCAGGCGGAGCACGACTGCGTCGCCGACGATGTCGCGCTTGAGCTCGCGCGGGCTGCCCTCGGCGACGATCGTGCCGTCGTCAATGATCATCACGCGGTCGCAGAGCGCGTCGGCCTCCTCGAGGTAGTGGGTCGTGAGGAAGACCGTCACACCGCGGTCGCGCAAGCCGCGGACGTGCGTCCAGAGGTTGGCCCGGTTCTGCGGATCGAGGCCGGTCGTCGGCTCGTCGAGAAACAGCACCTCGGGCTCGTGGACGATCCCCAGCGCGACATCGAGCCGGCGCCGCTGCCCGCCCGAGTAGGTCTTGACCGTTCGGTCGGCGAAGCTCGCGAGGTCGAGCAGCCCGAGCAGCTGATCGACGCGGGCGGCGACGTGCGAGCGCTCGCGTCCGTAGAGGCGGCCTTGCAGCATCAGATTCTCCCGCCCGGTAGCGAGGTTGTCAGCGCCACCGAGCTGGCTCACGTAGCCGATCCGCTCGCGGACCTTCGCCGGCTCCGCCGTGACGTCGAGACCGGCGACTCGCGCCTCGCCCTCGTCGATCGCGAGCAGCGTCGTCAACATCCGCAGCGTCGTCGTCTTGCCGGCGCCGTTCGGTCCGAGGAAGCCGAAGATCTCGCCCGGCGCGACGACGAAGTTGACGCCGCGCACGGCCTCCACGACATTCCCGCGCGCCGTGAACCGCTTGCGCAGCTCACGCGCCTCGATGACGCCGCTCACGCCGCGTTCCCGTTGGCCGCGAGCCAGTGCGCCTCGTCGAATGGCGCCGGTACCGGCGATCCATCGCCGCGATGGATCGCCTGCCACCAGTCGTAGCCGTCGAGCGAGCCGGATGAGATGTCATCGAGCAGGCGCCGCACGAAGGCGAGCTCGGCGGCGCGCAGCTCATTCTCGAACTCGGACTCGACCAAGAGCAGTCGCGGCAGGCCGCGCTCTTCGAGCATCTCGCGACCCGCGCGGGCTTGAGCCAGAGCGACCTCGAGCCGGCTGGCCCGCTGTTCGAGCAGAGCGATCGCATCGTCGGGGGCCATGCCGGGTAGGAACGACAGAGCGGCCTCGAACGCCGGGTACTCCTTCAGCGGGACCGAGAGGATCTCTGCGAGCCACTCGTGCGCCTCTAGGCGTCCCGCCGCGGTGGGGCGGTAGACCGTTCGCTCTGGCAGGCGCCCGTGGCGCTCGGTGTCATGGGCGACGATCAGCCCACGGCGCTCGAGCGAGCAGACAACCGAGTAGAGCGATCCGTAGTTGAGCTTCACGCTCTCGTCCTTGTGGCGCCGGCGCAGCGTCGTCGCGATCTCGTAGGGGTGCATCGGCCGCTCCGCGAGGCACATCAGGACCGCCAGCGCGAGCGGGTTGTTGCGGTTCCGTCGAGCCATGATCGAATCAGAGTACTCGATGCCGAGTAGCGCTTCAAACCAGCGTGACCGAGTACCTCGTGCGCGGGGCGAACCGCGCTGGCGTCGAACGCCGCACCAAGACCAAAACCGGCACTCCGGCACGCGGATAGTCTCAGCGCGTCAGTTGATCCCGCTCAAGGACAACATCAAGCTCGCCCGCGTTCCGTTGGTGACGATCGCGCTGATCCTCGCAAACGTGGTCGCCTACCTGCTCGCGATCCGTGGCGGAGGCTCGTTCATCGACGGACCGAGCTCCGCGACGATCGTGCGCTACGGCGCGATTCCCTACGAGTTCAGCCACTGGAGCCAGCACTGCGCCCTCGGTCTCGGCGCCCTGGGCGAGGCGGTGCTCTGTACCGGACAGCCGCACGTCACCGGCTCTGCGGGATCGCAGCCCGCGACCTGGGAGACGGCGTTCACCGGAATGTTCCTGCACGCGAACATCCTCCACATCGCCGGCAACATGCTGTTCCTGGCGGTCTTCGGGCCGACCGTCGAGGACCGCATGGGCCGAGTCCGCTACCTCGGCTTCTACCTGCTCGGCGGTCTCGCCGCGCTCGCGCTCCAGGTCGCCGTCGCCCCCGGCTCAACCAGCCCGACGCTCGGCGCATCCGGCGCGATCGCCGCCGTGCTCGGCGCCTACATCCTGCTCTATCCGCGAGCGCGGATCCTGACCGTCGTCATCCTGATCTTCTTCTTCACGATCGTCGAGTTGCCCGCCTGGACGATGCTCGTGCTGTGGCTCGCCTTCGACGGCGTACTCGGGGCGTTCGGCGTCTCGACGCCGTTTGGGGGCGGCGCGGGCGTCGCCTACTACGCGCACATCGGCGGCTTCGCCTTCGGCCTGCTCGTCGTCCGAGCCTTCGCCCGGCGAGACGCGGGGCCTGTGGGCGCGACGTCGCGCGAACGCGCGCTCTGATCGAGGCGGGAATCTGGAGTCGCGGCGCTGACGTCATGCCTGCAGACGCGAGCAGAGCTCCTCGGCGAGCGCGAGTGCAGAGGTCGCTCCGGGCGAGGGGGCGTTGCGAACCCAGAGGACGTGACCACGGGCGGCGAGCGCGAAATCGTCGACGAGCGTGCCGTCGCGGTCGAGCGCCTGCGCTCGGACGCCGGCCGGTGCTCGCTCGAGGTCGCGCGGGCGGAGCTCGGGAACGTAGTGGCGAGCGACTTCGACGAACGCCCGCTTTGAAGCGCTGCGGTGCAGCTCGCCGAGACCGGCACGCCAGTGACGGGCGATCATCCGCCAGGTACCCGGCCAGGCGAGCGTCTCGGCGATGTCACGGGCGCGCCACGTGCCGCGGCGATAGCCCTCGCGAGCGAGCGCGAGCACGGCGTTCGGTCCGACCCAGACCTCGCCGTCGACCTTGCGCGTCAGGTGCACGCCCAGGA
This sequence comes from Solirubrobacterales bacterium, assembly GCA_003132505.1. Lineage (GTDB taxonomy): Bacteria > Actinomycetota > Thermoleophilia > Solirubrobacterales > Solirubrobacteraceae > Palsa-513. Next base: position 30,567 of record PKXY01000039.1, read on the forward strand.
ACGGCAGCGACGGATCCGGGACCGGATAGATGAGGCCGCGGACGAGCTCGCTCCGCTCCGGGCGGAGCCGCCAGTACTCGCCTCGGAACGGGACGATCCGCGGTTCGGCCGGCTCGCCCGAGGCGCGCGCCAGGCGATCGGCCTGGAGGCCGGCGCAGACCACCACGCGATCAGCGGCGACCCGCTCGCCACTCGCAAGCACCAACGCTGCGCCGCCAGGCGAGGGCGTGATCGCGCTGAGCGCCGTGGACGTCCGGATCGTGCCGCCGCTCGCCGTGAACTGCTCGGCCAGGGCGCGTGTGACCGCGGCGAAGTCGACGCTGGCGCTGGTCGGCGAATGCAGCCCGGCGACGCCCGCGGCGTGGGGCTCGACGGCGCGCAGCTCGGCCTCGTCGAGCCAGCGCAGCCCGGGAACGTCGTTGGCGCTGGCGCGCTCGGCGAGGCGCTGCAGTGCATCGATCTCGCGCTTGTCGCGGGCGATCACAACCTTGCCGCAGGCGGCGTAGGCGAGTCCCTGCTGCTCGCAGAGCTCGCGCAAGAGCTCGCCGCCACGCCGGCAGAGTCGCGCCTTCAGCGAGCCTGGCTCGTAGTAGATGCCGGCGTGGACGACGCCGCTGTTGTGAGCGCTCTGGTGCGCTGCGAGCACCGCCTCTTTCTCGATCAGCAACACCTCGGCGTCGCTGTACTCGCGCGCCAGCAGGCGCGCGACCGCCACGCCGACGATGCCGCCTCCGACCACGACGAGACGCATCGCCCTCGCTAGCCGCTACCGCTGCCGACCGCGTATTCGACGCGCGGCACGCCCGCGGCGCTCGTCTGCCAGGCAGCCAGCGCCGTGTCGGTGCCCGGGTCGATCGCGACCGACGGATCGATGTTGGGTCCGCTCGGCGCGATCACGGCGAGCGGGCCGAAGCCGAGCCCGGTCGTGCCGTGCACGACGTTGCTGCGCGTCGCCAGCAGCTCCTGATGGGACTCATCGAAACCGCTCGCGGTGCGCGGCGCGAGCGCGACGACGACGACGAACTCGTCCTCGGGGCCGGTGGCGACCGCGGCGAGGCGGACGTCCTGACCGGACTCCGAAAGGATCGACGGTGGCCGCACGCCGGTCTCGCTGACGCCGGCGGCCTCAACCACGTAGTTGCCGCTCACCATCGCCGGCCAGAGAAGCGCGACGCCCTCGTCGGAGAGTCGCTCGGCGCCAACAGCGCCCGGGGTGAGCCGCACGCCCGTCGGCTCGGTGAACGAGGCGAGCGTCCGCGTGCGATGGAACGTCGGACCGACGGCGGAGTGCGCGAGCAGGACCTGCGTTGCGCCGCCGACGCCCGGCGGCGGCTCGTCGGTCCAGATTACGAACGCGCGGTCATCGTCGCTCAGCAGCGCGGCGATCTGTGGTGCGTAACCGCTCGGACCGAGCAGCTGGCGAGCATGGATACGGCCGTCGTTGGTTATGTCCTGTGCCCAAACGTGCCCGCCCTGGGCCCAGACGACGAGCCGGTCGGCGCGATAGTCCATGCCGATGGCGAGCGCCGTCGGCGGCGCCGAGCCGACACGCAGGAGGCGGCGGCCGTGGAGCGTTTCAGCGTAGTGGCGCTGGGCGCGCACGACGATCCCGTAGTCACCGTCGGCGGCCCGGGCAACCGTTGCGACGTCGGCGTCGCCGATGAAGCCGTCCATCGTCGCGACGAGTGTGTCGGGACCGGCGAGCGGGCGCAGGCGCTCAACGACGCCCGTCGCGACGCCGTCAGCGGAAACCGCTTCTGGGCTGCCGAGCTCGCTCGCCACGGCTGAGCCGGCGATCGTGATGATCTCGCCCGTGGCCGTACCGAGCGCGTAGAGCGGCGCGAGGAGCCGGGTGTCGGCGGCCGCGCCGGCGAGCAGTGCGCGCGGCGACTGTGGCCGGTCCTGGCCATCGAGATCGGCGATCTCGATCGTCGTGGCGCTGCCGCCACAGCTCGCAGCGCCGAGCCAGAGGATCGCGCCCGCGCCAACCGGCTTGTCCGGCGCCTTGAACGGGAAGACCACCTGCGGCCGGCTCGCGGCGCCGCAGGTCGCGAGCCTCACTGGCGTGCTCCAGGAGTCCGGGCTGGCACCGGCGCTGGCGAGCACGAGGCTGGCCGCGAAGACAGCGCCGGCGACGGCGAGGACGCTCAACCAGATGCGCATCGACAAAACGCTCAGAGCCTATCCCGGGCAGGACGGACGCTCGCCGGATAGGCCGCCGAGCACCTAACCGCTCGCCAGCGGATGGCGTGAGCGCTCCGCCGCCAGCGCGACGGAGCAGAGGACGCCGAGCACGCAGGCGGCGGCGATCGCATCGAACCCGGCGTTGAAAGACCCGGTCGCGTCCTTGATCACGCCGAGTAGGAAGATGAACGTAAACGCCCCGAGGTTGGCCACGCCGTTACCGAAGCCGCTGATGAAGCCGGCGTTGCGCAGCCCGAACATCTCGATCGGAACCGAGAACAGCGGGCCGAAGTACATCTGGGAGAACAACCCGTTGATCACGACGGCGACGATCAGTGTCGCCAGGCTGCGCGAGTTGGCGAGCAGCACGAGGTTCAGCGCCAGCGCCGCGAGCGAGCCGCCGATCACCAGCATCGGGCGGGAGAGACGATCCGAGATGTAGCCGCCGATCAGGTTCGACGGCACCGTGATCGCAGCGCCGAGCGCGACGAGCAGGCCGGCGACCGACAACGAGTAGTGGCGCTCGACGACGACGTAGGTCGGCAGCCAGACGTTAATCCCGAAGACAACGGCAAGGCGGACGTACTGGATCACCGCCAGCAGCCACAAACCGGGCTCGCGCAGCAGCGCGCGCACCTCGCTGAACGCAACCGGCGTGCCAGGCTTTGGCGGTGGCGCCGGCGCCTTGCGCAGCGCGAACACCGCGAGCGCCGCCAGTCCAAAGCCGGAGAAGAGCTGGAAGTTGCCGCGCCAGCCGAGTGGCCCGACAAGCACCGGTCCGAGGAGGTTGAGGAACACGCTCGAGGAGACGCCGCCGGCGACGAAGAGACCCATCGCGGTCGCACGACGGTGCGGCGGGAAGAGCCGGCTCATCAGCAGCAGGCCGGGGGCGAAGACGAGCGCGCGGAAGAAGCCCGTCAGCGCCTGGTTTGCGACCAGGCCGACGTAGTTGCTCTGCAGCGAGAACGACAGCGCGAGCAAGCCAACACCGCCAAGGCCGACGATGAACAGCCGGCGCGAACCGAGGCGGTCGGCGATCAGGCCGGACGGGATCTGCATCAGCGCGTAGACGAGCGTCGAGGCTGCGTCGAGCGTGCCGGCCTGGGCAAAGCTGATGTGGAGGTCATGGCGGATCAGCGGCAGGAACAGCGCGACGCCGCCGATGACAAGCGTCTGCGAGCTCTGGCAGACCATGAGGATGATCGCGTCACCCCAACGCGTCTCGGGTTTGGGCTCTATCGCGGCTGACATGCGGACGTGCTGCGCCGCCGGCGCATCTATCTAGCCAGCGGGCCCTCGGCGGGCGGAGCCGCCGGGCGGAACGGGTACCACCGGTGACGTCGAGAGGACGGTGCCATTGGCGCTGAGCGCCTCGACGGCGACGAAGGCGGCGCTGCGGGGAGCTTTGAGGCGCGTCTCGAAGCCCGATGAGCGGGACGTTTCGAACGGCTGGAGCGCAGTCGCCGCGGCGCCGGCGAGCACGCGCCAACTGGCGAGATCGGTGGCGCCGTTCCAGCTCGCGTAGAGCGCCGGCGTTCCCGGGGTGCTCGCCGCGACCGCCAGCGCCGGCGGCGTTGCTGGCTGACCGAACCAGGGGAAGCGCAGCGCGCGGTAGATCTGGGTGTCGTCGGGTGAGTGGGCGACGTAGAGCACCTTGCCACTCGGGCTGACCTCCGAGATCTCGCCGGTGTCGCCCCAGCCGAGCCACGAGTCGCCGTCCGGCAGCAGCTCGAGGTCACCCTGCGTCTGCGCCCATAGCTGCGACGGCGGCAGCGCGGCGCGCACGAGGCTTGCCGTGTGGCGCTGGTGATCGAGGCGGATCACGAGCCCCTCGGACTCGGGATGACTCGACGGCGGCCCGCCGTTGTCAAACAGGCTGAACACGTCGCCGGTCAGCTGCCGCGCGTCGTGCTGCCAGGAGAAGGCGGTCCCCGGCTCCATCTTGAAGCTCGATTGACGTCCGCCGAGACGCCAGTGGATCTGGCCCGTGCTCGAGTCGACGTTGAAGATCGTCCATGTGTCGCGCGAGGAGATCAACCAGCTGCCGTTGCTGGCGAGTTGCAGCGAGTTCATGTGGAACCAATCCCACGGCCAGGCGACGGTCGCGCCCTTGACCGAGACGTAGGAGTCCTTCAGCGGCACGTGGTCGAGTGAGTCCCACTCGTACATCACGAGGCCCGTCTTGATGTCGATCTCCTGCATCACCGGGTCATAGAGCGCGACGTTGTCGGCGCCGCCGGCCGACTGGAGGTTGCAGTAGAGCGGCTTCCACGCAGTGATCAGAGCAGTGCCCTGGGGCGTTATCTGAAACTCGTGGAGGTCCTCCGCGAGGCCGTTCCCGGCGGACACGGTCGCGATCGGCTGGTAATGGTCATCGTAGATCTCGCCTTCGCCGAGCCCGAAGCCGTGATGGCTGATCGTTCCCTGCCACCAGGTCAGGACCGGCTGGCCTTCGTAGCGCTGCACGAGCAGGTTCGTCGCAAACGTGCCCGTGGCCAGCGGCAGGAACCAGACGGGTTGACCGTCCGGCGCCATTATCTCGGGGCCGGTCTGACCGGGTCCCGGATAGACCGAGAGGAAGATGTCGCCGCCGGCGCTGGCCTGCGGCGAATCCTCGAAGACCTGGATCCGCGGCGGCGTCACGTCGGGCGCCGAGTGGAAGTGGAGGATCGTGCCAGCCGGCCCGGTCGTGCGACCCGTCTCGGGCAGCTCGACGAGCTGATCCGGCGTTCCGACGGTGAAGACGAAGCTGAACGGCACGGTCGCGGTGGCCGACGTGTAGGCGCCCGCGACGGTGACGGTCTCACCGGCCCTGAACGGCTGCTGCGCGACGAAGCTCGCGCCGTCGCCCTGCGAGTAGGGCTGCAGCGTGCCGGCATGCGCGCCGCTCACGCTGCCCGTCACGGTGACGGCGCTCAAAGTGCTCGCAGGCGCACCAAGAAAGCTGATCTGATTGGTCGGCATCGCGTCCGCCGACCCGGGCATCGGGCTGACGAGCAGCGGCGTGCCCGGCAGGGTCGCCGAGGCGTCGAGGCTCGCCGGCAGGCAGTTGGGAGACGGCGGGGCGGCGACGGGCGTCGCGGTCGCGACTGCCGGCGCGGCGACGCAGAGCCCCGCGAGCGCGCCGAGAGCGAGCAGGCGGAGACGGACGTGTCGGGTCACAGCGCGCAGCCTACGCGGTGGCGCAGGGCGCAATCATGCGCAGGCCTCGGCGCATGCGCCGAGGCAGGGATCGGTGCATTTGTGCGCAGGCCTCGGCGCATGCGCCGAGNNGGAACAGCGCGACGCCGCCGATCACGAGCGATTGCGAGCTCTGGCAGATCATCAGCACGATCGCATCGGCCCAGCGCGGCGGCGCGACGGGTTGCGGCTGCGGCTGGGCGGCCACTGTTGCGTTGTCGGGGATCGGCCTGTTCGCGAGCTTCAGCGGCCGGCTGGCGCTCGCTCGGAGCTTGGCACGCTGATCGGCGTTCGCGGCAGGCTACGCCCGCGCGGTCGTTTGCGGATCGAGCCGCGTCATCAGGACGCGCGCCGAGAGCTGCGCGCGGCCGCCGCGGTAGACGCCCTTGATCGGGGGCACGTCGTCGTAGTGGCGGCCGTGGCCGATCTTGACGTAGCGCTCGCCGGCGACGACGCGGTTCGTCGGGTCGAGCCCGACCCAGACCGGCTCGCCGCGGCCGGCGCTGCTCGGCAGGAGGATCTCGAGCCAGGCGTGCGTGTCGACCTCGACCGAGTCGTCGCCGCCGTCGCTCGAGGCCGCGAACAGGTAGCCGGAGACATAGCGCGAGGCGATGCCGCCGCGACGCAGCAGGATCAGCGCGAGGTGGACGAAGTCCTGGCAGACGCCGGCGCCGATGTCGAGCAGGTCAGCGACCGTCGAGCCGACGTAGGTGATCCCGCGGCGGTAGGCGAAGCGGTCCGGGATCAGCTCGCAGAGATGGAGCGCCGAGCGCAGCGGCGACGGCGCGTCCGCGAGGTGATTGAACTGGTCGAGTGCGCGCGCCGGCGGCTCGGGGATGCTCGCGAGCAGGTACTCGCCGGCGGCCTCGAGGTAGGCCGGCGAGCTGAGCTCCTCCCAGAGAGGGTCGGGCGCGGCGGAGGGTTCGGCGGTGACGACGCGGGCACGGACGTCGATCATCAGCGAGCTGTGCGGCTTGGAAATCCCGAACTCGATGACCTCCGTGCCGAAGTAATCGCTGTGGCGCCCGAGCCGCGTCTCCGGATCGATCCGCACGTGGAACTCGTCGCAGCGCTGGTTGGCGGTCGTCGCGGGACGGACACGCAGGGCGTTGAGGTTGTCGCTGACGGGAGCCGAGTACTGGTACTCGGTGGTGTAGTGGATCGAGAAGTGCATCAGGCGGTCATCATGCGCTCGGCCGGTGCAACCCCGCCAAAGTAGCGGTCGGAGATGTCGGTATCGACGAGGATCAGCTCGCTGCCGACGATCTCGCAGACGTCGAGCAGGCCGCTGTCGGCGGCCGTGCTGCGGCCGCGGAAGCCGAGGTCGGCGAGCAGCCGCGATAGGCGGAGCACCGGATCCGACATGCGCGGCGAGTGGTCGGCGAGGAGCAGCGCGTCGCGGACCGCGGCGATCGATGCGGTGACCGAGTCGGGATAGCTCTGGGTGAACAGCAGGAAGCTCGCGACCGCCGCGGCGCTCGGCGCGCTCGCCGACGCGCGCCTGTAGGCCTGGAGGCCGCCGACCGCGTGGAGCAGGGCCAGCGCCTGCCCGTCGTGGAGCGAGAAGCCGTGGTCCTCGGAGGACTCGCCCGGGCTCGGCAACGCCACACGGAGCATTCGCAGCACCATGTCGGCGCCCTCGAAGCGCCCGCCGGCGTCGAGGAACGCATAGGCCTCGTCACGCAGCATTGTGCGCGACGCGACACCCCAGAACAGGGCGGCGCGGCTCTTCACGTAGGAGACGAACGAGTAGGGGCCGGCATAGCCGGTCACCCCGACGGCGGCCTCGCCGAGGCCGAGCTGGAAGCCGTTGATCGCCTCCCACATCTCGGCGCTGATCACGTCGCGCACCGTGCGCGCGCCCTCGCGCGCCCGCTCGACGCTCGAGACGACCGAGTTCACGTTGGTCTCGTCGGTCGAGAGCAACGCGACCGTCTCGTCGCGTGAGGCGCGGTTGTGAGCGGTCGTCCCGGTCGAGCCCATGATCGCGAGAACCGCGTCCCAGGACAGCGTCACGCCGGACCCATCCTCGTGGTAGGCCTGCACGTCGGCCTGAAAGACGCCGTCGATCAGGCGTGCGGTGTGCTCGGCGCGCGACACGTTGCGCCCGAGCCAGAAGAGCTCATGAGCGATTCGCGCGAGCACCGATCAGCCTCGCTGCTGCTGTTGCTGTTGCTGTTGCTGCTGCTGCTGCTGCTGCTGCTGCTGTGCCTGGCCGGTCCACGATTCGAGGCGCAGATCGGGCAGCGCGGGCGGTGCGAAAGTCACCGACCCGGCCGGCTCAGGCGGCGCGGTGTCGCCGTCCTCGGCGAGGACCCAGGTGTCCTTCGAGCCGCCGCCGCGCGAGGAGTTGACGACCATCGAGCCCTCCTCGAGGGCGACGCGCGTGAGGCCGCCGGGAACGATGCGGATCTGCTCGCCGAAGATCGCGAAGGGGCGCAGGTCGACGTGGCGGGGCGCGAGCGAGCCGTCGCCCTGAACCGTTGGAACCGTTGATAGCTGGACGAGCTTCTGGGCGATCCACTGCGACGGGTCGGCGCGGACCGCGCTCGCGAGCGTCGCGAGGCGTTGCTCCTCGGCGTGCGGACCGATCACGACGCCGCGCCCACCGGACTCACCGGTCGGCTTGAAGACGAGCTCGTCGATCCGCGACAGCGCGTGCTCGAGCTGCTCGGGGTCGTCGAGCAGGTAGGTCGTCACGTTCTCGAGCAGCGGCTCCTCGCCGAGGTAGAAGCGAATCATCTCCGGAACGTAGTAGTGGACCGCCTTGTCGTCGGCGACGCCCGTGCCGATCGCGTTGGCGATTGCGACGGTGCCCGCGCGATAGGCGCGGATCAGGCCGGGCACCCCGAGCAGCGAGTCGGGGCGGAACTCGAGCGGGTCGATGAAGGCATCGTCGAGCCGGCGGTAGATCGCGCTGACGCGCGCGAGGCCATTGGTCGTGCGCATGTAACAGACGTCGTCGCGGACGACGAGATCCGAGGCCTCGACCAGCTCCACGCCCATCTGGCGGGCAAGGAAGGCATGCTCGAAGTAGGCGCTGTTGGCCGGTCCGGGCGTCCAGACGACGACCGTCGCCTCGCCCTCCGGTCCCGGCGCGACCGATTTGAGCGAGGCGAGCAGCAGCGCCGGGTACTCGTCGACCGGGCGCACGCGGTAGTAGGCGAAGAGCGAGGGGATCAGGCGCGTCATCGCGATCCGGTTCTCGAGCATGTAGGAGATCCCGGATGGGGTACGGACATTGTCTTCGAGCACCTTCCAGCTTCCGTCGGCGTCGCGGACGAGGTCGCAGCCGGCGATGTGGGTGTAGATGCCGCCCGGTGGCCGGATCCCGTGCGCGGCGCGAGCGAAGTGCGAACGGCTCGCGATCAGTGTCCACGGGACGACCTTCGCCTTGACGATCTCGCGCTCGTGGTAGACGTCGGCGACGAAGTGGTTGAGCGCTCGGATGCGCTGCGCGAGGCCACGCTTGATCTCGGTCCACTCGTGGGCGGGGATGATCCGCGGCACCAGGTCGAGCGGGAATGGCCGGTCGCCGACAGCGCCCTGGGTGGTCGTCAGGTCGAAGGTGATTCCCTGGCGCATGAACAGCGCGTCACGCAGCTGCCCGGCCGCAACGAGGCGCTCGCTGCCGAGCCGCTCGAGCTCCGCCACCAGCGCCTCCGCGTGCTCGCGACAGGTCCCGTCCTGCGCGAAGACCTCGTCGTAGCAGCCCGTCATCTGAGCGCCGGTGCGCATCCGCACATTCTCGACCACGGCGGGCAGCCGGAGGGGTGCCAATCTGGACAAGATCGAAGGGTTGTTGTTGTACGTGGCGGCAATGGCGGTCTTGTGCCCGGCTCACGCCGTGGATTCCTCGCGGGACGGTGCGCTGGGGAGGACATCTAGGCGCCGGCTATCAGTACGACGGCGAATGCTCCGTAGGCGATGATGATCGCTGCGCCTGCAGCTCGGCGCAGGCCGGAGTCGAGGAAGGCACAGATCAGCGCCAGAACGGTGAGCGCCCCGTAGGCGAATGCGACCAGCCTCGTCTCGGCTGACGGCGAGCCGAGCCCGAGGATGCTCGCTGGGATCAGGAGCCCGCCGACGGCGTTCAGCACGTTGCTGTTGAGGGCGGTGCTGAGCGTCGCGGCGCCGCGACCGCGCGCGGCGAGGTAGATCCCGGCGACGGCGTTCGGCAGACTCGTGACGACCGCGAGCACGAGCGCGCCGACGAGGATCGGGGCGAGCGCCCAGTCGCGCCCGAGCGCGGCGGCGCTCCGCTCCACCGCGACGCTCGCGCCGATCACGACGGCCAGCGCGACCAGCGCCATGACGCCATCGTTGATGCCGCCGCGACGCGGGTGGATCGCAGCCTCGAGCTCGAGCTCCTCTTCGCCGATCGCCTGCGCCAGCCAGCCCGACCAGCCGGCTGGGAGCCCGAGCCGGCGAGTGACCTTGCCGCCGCCACCGAGCAGCACCAGGTAGGCGGCCAGCACGATCAGCGCCCCGAGCAGCGCCGCGAGGACCCCCAGCACGCCGAACACCGCCAGCAGCGTCAGCCCAGCCACCCACAGCGCGACGGCGCCGTTCATCAGGACCACGCGCCGGTGCAGTGTGATCGTGCCCGCGACGAGCGCGGCGAGACCGAGTAGCGCAGCCAGGTTGAAGGCGTTTGATCCGAGCACCACGCCGGCGCCGATGCTCCGGTCGTGATCGATGAGCGCGGTGATCGCGGTCGTGATCTCGGGCCCGTCGGCGGCCAGCGCCGCAACCATCCCCAGCAGGGCTTCGGAGAAGCGCAAGCGCTTGCCCACACGCTCGAGACGCTGCACGAGGACCCAGCTCGCTCCAACGCTCACGCAAACGCCAGCGATGAAAACGAAAACCCTTAGCGACGTTGACATCCCGCGCTCCGCTCAGCCTCCATCGCCTGCTCCCTGGATCGGCTCCAGCGCAGCACGCTAGCCGGTAAGGCACGTTAGGGCGGTGGATGGCCCGCCCGTTTGTCGCATGGATCACAATGTGGGTGATGGCCGTCACGATGGAGAAGGCCGCGGCGCGGGCCGTCGCGCCGCTGCTACGGGTCGATGCTCTGACTGTGCGCTTCGACGCCTTCCGCGCGCTCGACGCCGTCGACCTCGAAATCCAATCCGGCCAGACGGTGGCGCTGGCGGGCGAGAACGGTGCCGGCAAGTCGACGCTCGTGCGCTGCATCGGCGGCGACATAACTCCGACGAGCGGCCGCGTCTACATCGACGGCGAGCGCATCGGGTCATCGCCGGCGGCCGCCGCGCGCCGCGGCGTCGCCGTCGTCTGGCAGGATCTCGCGCTCTGCGACAACCTCGATGTCGCCTCTAACCTGTTGCTCGGGAGTGAGGATCGCGGACAGCTCCGTTCTGAGGCCTCCTTCCACGCGGCGGCAAGGGAGCTGCTCAGGGGCCTCGGGATCGGTTTGAGCGACACGACGCGGGGCGTCGGGACGCTCTCGGGAGGCGAGCGCCAGTTGGTCTCGGTGGCGCGCGCGATGGTAGGGCAGCCGAAGTTGCTCGTGCTCGACGAGCCGACCGGCGCGTTGGGCGTCAACGAATCGGCTCAGGTCGAGCAGCTCACCGCCAACGTGCGTGCACAAGGCACGACCATCCTCCTCGTCTCCCACGACATCGACCAGATGTTCCGGCTCGCCGATCGCATCGTCGTGCTGCGCCAGGGGCGGATCGTCGCGGACATCGATCCTGCGAACTCCCACCCCGACGACATCGTCTCGTTCATATCCGGCCAGCCGACCGATTCCTCGGCACGCCGGCAGCTGAGCCGGCTTCACGGTCTCGCCGATCGCCTTGCCTCGACGGACCCATCGTCGAGCCTTCCGTTGATCCTGTCCGCTCTCGCTGGAGCTCTCGGCACGTCGCAGCTGTGCCTCCACCTGGTCGACGTCGATCGTTTGCGCACCGTGACAGACCTGGGGCTGCCGGGCGCGCTGACAGAGGCCTGGTCCGAGCTGCCCTTTGGTGAGTCCGGCGGTCCCGTCGGACTCGCCGCCGCAACCGAGGCGACCGTGGTCGACTTCGACATCAGCTCGAGCCCTGAGTGGACGCCATGGCGCTCGCTTGCCCGCGCAGCCGGACTGGCCAGCTCGTGGTCGGTGCCCGTTACGGGCACCGATCGCTTGCTGGGCGTCATCACGGTGTTCCGCGAGTCGCGCGCCAATCCCCCGCGCAACGACCTGCGACTCGCAAACCTCTACGCGGGCTACATCGCCAGCGCCGTCGAGCGCGAGCGCCTGCTGGGCGAGGTGACGGCGCGCAATCGAGTGCTCGAAACGATCCGTGAGGTCCTCGAGACGCTGGCCGGTCCGGTCCCGCTGGCGCACGGGCTGGGCGCCGTGCTGCACGCCCTCTGTCAGGGTCTCCAGGCCGAGCGCGTGGCGCTGCTGACAAGCGACGGCGAGGTCGACGATGCGGATAGCTGGCTCGTGGTCGATGCGACGGGTGAGGAGGTAGACGTCCCTGCCGCGCTGACTGAGGTCGCTTCGATCCTTCCCGTGGAAGGCTGCGATGACGGCAGGGCGATGAGCATCGTGCCGCAGAGCGGGGACGCCTGCATCGCAGTCAGGTTCTCCGCGCCGGGTGGCGGCGGGATGCTGCTCGCCCAATGGCGCTCCCCCAGTACTCCAGCGGACGGGATCGCCCTGATGGAGGATGCCGCGAACTCGCTGCGCCTGGCGCGCGAGCGCCAGGAATCCGAGCGGGCGCGCGAGGAGGCGAGCGCGCTGCGACGCTCGCGCGAGCTCCAGCGTGGGTTCCTGACGCGCCTCAGCCACGAGCTCCGCACGCCGCTGACCGCTATCGGCGGCTACGCCTCGAGCCTGATGGCGCCCGACGTCACCTGGGACGGCGCGTCGGAGAAGCGCTTCCTGACGCGAATCGGCGCCGAGTCGGCTCGCCTCGGCCGCCTCGTCGTCGACCTGCTCGACTTCTCGGCGATCGAGTCATCGACGATGCGCATGCTGCCGGACTGGTGCGAGCTGCCGCCGGTCCTCGATGCCGCGATCGCGTGCGTGCCCCCGTCACAGGCGGCCGTCATCGAGGTCGACTGCCAACACGACCTGCCGGTCATCTGGGCCGACCACGATCGTCTCGAGCAGGTCTTTCTGAACCTGCTCGAGAACGCCCTGCGTCACAATCCCGAGGGGACCCACGTGTGGGTCAAGGCAACCGGGGATGAGGAGCGCGGGGTGGTGATCAGCGTGACCGACGACGGTGGCGGCCTGCCCGACGAGGTCGCAGTCGCCCTGTTCGAGCCGCGCAGCGGCGGCGTCGGCGCGGCGGCTGGGGCCGGGCTCGGACTGTCGATCGCCAAGGGCATCGTCGATGCCCACCTCGGCGAGATCGACCTCGAGCGACTCGAGCACGGCACGCGTTTCTCCGTGAGGCTGCCGATCGGCGGCCCCGACTCTTCCCACCGCTACACGGAGGATCGTGACCTTTCCGACGTCTGAGGCGCCGCTGGCCACGAAGATCCTCGTGGTCGAGGACGATCCGAACATCGTCGACCTGATCCGTTCGAACCTCGCCGTGCGGGGCTTCGAAACACTCGTCTCGACCGACGGCGGTCGCGTCTTGCAAACGCTCGAAACCGAGCGGCCGGACCTGATCCTGCTCGACCTGATGCTACCCTCGATCGACGGGTTCGAGCTCTGCAAGCAGGTCCGTGAGCGCTCCAGTGTCGGCGTTATCGTCGTCTCGGCGCGCGGCGGCGACCACGACAAGGTCGCTGCCCTCAACCTCGGCGCCGACGACTACCTGACGAAGCCGTTCAGCATCGACGAGCTGCTCGCGCGGATCGCGGCGACGCTGCGACGGACGCGTCCCGCACCCGTCGAGATGCAGAGCACCCGGATCGCGCTCACCGACGACCTCGAGATGGACCTCGCGAACCGCCAGGTGACGCGCGACGGCACGGGGCTTCACCTGACCCCGACTGAGTTCGCGCTGCTGCGTGAACTTGTGGTCAATCGCGGCAAGCTGCTGACCCACGCGCAGCTCCTGCGACGCGTCTGGGGTCCCGGCTATGAGACCGAGACCGAATACGTACGCGTTTACGTGCGCCGCCTGCGGGCAAAGCTGGAGCCCGAGGGCAGCCCGCCGCTGATCCTCACCCAGCCCCGCGTCGGTTACAGGCTGGCACCAGAATGAACAAGACGTAAACAGCGTTCACGACTTGTTCCAGAAACGGGCCGAACATTGATGTTGCGTTTACGCAGCAGGGCCTACATTTTTCGGTGGTTCCATGTGAATCCGGCGGTTGGGTGTCGTTGTACCCGGTCGTCGCATCACAGCAATGAGATCAGAGAGAGAGGAAGCGACAGAATGTCTCTGCTAAAGAGCAGACTCGCGTTCGTCGGCATCGCATCGGTGATCCTCACCGGCGCGCTGTTCGCGAGCGAGAACAGCTATGCAGCCAAGGCCAAGGCCAAGGCTCCGGCTGTTACGTACAAGAACCTCAGCTCCAAGGACTTCAACAACACGTTGACAGCCATGAAGGCCCTGAAGCCACTGGCCGCTAAGGGCAAAGGAAAGGTCGCCGTGATCCTGCCGGACACGACGTCCTCAGAGCGCTGGACCGAGTTCGACGCGCCGATCCTGAAGAAGGCGTTTACGGACGCTGGCCTCAAGTCAAGCCAGATCATCATCCAAAACGCGCAGGGGAGCGACGCGACGTTCATCACCGACGACCAGGCGGACATCACAGCCGGCGCGAAGGTGATTTTGATCTGTCCGGAGGATTCGGCCACCGGCGACGAGGCTGAGAAGCAGAACAGCGCGGCTGGCGTCAAGACGATCGACTACGACCGCCTGACGCTCGGTGGAGCTACCGCCGGCAAGTACTACGTCAGCTTCAACAACGTCACCGTTGGGAAGCTGATCGGAAGTGGCATGGTCGCCTGCGTCAAGGCGTGGGGCGTCACGAGCCCGAAGGTCATCGTCGCTCACGGAGCGACGACCGACAACAACGCGACCCTGTTCGCACAGGGTTACTTCGACATCCTGACGCCGCTGTTCAGCAGCGGTTCATGGACGGATGAAGAGGGCGCTGCACCTGCCACCACGGCGGGAACATGGGATCCGCCGACCGCCGAGACCGAGTTCCAGCAGGCGTTTACGGCGCACCCAACGGCCAACGCGGCTCTGATGCCAAACGACGAGACCGCCGCGCCGGTCATCACCTACCTGCAGCAGCAGGGAGTCAAGCCGAAAACCTTCCCGGTGACCGGCCAAGACGCCACGCTTGTGGGGCTGCAGAACATCATCAGCGACTACCAGTGCGGAACGGTTTATAAGCCGATCTTCCTGGAGGCTGAGGGAGCTTCGGCGCTCGCAATGTACCTGCGGGCAGGCCTGAAGCCGCCGAAGACACTGATCAATGGAACGACGGAGGACACCGTGGCCAACTATGCGGTGCCGTCGGTCCTCGAGATCCCGGAATGGGTTACAGCAGCGACGATCGAGAAGACAGTTGTCGCCGACAAATTCGTCCCGGCGTCGCAGATCTGCTCGGGCTCGCCGCCGTCAGGCCCGTCCTACGCAGCGGATTGCGCCACATACAAGATCAAGTAGATGAGTGAGCCGCGTTCTATAGTCTCGCGCCAATGACGGCCGATTCGACAGCCGCGGCTAGCCAACCGCAGGAAGGGAACGTCTCCCGGTCCGCCTCGGCGGGCCGGGAGACCAACCCCGGCAGAGACGGTCAAGCGGACGGCGCGCCGGTCGCGGACGTCCTGCTTTCCCTGCGCGGGATCTCCAAGCACTTCGGTCCCGTCACCGCGCTCGACGACGTCAACCTCGACATCCCGGCGGGACGCGTTACCGCGCTGATCGGCGACAACGGCGCCGGCAAGTCGACACTGATCAAGGTGATCGCCGGCATCCACGAAGCCGACCACGGCGAGATCTACTGGAGCGGCGAGCGCGTCGCGATTCGCACCCCCCACGACGCCACCCAGCTCGGCGTGGCCACCGTCTACCAGGATCTGGCGCTCTGCGACAACCTCGACATCGTCGCCAACATGTTCCTCGGCGTCGAGATTCGTCGTCACCGCCTGCTGGACGAGACGCCGATGGAGCTGAAGGCCAAGGAAACGCTTGCCGGTTTGTCGGTCACCTCCGTGCGCTCGATCCGCCAACCAGTCGGATCGCTATCGGGGGGGCAGCGTCAGAGCGTCGCCGTGGCTCGCGCCGTAATGGGCGATGCAAAGCTCGTGGTCATGGACGAACCGACGGCCGCGCTCGGCGTATCGCAAACGGCGATGGTGCTGGAGCTGATCCAAGGGCTCGCCGCCAGCGGGATCGGCGTAATCGTGATCTCACACAACTTGATCGACGTTTTTTCGGTCGCCGACCATATGGCGATCCTGTATCTCGGGCGGCTCGTGTCCGCCGGCCCCGCGTCGGACTACGACCGCCAGAGCGCCGTCGAGATCATGACGACCGGCGCGTCGAGCGAACGGCAGAACGGCGCCCCGGCGGCGATCTGAAATGGCCGCAACGGACGAACCGACCGTGGGCGAGGTAACCGCGCCTCCCGAGATCGTGGAGGAGACCGCAGCCGACCAGGCGACGCTCGACGGCGAGCTGCTTGCGCTGCCGCCGGACGCGAGCTTCAACGAGTACGTAACGGCGTGGGTCAAGCGCGTTCGCAGGGGTGAAAGCGGAGTGCTACCGGTCGTCGGCG
The DNA here is from genome assembly GCA_003132505.1 of Solirubrobacterales bacterium. Taxonomy (GTDB): domain Bacteria; phylum Actinomycetota; class Thermoleophilia; order Solirubrobacterales; family Solirubrobacteraceae; genus Palsa-513. Next base: position 46,644 of record PKXY01000039.1, read on the forward strand.
GACTGATCGTGATCGTGATCATCTTCCAGATCGAGAACTCGCGCTTCCTCACCGATCTGAACCTGGTCAACCTGCTGCAGCAGTCCGCCGAGTTCATCGTGCTCGGCATGGCCGAGATCTTCGTGCTGCTACTCGGCGAGATCGACCTCTCGCTCGGCTACTCCGGCGCCGTCGGAGCAGCAGTCATGGCGATTCTCGCCTACCCACCGATCAACCTCAGCTGGGAGTTCGCGATCCTCGCCGGGCTCGCAACGTCCGCCACGATCGGCTTCGCTCAGGGTCAACTCATTTCCCGGCTGCGGCTTCCTCCATTCGTGGTCACACTCGGTGGCCTGCTGTTCTGGGAGGGCTTCCTGATCTGGGTCATCAACAACCAGAGTCCATCTAACGGCGGCTCGATCCGGATCGACAGCACCACGATCTACGACATCGTCAACGGCAACCTGAGCCTCACGGCCGGCTGGATCGTGCTCGCTGTCGGCCTCGTGCTGTTTGCCGTCGCGAGCGTGACACGGGATCGTCGGCGACGCGCAGGCGGCCTGGTCGCGCCGCCGCTCATCCTGACATTGGCCAAGGTCGCTGCCGTCTCAGTAGCCGGCATCGTGCTCGTGTGGATCTGCAACGCCAACCGTGCGGCCTTTGTTGGCGCAACGGTTAGGGGAGTCCCGTGGGTTGTGCCGATCATCGTCGCGTTGGTGGTGGCGTGGACGTTCCTCCTGACACGCTCGCGCTTTGGTCGCTACGTGTACGCGATCGGCGGCAACCGCGAGGCCGCGCGGCGCGCCGGCATCAACGTGCACCGGGTTCGCGTGCTCGCCTACACGCTCGCCGGCCTAACCGCCGCCGCCGCGATAATCATCCTCGACTCGCGGACCGGCGGTGTGACAACCGACATCGACGGCGGACAGACGGTGCTCTACGGCGTTGCGGCCGCCGTGATCGGCGGGACGAGCCTCCTCGGTGGTCGCGGTAAGATGGTTCACGCCCTACTCGGCGGCCTGGTCATCGCGACGATCTACAACGGCATGGGCCTGCTCAGCCTCTCGACGGACTTCCAATACATGATCACCGCGCTCGTGCTGCTCGCCGCGGTGATCGTCGACGCCGTGTCGCGGCGCGGCACACAGCCCACCTGAGCCGGCCTCGAAGCTTGACTCGTAGCTTCCGGCGACCGTAAAGATTTCGCCGCAAAGCGCCGATATTCGGGGGGATGCTGGACCAGCCGACCCCTGAGGAGCAGGCCGCCCTCGCCGAAACGCTGCGCCGGCCGCGCTCGCGGATGACGGCGCGCGAGCGGGTTGCGGAAGGGATTCTCGCCGGCGGGTTTGGCGCCGCCGTGGTGGCGCTCTGGCTGACGCATCCACCGGGCTCGTTTACAGCCCTGCCGGCCCTGGCTTGCTTCGTGACGTTCGTTGTTGCGAACCGAATCCGGATCGACACGCCATTCGGGTTTACGAGCCCCGTGCAGCTCGCGTTCGTTCCACTCCTGTTCGCGCTACCGCTGGCGCTGATTCCGATTGCGGCGGTAGTCGCGTTGGGGGTCGCGCGCATTCCTGACGTCGCCAAAGGGCGACTCAAAGCAAGCCGGCTAATCACGCTATTTGGCAACTCCTGCTACGTGATTGCCCCGGTCGCCGTATTCGAAATCGCAAACGTAGCGCCCGATCGGGCCGGCCCGGCGTTGCTCGTCGGCGCGCTCATCGCCCAGTTCGCCTGCGATTCCGTGCTAACCGCGCTGCGTAACGCGACCGCCGAAGGAACTTGGCCCTCCGTCCCGCTGCGCGAAAGTTGGGTCTGGGTGGTCGACGCAGCGTTGTCTGCGATCGGATTGCTCGTCGCCGCGGAAATACAGCGCGAGCCGATAGCCGCGCTGGCGCCGCTTCCGCTCCTTGGTCTCATCTGGCTATTCGCGCGCGAACGGCGACAGCGCCTGGAAAGCCTGATCGAGCTCAACGACGCCTACCGCCACGCTCGGGACGAGGCGATAGAGGCCTCGAACATGAAGTCGGCGTTCCTGCGCAACATCAGTCACGAAATCCGCACGCCGATGAACGGCGTCATCGGGATGAACGACATGCTGCTCACCACAAAGCTCGATCGCGAGCAACGCCGCTACGCCGAGCAGGTCGCGAGCTCAAGCCAGCACATGGTCGCGATCATCGACGACATCCTCGACATCTCGAAGATCGAGAGCGGTCGCATCGAGCTCGACATCAGAGAGTTCGATCTCTACGAAGTGATCGACCAGGCGTGCGCACCAGCGCGCGCGGACGCTCTGGCCAAGCACCTACGCCTCGAGCTTGAAACAGACCCGCAGCTTCCCGGGCGCGTGCGCGGCGACAGCACACGCATACGGCAGGTCCTGATGGGTGTCGCGAGCAACGCGGTCAAGTTCACGATCGAGGGCTCCGTCACGGTTCGCGTCAGCCCCACCGTAGCCGAGGGCGCGAACCGCATCCGCTTCGAGGTGATCGACACCGGAATCGGCGTCGAGGAGTCGATGCTCGAGCGGATGTTCGAGCCGTTTACGCAGGCCGACTCCTCGACTACCCGCAAGTACTCCGGGAACGGGCTCGGGCTCGCGATAAGCAAGCAGCTCGTTGAGCTGATGGGTGGCGAGATCGGAGCGAAGAGCGAGCTCGGCGCAGGCAGTCGCTTCTGGTTCGAGGTGCCCCTCCCCGCCGCTACGCCGAGCATCCGTCAACCGTCGCGGAAGCACAGCGTTCATCTCGGGCAGCAGAAGACTGAGCGACGCGGCGCATTGGTACTCGTGGTCGAGGACAGTCCCGTCAACCGCGTCGTCGCCGTGAGCGTCCTCGAGCGCTGCGGCTACCACGTTCACGTCGTCAACGACGGCCGCGAGGCGCTTCAGGCGCTCTCCTCGCAGCGCTACGACGCAGTCCTGATGGACTGCCAGATGCCCGATGTCGACGGATATCAGGCTACGGAGGAGCTGCGCCGTCGCGAGCGCGGCAGCTCCTACCACACCCCGGTCATCGCGATGACCGCGCACGCGATGGTCGGCGACCGTGAGCGTTGCCTCGCCGCAGGGATGGACGATTACGTCAGCAAACCAGTCCGCTCACAGGTTCTGGCTGAGATCCTAGAGCGCTGGATCCCGACCGTCGCGGAGCAAGAGACGAACGGCGCCGCCTCTGCCCGGCGCGATCGAAAGACCGCGTGATGGTCTCGATGCGGCGTCCACAGAACTCAGCAAAGCACGCACCGTGCCGATAACGATTGGCAAGGTGGCGAAACCTCAGCCGATGAGCACTAGGACAACCAACAGAGACGGAACGCAGCTGGCGTTTACGAGCTCCCAAGCGGCCAGCTACCTCGGGGTCTCGCTGGCCACAGTGCGCCGTTGGACTAACGATGGGCATCTCCACGGCTATCGCACTCCGGGCGGGCAGCGCCGGTTCTCGCGCGAGCAGCTCGACCAGTTTCTGGCTTCGCTCGGCCGCACCGACGACGCTACGTCGGCTGCCTAACGCACTGTCGCCCAAGCCGCGCGCAAGCGGCGCGCTTCCCGGACGACAGTTATATGCATTGGTCAGTCAGCGGCACTTGACCGCCGACTCAACGTTCTTACTCGCGAAATCCGGGCATTACAGGTGCCTTTCCGCTTTGGTAACTCGACAGGGCACAGTATGGCAAAACCTACGCAACGCTGCACATTCGTGTGCAACTCTGCAAGTGCCCTTGCAAGGCTAGGCAATCCTACGCATCGCGGCAGGATTGTGCAACCGACTCTCGACGGGCCGACTCGGACCGCGTGAGCGTGAGTCCGGCTAGGCTCGGCGCAATCCGTGGTAGCGATCCTGAGATCAAACGCTCCGCTTCGCCGACTCCTCGGAGCTTGGCTGCAGTCATGCGTCGGCACCGGCGCCGGATACGTAGCGCTGCTGCTGCTCGCCACCCGCGATCTGCACACGTCGTGGGCAGTGGCGGCAGTGCTTGTGTGCGATCTGCTGCCATCCATTGCTCTCGGCTTCTGGTTCGGCGGCTTTGCCGACCGTTATTCCAAGCGACGCCTAATCGTTGTCGCGAGCCTGATGCAAGCATTGGCGTTTGGCGGCCTCGCTCTGGCGCACTCGGCCGCTCCGATCCTCTTGCTCGCGCTGCTTGCCGGCGTCGGGAACGCGATGCAGTTGCCGGCTCTACGCTTGGCACTTCCAGCACTCGCCGGCGAGGACACCCAGGTCGCCGCCGCTATCTACGACACGTGCCGCTGGGTCGGAGTGACTGTGGGGCCAGCCGTCTCCGCAGCCTTATTCGTCGTCTCAGGGGTGGCGCTGCCGCTCGCGCTGAACGGCTTGAGCTTCCTGCTGGCGGCAGGCGTGATCGCCACAATCGCGATCGACCCTCCAGCGCAGATCGACTCCAAGGCCGACCGGACTGGCGTTGGCGCACCGCCTGGCCTAAAGGCGGTCTTTGCGTCCCCACTTGTCGTGGCGCTGTTCGCATGCTCATCCGGCACGCTCTTCGCCGGCAGCCTGCTCAACGTAAGCGAGCCGTTTCTCGCGACGCACGTCCTGCACGGCAGCGGTAGCGACTACGCGCTGCTGGTGGCTGCGTACGGCGTCGGCATGGTCGTGGCCGCGGTGCTTGTGGCCCGGGGCGGCGCGGTGCCTGCCGACATGCTGATCCATCGCTATATCGGGGCGCTCGTCCTCACTGCCGTAGGGATGTTCGGCAGCGCGCTCGTCGGCAGCATTGCACTCGCGGCGCTCACATTCGCCGCAACCGGGGTCGCCAACGCACTGCTGCTGGTCAGCCAAACCCAGCTCATCCTGCTAACGGTGCCGAGCGCGGTGCAGGGACGCTTGTTCGGTGCGAAGAATGCCGTCAACTCCATGGCCTTGCTGCTGGGCCTGGCGGGGGCCGGAGCCTTGGTCGTCGCTGTCGGCGTGCGCGTGACGCTCGCCACCGGCGGGGCGATATGCGGAGTCTGCGCGTTGGCTGCGGCGGCGACGCTGCTTGGGCGTGAGCCCCAGACACCGCCGGATAACGACGTCGCCGCACACGCCCGCACCGGTTTCGTAGACATGATCAGGTCGTTTCCGTAGAACGGGTCTATGGCAGCTGCGCACCGGCGAGCGCGGCGACAACCCCTATCACGCCCGCCCCGAGCAGCGTCTGGACCACGCCGCGCCGCAGAAGGAGCAGAGCGACGGCCGCGACGGCGAGCAGGCCGAACTGCCAGCCCGTGTGCAGCGCGGCGGCGAGCGTGATGGCGGCACCGACGATCGCGCCGATCGCCGCCGGGCCGGCGCCGTCCAGGAAGGCTCGCGCGTTCTCGCTCCGCCGCAGTCGCTCGAAGCGAGGCGCGCCGACGAGGATGAACAGGAGCGAAGGCGTGAAGGCGACGAGCGAAGCGAGCAGCCAGCCCACGATGCCGTGCGCCGCGTAGCCGACCGCGGCAACCGTGGCCACGACGGGCCCGGGCGTGATCTGCCCGAGCGCGACGGCGTCGAGGAAGCGCGCGTTGGTCATCCAGTGATAGGCGTGAACCGCGTCCGCCTGCATCAGCGGGACGATCACGAAGCCGCCGCCGAAGGACAGCGCCCCGACCTTGAACGCGGTCCAGGCGAGCGCTGCGATGCCGCCGCGCGCAGCAACGGCCGCGGCGAGGACACCGAGCGGTGTACCGTGCAGGCCGGCCGCGGGCGAAGGCGATCGCTGTGCGAGCAGCTCCAGCACGCCGCACGCCAGCAGCACCAGGACGAGGTAGGGCCCGATCGAGGCTGCCGCCGCCGTGCTTACCAGGAGATAGGCGACCCAACGCGCTCTGCGCGCGTGGTGGTCGCAAACGCGGGCGAAGCTGGGACCGACGAGACTGCGCGCGGCGTGCAGCGCGACAGCCGCGACGGCCGCGCCGGCGCCCGCGCCCGCGCCGCGGACCCAGAGGGGCGGGGAGCGCTCCAGAAAAAGCAGCGACAGCAGCAGAATCGAGACGATCGCCGGCAAGATGAAGCCGATTGCGCCGATCAACGCGCCGGCGGCTCCGCCGACGCGGTAGGCGCAGAGGATCGCGAGCTGCGTCGAGGCGGGTCCCGGCAGCAGTCCACAGGCTGCGTTCGCATCCTGGAAGGAGCGCGCATCCATCCAGCCTTCGCGCTCGACCACGAGCTGGCGGAGCAGCACAATATGCGCGGGGGGTCCGCCGAAGCCGGTCACGCCGATCCGTGTCCACTCGCGCGCGATCTTTACGAGCGAGGGACGCGGTGCCGGCGGCTCCTTTTCGGCCGGCGGCCGGCCTGCCCGTCCCGCGCCGTCAGACTCCTGGTCGGATCGCGCCGAGCTCATTGGCCGCCCGCCATCCTAGCCAGCGCGGGATCAGCGGCTGTGAGCATTTGGCATCGGATAGCGGCCGGCGCGGATTCGAGCGACGGCTGGCGCCTCACCGGACCGTGGGTCGTGGACCGCGCAACCGGCTGAGGTAGCTTTGACCCGGTGTGGATTCAGCGCCAGGTCGACCTAGCAGCGCGCCCGCGCGGCTTCCACCTGATCACCCGTGAGGTGGCCGAGGCGCTACCTGAGGTCGGCCGGCTTCACGTGGGACTGCTGCACCTCCTGATTCAGCACACCTCCGCTTCACTGGCGCTCAACGAGAACGCGTCGCCGGCTGTCAGGCGGGACTTCGAGAGTTGGTTCAACGCCGCGGTCCCCGAACGCGCCGGCTTTTGGACACACACCCTCGAGGGGCCGGATGACATGCCGGCTCACGTCAAGGCGGCGCTGCTCGGCTCCTCGCTCACCGTCCCCGTCAGCGATGGCCGACTTGCGCTTGGGATCTGGCAGGGCATTTACCTTTGCGAGCACCGCGACCGCGGCGGTCCGCGAACGGTCCTGGCTACCGCATGGGGTCAGGCTGGCGACGGCGAGCGCTCCTGAAGAAGGTGGCACCGCCGTCCGCTGTCCTAACAGCGGCGACTGCCGGGGCGCATGGGGCTCGAGTAGCGGCTCGGCTCCGTAGATGACGAGGCGCGGCGGGCGGGCATCAGCCGGTGGGGGTGCGGCGGCACCCCGGGAGAGCGCTCGCAGCACGACGAGTGAAGTGCTCTCCCATCACCACGGCGGCGGCGCCGATTGCAGCAATTCACGACGGCCTAGTCTTGTGTCAGCGATGACCGCTACCGGCCAGTTGACTCGAGCGCGGGTGCGCGTGCTGGACTTGCTGGCGACACGCGACCGCGGCTTTTCAGCGCTGCGCCGCGCGGGCCGCACAGCGATCGTCATGCCGGCCGTGTTCGCGCTCAGCGACCAGGTGATCGGCAATCCGACGGTCGCGACGTTCGCGGCTTTCGGATCGTTCTCGATGCTGCTGCTCGTCGACTTCGGTGGCCCGATCCGCGACCGCCTGCGAGCCCAGGCCCTGCTCGCAGTCGTGGACGGTGCGTTCGTCTGTCTGGCGACCCTCGCTTCGCACTCGGTCTGGATCGCCGCGGTCTCAATGTCGGTCGTCGCCTTCGCCGTGCTGTTCGCAGGCGTGGTCAGCTCGGTCCTGGCGGGCGCCACAACCTCGCTGCTGCTGGCATTCATCCTGCCGGTGTCCCTCGCCGGCCCGAACTCCTCGATCCCCGACCGACTGGCCGGGTGGGGCTTGGCATCCGGCGCCGCCCTGTTGGCCGTGTCGCTGCTGTGGCCGGCGCCGGCGCGCGACCCACTGCGAGACGCCGCAGTCCGGGCATGCCGCGCCGTCGCGGCGCGGCTGCGTTCGGACGTTGAGTGCGTGCCCGGCAGCGAGCAGGCTCCTGCCACGACGGACCATGACGAGGTGGTGAAGCGATCGGGCGCCGCGATTGCCGACCTCCGCCGGGTCTTCTTTGCGACGCCTTACCGTCCGACCGGCCTGAGCACCGCCACCCGAATGGTCGTGCGCCTGGTTGACGAGCTGACCTGGCTCGGCGCCGTCGTCGGGGACTCCGCACCGCAAGTCGATCGGCCGCCGATCGACGGCCGTGTTTGCGCCGTGCGCACCGCCGCGGCTCGCGTTCTCGACGCGGGCGCAGGCTTGTTGGAGGCGCCGGGCGGAAGCTCCGGAGATCTCCATGACTCGCTCGCCAGCTTGCGCGAGGCCGTCGCGGCGTTGGAGCTGGGTGACGCCCTCCGCTTGCCGCCGGCCTCGACTGCCGAGCCCTCCAAGGAGCGTGCGGTCGAGAGCCGGATCGAGGAGTTCATCAGCTCGCTCGACCCGAGCTTCCGCGCCCAGGAGCTGAGCTTCGTCGTCGCACAGATCGCAGCCAACGTGGATCGAGCCGCCGCGGCCGATCGGCGCAGCTGGTTCGCACGGCTACTTGGACGCGCACCGGCGACGTCGGGCGGAGCGCTGTCGTCCGCGCAGGATCGCGCAGCCGCGCATGCCGAGCGCCACTCGGTCTGGCTTCACAACAGCCTGCGCGGAGCGGCCGGCCTCGGCCTCGCTGTCCTGGTCGCGCAGCTGACCGGGGTTCAGCACGGCTTCTGGGTCGTCTTCGGCGCCCTGTCCGTGCTGCGTTCAAACGCCCTGACGACGGGCCAAAACGTGCTTCGCGGTCTGCTCGGAACGACTGCCGGCTTCGTCGTCGGTGCCGCGCTCGTCGCCCTCATCGGCACCAACACCACCGTACTGTGGTTGCTGCTCCCCCTCGCCGTCCTGCTGGCCGGCCTCGCTCCCGCGGCGGTCTCGTTCGCCGCCGGCCAGGCCGCGTTCACGCTGACGCTGCTGATCCTGTTCAACATCCTCGAGCCCGCCGGGTGGCAGGTCGGCATCGTGCGTGTCGAGGACGTCGCGCTCGGCGGCGGCGTGAGCTTGGCAGTCGGGCTACTGCTGTGGCCTCGCGGCGCCGCCGCAGCGCTGGGCGTCGCACTCGCTGAGGCCTACCTCGACAGCGCGCGCTACCTCGCCAGCGCGGTCGAGTACGGGATGAGCCGCTGCGAGGGTGGCGCGCCTTCGCAGTCGCTGCCAATCGACCCCGAGGCGCACGCGGCCGCGGCGGCGCGGCGCCTCGACGACACGTTCCGGGGCTACCTGGCTGAGCGCGGCTCCAAGGCTGCGCCGCTCGCCGAGATCGCCGGCCTCGTCAGCGGCGTAACCGGCTTGCGCCTCGCGGCCGACGCGGTCCTCGACCTCTGGCAGCGCGACGCCGTAGCCGACGGTGATCGTGCCGCTGCGAGGGCCGAGCTGCTGGCGAGCGCGACGTCGATGGCCGACTGGTACGACGGCTTTGCGAACAGCCTGGCGCGTGGCGAAGCCGCGCCCCGGCCGCTACCGCGTGACGAGTTGGCCGACGCCCGGTTGATCGATGCGGTGAGTCGCGACCTCCGGCGTGAGGACGGGCAGGCCAGTGCGACGGCGGCGCGGATGATCTGGACCGGCGACCACCTCGATGCCGCCCGCAGGCTCCAGAGCCTGCTCGTCGAGCCCGCGCACGCGCTGGCCGCTCCGCGTGCAGGCACGCACCTGCCTCCGAGTCCGACGTCGCGACCGCGCCCAGATCAGTCGAGAAAGAGCGCGATCTCGCCGACCGCTGCCCGGTCGGGGACGCGCTGAGCTTGGCGAGGGCGTCCGAGGTGGAGTAGCCCGATCGTCTGCTCGTCCGGCGCGATCGCGAGCGCAGCGCGCACAGCGGGTTTCTCTAGGAGTGGAAGCGTGCGCCAGTAGCCGGCGAGCCCCCGCTCGTGGGCGGCGAGCAGCACCAGGTAGGCGGCGATCGCGGCGGCGAGCAGGTCTTCGCGCTGTTCGCCGGGGTCTCCATGAAGCTTGGCACTGGCGACAACGAGCGTCGGCGCGCGATCGAGCTTTTGCGCCGAGCCCGGCGCATCGAGCTCAGCCTCGCGCGCGAGATCGCCGCGGCTTTGCGCGCCTAGGACGCGAAAGCGCCAGGGGTTCGTGAGTCGGTGGTTGGGCGCCCAGCGCGCAAGCTCGAAGAGCTCGCGCAGCGTCGCGCGATCGACCGGCTCAGACTCGAACGCCTTATGGGTTCGGCGTGTATGAATCGCCGTGGTCACATCCATAGTGCGTTTACGGTACCTCAGCGTGACCGGCATCCCGACGGCGTGGGTTCATCGTCGAGAACCCAGGCGGTAGCGTCGTCAGGCGCCTGCGTCGGCCTCGAGCAGCGCGGCCATAGCGGCGCTGCTGCGTTCGATCGTCGGGCGGATGCTGGGATCAAGGTGGAATGCGATGCTGTCGTGGTCGTCGGGCAGCGTGCCGCGCAGGTGGAGGTCGAGCGCCAGCAGGCGCGGGTAGTACCCGCCACCCATGCAGAAGATCGCGTCGTAGGCCTGCCCGCCGATCTCGTGAGTGTCGAGCGTCGTCGCATGGTGCAGCTCGAGCGTGGTCGTTCCGTCGCCGGGTCCCGACAACAAGCGCAACTCGATCTCGTCCGCGCCACCCCCGAGTGAGAGCTTGAGCAGTCGTGGAGCGTCGCATACCAGGATCGTGCCGGACCCCATGTTCACCTGTTCGAAGCGGCCGCCGACTCGCAGATCGCCGGTGACGGGCACGTACCAACGGCGTAGCCGCTCCGGGTTCGTGCAGGCGTACCACAGATCCTCCACGGTGGTCTCGTAGGTGCGTGTGAACACCGCGACTCGCGCCATGCCGGCGGGAATCATGCGGCGTCGCAGTTCGGGATCGGGCTCGTGGTAGATCGTGGTGTCAGTCGTCATGTGTCGTGCCGCCTTCGGTATCGGTTGGATCGAATGCCCGTCGCGCTCGCTTTCCGCGTGCCACCTCGACGCGAAGCGCGTCGAGCCGCTGGTTCCAGAAGTGTCGGTACGGCTGGAGCCCCCGACGCTCCTGCTCTCGCGGCGTTGCGGACGCTTCCTCGCACCAGTCGCAGACGAGCGTAAGTCGTCCGGACCGAGCGTGGGGCGCAAGGCCGAGCAGACGCTCGCACGTCGCGCAACGCGGCCACGTGCGAGACCTTGTCGTCCGCTGTCGCTTCCCCTCGTGTGCTTCGCCAATCGCTCGAGGCGCCGCTCGCGAGTCTCACGTCGATGCAGGCGTTCTAGGTGCAGACCCCCCTGCTGTGGGCGGTGCGGCCGTAGATCCTGAGTGCTCCGCCGATCACCGGCGGACGTGGGTTGATACGGCTGCCGGTCTGGTCGCCGACCACCAGGACGCACGATCCCTCGACAAATAGGACGTTTGCGTCGACGTCGGCCACGGGCGTCTCGCCCGCGTTGACCTCCGTTCTGCTGTTGCCTCGACTCGTGAACCCCGCTGATGTGGGGAGTTGCTTGATCGTGAAGCGTGTGACGGGGCTCGGTCTTTGCGTCGCGATGTCCTCCTTGAGCTGGGCCTGCTCCTCGCTCTTGGCCGCGGCTGGCGAGGCGAGCTCGATCACCCACGACACGCCCGCGGCGCCATTGACACCTGCGGTGTTTTCGGTCAGCCCGCCGCGGAAGCCTTCCCCACGCAGGCGCTTGGCGTCGGCAGCTGCTGTGGGATCTCCCGCCGTCCACGCAGCGGCGCTGCTGATGAAGGTCGGCGCGCCGATAGCGGAGAACCCGGCCTCTTCGCCCTCCCGCACGATGTACGGCGCCAGCGACGCAGACGAGACATGCTGCCCCGCCACGGCTGAGGCACCTCCAAAGCCAGCCAGCATCACCCCGACTGCGAGGACGAAACCGCCCGCGACAACACGCGCAGAAGCCATCTCATCCGCCACTCGAAGCACGTTGACGTGGCCGTAACTGCTGGCGTCGCGGGTCAGGTGAGCAACCGACGACCGCCCAGGTCCGTGTCGTGGTGAGGATCTCCGCGATTGTCTCTGCGGCTGAGTGCAATAGGTCAGGGCTTCGACAGGCCGGATCTGCCGTTTCCGCGGTGCTTGCGTGCGGCGGCGCGGGCGTTGGCTTTTGCGTCGAGCGTCATCGCTCCGGGGTGATCCGTACCGGGCCATGGCGTGAGCAGGAGCAGCAGCCGCGTGTCGGATCGTGCGTGCACGGCATGACGTTCGTTGGGAGCAAACTCGAGTAGGAGTCCGACGCCGCCGCTCACGCTCGTTGCCGCGGTCTCGATCTCGACCTCGCCGTCCAGCACCATGACCCACGCCTGCTCGTGCACTTGGTGATCCTCGAGGCTCTCGCCGGCCGGGATCATCAGGGCGATCACGCGGGCGTCGTCGGTCGAGGCGAGGATCTCTGGTGCGTGCGCTCGTAGGTCGAGCTCGGTGATCGACCAGCTGTTCATGTGATGTCTCTCTACATTGAGTGCCGACGAGGCCGACAACGACGAGCGTAACCACGTTGCGTCCGAGACGCGATCACCTCCGAAGACCAAGTACCGTCCGAGTGGCAACACGGCATCGAAACCAACGCCGCCTAATACCGCGACAGCTCCTCGCGATGGGAGTCCAAATGGCGAGCGAAGCCCTGACCGTCGAGCACCTCGAGCGCTGGGCACTATCCGGCGCGCACTGGCACGTCGTCGAAATCACCGAGCGGCACGCAGTCGTCGACTTTTGCGAATGCACTGGCACGCCCGTAGAACGACTGAAATCCGAGGACCCAGGGGTGATCGCCTACCTGCAAGCAGCGCCATCCGACCTCGATCTGTGAGCCGCACCGACCCTAAGCCGCTGCTTGAGCTGACCGACTGGGGTGCGCGCCCGAGTTGGAATCCAGATCCTGACCCCACATCGAGGGGCGAGACGCTGATGACTCCACGGCGCCCTGTGGGGAACGGCACGGTGGAGCACGCCCAGGCAGGCCCGCTTGTCGCGCTCACTGCGGGCTATCAGTCCGCGTTCGAGGCACTGACTGTACTAGCCGGGATCGGCCTGACTCTGGCGCTACTACTCCTCGGCCAATCGCGTAAAACCCGGCAGGCCCATCCGCAGCCGGCCCCGGCGCCTTCGACGTGATCCAGCGCCTACGAGACGCATGCAAAACGCGAACTGCGAGCGTCTGCTGAGTCTCGCTTCAGACGCCCGCTGCGGACGACGACCATGCGTGGCGGCGCCGACGCCCGCGACGCTCGCTCACACCGGCGATGCGGAAGCGCTCGCGTCGTCGGTGGTCTGACCTGCAGGTCGTCCGCAGCGGGCGCCTCGCGGCCGCCGACGAGCGCTCCTGCTGTTGGCGAGGCGCAGGGAGGTGGTCGTTGTGTCCTGGCGGTCCTGCGTTGTCCGCGAGAAGAGCCTCGCTCGGCGTTTTGGAATCCCGTTGGCGCCAGCCGGATCAAATGGCCGAGAGTGACGACCGTCCGGCTCGTCTCGATCACTAGGCGAGCATCGGCCAGCGCCACTACCGCCCGGGCATGTTGAC
>PKXY01000018.1 GCA_003132505.1 Solirubrobacterales bacterium
CGACAAAGACAACGAACCAACCGGCCTCGCGACCGAGGGAGTCAACTGATGAAAGTCGCCTACTGGCCGGGCTGCGTCAGCCGCGGGTTCACACCCGAGCTGCATGGTGCGATGGCACAGATCGCACCTCTACTGGACATCGAGCTGATCGAACTGAGTCGCGCCAACTGCTGCGGCGCCGGCGTGATCGCCGAGCACAACCAGGAACTCGCCGACACGCTGAACGCGCGCACCTTCGCGATGGCGCAGCAGACCGACGGCGAGCTGATGATGAACATCTGCTCGACCTGCCAAGGCGCGCAGACCGAATGCCAGGAACGGCTCGACGCCAATGCCGTCTATCGCGACCGCGTGAACGATTCGCTCTCGGCGAGCGGCCTGCACTACGAGCAGGGAATCGTCAACAAGAACTTCCTCTGGGTCCTGGTCGAGGACATCGGCCTCGAGACGCTCCGCGGCATCGTCAAGCGGCCGCTGACGAACCTGCGCGTCGGGCCGTTCTACGGCTGCTACATCATCCGCCCGGCGGACCGCATCGGAATCGACGACGAGCACCCGCGCGACACCTACCTCGGGCAGCTGATCGAGGCGCTCGGCGGCACCGTGATCGACTACGCGGGCTCGCACAAGTGCTGTGGCTTCCCGATCATCACGATGAACAAGACCGCCTCGCTGAAGCAGGCGGGTCGCCACCTCGGCGACGCGATCGACGCCGACGCCGACTGCCTCGTCACGCCGTGCCCGCTCTGCCATCTGAACCTGGACCTCCAGCAGCCGCTCGCCGCAGCCGTCGTCGGTCGCCAGCTCGGAATGCCCGTATTGCACCTCCCCCAGCTGGTCGGTCTCGCGCTCGGCCTCTCGCCGAAGGAGCTCGGCATGGGCCGTCACATCGTCAAGCCAAAGCCTGTGATCGACTGGTCGCAGTCGGTTGTCGGCGGCGTCGCCGCGTGAGCGCCGGCGCTGTGCCTCAGCGGCGCGCGGCTACGCTCCGCTGAGCGCTGTGCGCTATCTCGCCGGCCGGGGTCCAGCGGCGTAGCGTGTCGGCCAGCTCGGCGTAGCGCATCGGCTTGCAGATGTAGTCGTCCAACCGGCCTGCAGAGACGGGCGTGGGAGGACCCGCGAGGTGGGAATGTCACCCGCCGGGCTAGGATTGTTGCGATCGTCACGATGAACGAGCCGCCCGGACCCACCCCGAGCCACGCAGCCTTCGCACGAGCGGTTCGCGGGTCGCTCGCGGGAGTCGAGGAAGCGCTCTACATGATCGTTGGCGTGCTGCTGCTGGTCGCCGCCGTACTCGTGGTCGTTGGAGCAGTCCACGACGTGCTGAGCGAGATCAGCCACAACGAGGACGCGGTCGACATCGGGGTCACCCTGCTCGACCGGATCCTGCTCGCACTGATCGTTGCCGAGCTGCTCCACACGCTGCGCTACGTCGTGCTCCGCGGCGAGATCGTGGTCGAGCCGTTCCTGTTCGTCGGCCTGATTGCTGTCGTCCGGCGAATCCTGATCGTCACCGCCGAGCTCGAGCACCTGAACCTGAGCGGGCGAACGCTGACCAACGAGCTGCTCGAGCTTGGGCTGCTCGGACTCCTCACGCTGGCTGTCGCCGTGGCGATCTACCTCGTGCGGCGAAGCGGCGAGAGCGGCGGCGCAGACATCGGCGAGCCATTGCCGGGTCTCGCGCCGCCAGCCGCTTCCAGCTGGCGCTAACGAAGCGGGACAGATGCCGCGGCAGCACGTCCGCCGAGCAGACCGCGCTCGTTGAGCAGCTCGGCGATCTGCACGGCGTTCAGTGCCGCGCCCTTGCGGAGGTTATCGCCGACCACGAAGAGGTTGAGGGAAAACGAGTCATGGAGGTCGCGGCGCAGACGCCCGACGGCCACCTCGTCGCGACCCGCATAGTGGGCGGGCGTCGGCAGCGGGTCGAGGACCACGTTGGGGAACGACGCGAGCGCCGTGGCCGCGCCGTCCAGGTCAGGCTCGCGCTCGAACGTCGCGCGCAGCTCGATCGCGTGACCGACCATCACGGGAACGCGGACACAGGTCGGGCTGACACGGAGCCGGGGAAGCTCGAGGATCTTGCGTGATTCGTTGACCAGCTTCATCTCCTCGTCGCTGTAGCCGTCGTCGGCCTGTGCGCCGAGCCAGGGGACAACGTTGTAGGCAAGCGGGGCCGCGTGAACGCTGTGCTCGATCTCTGCGATCGCCGCGGCTCCGTCAGTGATGAGCAGCTCGCGGGACTCGTGCAACAGGGGAACCTGCGCCGCCAGCTCGTCGATGCCCTTCTGCCCGGCGCCGCCGGCTGCCTGAAAGCTCGTCGCTACGAGCGCGACGAGGCCGAAGGCGTCGTGCAGTGCCTTCAGCGGCAGCATGATCGTCATCGTCGTGCAGTTCGGGTTGGCGACGATGCCGCGGGCGATCGAGTCGAGCGCGTGCGGGTTGACCTCGCTCACGACGAGCGGGACCCGCGGGTCCATCCGCCAAGCGCTCGAGTTGTCGACGACGATCGCCCCGGCGGCGGCAAACCGCGGAGCCCACTCGCGCGATACCCCACCGCCAGCGGAGAACAGCGCGACATCGAAGCCGGCGATCGTGTCGTCGCGGAGCGGACGCACCTCGCCGACGCCCTCGATCGTGCTGCCGGCCGAGCGCTCGGATGCGAATGCGACGATCTCGCGGAACGGGAAGTCGCGCTCGGAGATCACGCTCAGCATCACCGTTCCGACCGCCCCGGTCGCGCCGACCACGGCGACGCGCGGGCCGGCGCTCATCGTGCACCTCCGAACGGGTCCTCAGGGAGGATCGTGTCCTCGCCCGCAAGCCCGAACGCCGCGTGCAGCAGGCGGACAGCATCCGGAACGCGGGCGCCGGGGATCACGCAGGAGATCTTGATTGGGGAGGTCGAGATCATCTCGATGTTGATCCGAGCCTCGCCGAGGACGTTGAACACCTTCGCCGCAACACCCGGATGGCTACGCATGCCGGCGCCGACGATCGAGACCTTGCCCATCTCCTCGTCCATCGCCACGGCGCCGATCCCGACCTCGTCGACGACCGCTTCAAGGGCGGCGCGCGCGATGCGGATGTCGTCGCGCGCGACCGTGAAGGACATGTCGGCGCGGCGACCGTCGGCGAGCGGCTCGTTCTGGATGATCATGTCGACGTTGACGTTGGCGTCGGCAAGCGTGCTGAAGATCCGGCCGGCGATGCCGGGCTGGTCGGGCACGCCAAGCAGCGTGATCCGGGCCTCCCCGGTCGAGTGCGTGACGGCGGTGACGAGTGGCTGCTCCAAGGTGTCCTGCTCCGAGACGACAACGGTACCCGGCCCATCGTCCAAGCTGGACCGGCAGTGGATCCGCACGCCGTGGTTACGCGCGTACTCGACGGAGCGTAGCTGGAGGACCCCGGCTCCGGACGCCGACATCTCGAGCATCTCCTCGAAGGAGACGACCGGCAGCAGGCGCGCGTTCGAGACGATCCGCGGGTCGGCGCTGAAGACGCCCGCGACATCGGTGTAGATCTCACACTCCTCCGCGCCGAGGGCGGCGGCGAGCGCGACCGCGGTGGTGTCAGATCCGCCACGGCCGAGCGTCGTCACGTCACGACTGGTCGAGACCCCCTGGAAGCCGGCGACGAGCACGATCTTGTCGTCCTCGAGCGCCGCCTCGATACGCTCGCTGCGCACGTCGAGGATCCGCGCCTTCGTGTGCGAGGTATCGGTGACGATGCCCGCCTGTGAGCCGGTCAACGAGATCGCCTGCTGGCCGAGGTCGTTGATCGCCATCGCGCACAGCGCGCACGAGATCCGCTCGCCGGTCGACAGCAGCATGTCCATCTCGCGCGGGTCCGGCGCGGGCGAGACCTCCTCTGCCATGGCGATCAGCTCGTCGGTCGTCTTGCCGCGCGCCGAGAGGACGGCCACGACGCGGTAGCCGGACTCCCGCTTGGCGACGATTCGCCGGGCTGCGCGCTTGACCTGCTCGGCGTCGGCGACCGAGCTGCCGCCGAATTTCATCACGATGGTTGTCACGGCCCGGAGGATACGCGGGCGCGCCGGCGGCGGCCGATCCTGTCGGCTACACCGCCCGGCGGCCCGAAAACGCGCGGCCGAGCGTCACCTCGTCGGCGTACTCGAGGTCCGCGCCCACCGGCAGGCCGCTCGCCAGGCGCGTCACGGAAACTCCCGGCGCGAGCTCACGTAGCGCCTCGGCGATGTGCAGCGCGGTCGCCTCGCCGGTCGTCGTCGGGTTCGTCGCGAGCACGACCTCGCGAATCTCCGAGCCCGGATCGACGACGCGGCGGAAGAGCTCGGCAATCCGCAGGTCGTCCGCGTCAACGCCATCGATCGGCGACAGCGCGCCGCCGAGCACGTGGTAGCGGCCGCGGTACTCGTGTGTGCGCTCGAGCGCGATCACGTCCGAGGGCTCCTCGACGACGCAGATGACGGAGACCTCGCGCCGCTCGTCCTCGCAGATCCGGCAGCGGGGTCCCTCCGCGAGGTTGCAGCAGATCTCGCACAGACCGATCCGCTCCTTGACGTCGCGGATCGCCTGCGCGAGCGCCTCCGCGTCATCGCCCGACGCGCGCAGGATGTGGAACGCGAGTCGCTGCGCAGTACGGCTGCCGACCCCGGGAAGCTTCGAGAGCTCGCTGACGAGACGTTGGATCGGTGGCGCGTAGACCGACAAGAATCAGAAGCCGGGCAGGCCAAGCCCGCCGAGCGAGCCCAGGTCGAGGCCACCCGTGACCCGCTCCATCTTCTGAGCCGCCAGCTGCTGCGCCGAGCGGAGCGCCTCGTTGACCGCCGCCATCACGAGATCCGCCAGCAGCTCGGGATCGTCCGGGTCGATCGCGCCCGGCTCGATTCGCACCGACTTGACCTCGAGCGAGCCGCTCATCGTGACCGTCACCATGCCGCCCCCGGAGGACGCCTGGACCTCTGCCGCGGCAATCTCCTCCTGCGCCCGGGCCATGTCCGCTTGCATCTTCTGCATCTGCTTCAGCATCTGCTGCATGTTGGGCTGGGGCATCAGTTCGCCTCCTCTTCGACGGCTGGCAGCTCCTCGGCGTCGAACTCGTCCTTCAAGCGTCGCACCAGCTCCTCCGCGCTGAGCGTCAGCGGCTCCGCGGGGTCATCGAGCTCGCGCAGCTCGTAGTCGAGCGAGAGTGAGCGGCCCGTCACCTTCGTGACGGCGTCGCTGAGAGCGCTGCGACTCGCGCGGTCCTCGGCCTTCTTGCGCATGAACGCCGCGTCCGCGGCGAACGCCAGCACGAGGCGGCTGCCGTCTAGCGCGACCGGCTGGGCATCTTCGACTACTGCACCAAGCATCGCGTTACTAGAACGTAGCGTCGCGACGACGGCCGGCCAGACTTCGATCAGCGCTTGCAGAGTCAGAGGCATGGCGTCGCCGGTCGGCTCGTCGGCTATCACCGACGAGACCGCCGCCTCCTTGGGCTCAGCGGGCGCGTTCGCCGTCTTGCCGTTTGGCTCGAGCGCTGGGGACGTGGCCGGTTGCTCGGCGAGGGGTCCCGGGGAAACGCTTGGTGCTTGGGATTCGGGGGCTTTTGCTGGTGTGACCTGTGGATGAGTGGCCGGCTGCCGGGTGGGCGGAGCCGCGAGCGCTGCGAGACGGGCGGCGGGCTTGCCCGCCGAACCCTCGAGCCTTTCCAGTCGTGCGTTGATTGCGGCGGCGGCGGGGTCGAGGTCCGGCTTTGCGGCGCGGACGGTGGCGAGCTCGAGCTGGGTGCGGGCGTCGGATCCGGCGCGGACAGCGACCAGGGCCTGGGACAGGAGATCGAGGAGACGGACGAGGACGGCTGGGCCGAGCGTGCCGGCCTGGGTGGCGAGGCGGGCGTCGTGGTCGGGCGTCAGGGCGATCTCGGCGGGAACGGCGCCACCGAGGGTCTGGACGATCAGCAGCTCGCGGGCGTGGGCTTCGAGCTCGCGGATGAACGCGGCCGGGTCGCGACCGCCGTCGACCGCGACGGCGACGGCGAGCAGCGCGGCACGCGGCTCGGCCGAGGCGATGGCGTCGAGCGTCGAGAAGAGGAGCTCCGAGTCGGAGATCCCGAGCACCGCGAGGACGTCCTGGAGCGAGATCTCGCCGCCGCTGTAGGTCTCGAGCTGCTCGAGCATGCCGAGCGCGTCGCGGAAGCTACCGGAGGCGTGGCGGGCGAGCAGGGACAGCGCCTCTTCCGGGACGACGATCGACTCGGCTGCCGCAGCGCGACGCAGAACTGTCGCGATCTGCTCGACGCTCGGTCGCTGGAAGTCGAAGCGGTGGCAGCGGTCGATGACCGTCGCCGGGACCTTCTGCGCATCGGTCGTCGCGAGGACGAAGAGCGTGTCCGGCGGTGGCTCCTCGAGCGTCTTGAGAAACGCATTCCAGGCCGCCGTCGAGAGCATGTGCGCCTCGTCGAGGATGTAGATCTTGCGGTGGCCGGAGATCGGCGCGAAGCCGACCGACTCGCGCAGCGCACGGATGTCATCGACCGAGTTCGATGAGGCGGCGTCCATCTCGGCGACGTCGAGCGAGGTTGCCGAGGCGATCGACGTACACGACTCGCAGACACCGCACGGGTCGATCGTCGGGCCGCGTTCGCAGTTCAGGCACGCCGCGAGGATCTTCGCCATCGACGTCTTGCCGGTGCCGCGCGAGCCGACGAACAGGTAGGCGTGGTGGATGCGGTCGCGCTCGACGGCGTTGCTCAGCGTCCGCACCACGTGGTCCTGACCGACCACCTCGGCAAAGGTACGCGGGCGGTGGCGGCGGTAGAGCGAGGGACCAGCGGACACGGAGAGCTGAGTCTACCCCGCTGCGCCAGCGCCTCCGAGACGCAGTAGCGTGCGGGCGATGCAGCGCACGCGGGCTCTGATCGCGGCGGCCTGGATCCTCGTCGGCGCGCTCGTGCTGCGCCTGATCCTGCCGTTCGGCTTCCCCAACTACGACACGCTCTACTCGCTCGTCTGGGGCCAGCAGCTCGCGCGCGGGCAGGTCCCGACCTACGACGTGGGGCTGGCACCAACGCCCCATCCGCTGGCAGAAATGGTCGGGCTGGTTTTGTCGCCGTTGGGTGCGGCCGCGACGCTGGGGATCGTTGTTGCGGTGGCCTACATCGCGCTTGCTGCCCTCCCATACCTCGTCTTCCGGCTAGGTAGCGCGTGGTTTTCCTGGCCTGCGGGCCTTGCCGCTGCGGCTTTTGTGATCACGCGTTATGAGGTTCTGAGCTATGGGGTGCGGGCTTATGTGGATATCCCGTTCACCTGCCTGGTGCTGGCGGCTCTGCTGGTTGAGACGCGGCGGCGGCGCGCCGGGTGGCCGGTGATCGTGCTGCTCGACGTCGCGGGGCTGCTGCGGCCCGAGGCTTGGTTGTTTGCCGGGGCTTACTGGCTCTACCTGTTTGGGAAGCGGGGCTGGCGCGAGCGCGCCTGGCTTGCGGCGCTCGTGGCGGTGTCGCCGGTCCTGTGGCTGGCGTCCGATCTGGCAATCACCGGGAACCTATTGTGGTCGCTGAACCACACCCAGACCACCGCGTCGCAACTCAAGCGGCCAACGGGACTGATCAAGTTCCCGTATACGGGGGCGCGACGGCTCGGCGAGGTGCTCGGACCGGACGGCCTGATAGCCGCGGGGATCGGCGGCGTGCTGTCGCTGTGGCTGCTGCGCTCGCGGATCTGGCTGGGTCTGTGCGCCGGAATCGTCGCGCTCGTCGCGTTCGCGATCGTCGCGAGCTCGGGCCTGCCGATCGATGATCGCTACACGTTCGTGCTCGTCGCGCTGCTCGCGATCTGTGCCGGCGCAGGCCTGTTCGGTTGGCGCTCCCTACCGGACGACCACCCGAGGCGACGGTTGTGGCAGGCCGGGTCGGTCGTCTGCGTCATCGCGATCGCGGCGTTCATCCCGTGGAACGCGACGCGCCTGCACCAGACGTTCGACAGCGCCAACCCGAAGAAGCAGAGCCTCTCGGCCCAGCTCAAGGTCGAGAACGACCTGATCGCCCTGACCAAGCGCCGCGCGATCACGCTGCGATGCGGCTTGGTTGGCGTGCCCTACCACACGCCGATCCCGCTGCTCGCGCTCGAGCTGCACGCGAGCCCGGCGAAGATCGTCACTCGGGAGATCGCGAACGGCACCTTCCTCGCTGCGGCGAGCAAGGCAGTGCGCGAGGTGTACCTGCTCGACCCGAACGATCCGGGGAAGAACTATGCCGTGCCACCGCACTTCAAGCTGACCGCCTCGAACCGATCCTGGCTGGTCTACAAACGCTGCGGCTGATCGACGCACGCGCTCGCTCACAGGGCCCGAAGGGCTGATAAAAAAGTGGACCGTGCACCCTCCGTCGAGGCCTTTCGTGCGGTGCCTTTCGCCGGCTTGGACTCAAATCAGAGAACTCCCACCGCGCCTGCCGGGACCCGCTTAAGGCTGCTTCCTTCCGGACCTGACCTGGTTCACGAACCGACACCGCGGGGGACTCTGACCATCAACGCCCCGGCCGACGGGGCTGCCGCGCGAGCGGCCCCTCGGGAGGGAATTCGGCCCCGCTATAGCGGATTGCGGGTTCAGGGCACCGCTGACTCCCCGCCTAGCACGGTCCAGCCGGGATGGTAGTGCAGACTCGATCCGAGAACCGCCCGCACACGTCTGGCGGCCACCTCTCAGTAGTTCTCGGTGAGCATCAGGGCGAGGGCCTGGAAGGCGAGCAACCAGCCGAGGCATCGCTGACGGTCACGAGCTCCCCCTCGTTCATGTCGCAGATCAACGGCCGACGGTCCGTAGCGTTGTAGCAGTCAGCGGCGGACGGCAGCTGGTAAGTGGCCGTGGGGCTGCGGGCGGCCCTACAATCCTCAGTTCGCCGGGCGCGTAGCTCAGTGGGAGAGCGCTCGCTTCACACGCGAGAGGTCGCTGGTTCGAAACCAGCCGTGCCCATAGGAAGGGCCTGCAAATCGGCTGTTTTGAGGCCGACAATGTCGTTTCCGTTGCACGCGAGCGCTCTCGCCGCGACGGTGTTCCGTGAGCCCCCCGTGAATGGCGCTCGCGGGCTGGACGCAACTCAGACGCTCCCAATCACGCCAGGCATAGCGGTCACGAGAGCTCGGCATGTTAGGAATGCTCGTCGCTTCGTTACCAAGGTAGCGGGCCGTCTTCGTTGGAGAACGTGCCCGTGGGACCGTTCGCGTCGATTAGCGCGAGCCGGACGGGTTCATGGGCGGCTTGTTCGACGGTGCGCGTGCCGCGGAAGCCGTTGAGGTCCGTCGCGGTGAAACCGGGGCACGCGGCGTTGACCTTGATGCCGGCAGATTCGAGTTCGGCGGCAAAGGCGACCGTCACAGCATTGGCCGCCGCCTTCGATGAGGAGTAGGTGCCGAACATCGAGCGGTGCGGGTTCGTCGGGTCCGAGTTCAGCGTCAGTGATCCGCCGCTGCTGGCGACGTTGACGATGCGCGCTGCCGGGGCTTCACGCAGGAGTGGCAGCATTGCCTGCGTGACGGCGATGACACCGAAGACGTTCGTTTCGAACACTGCGCGCAGCTCGTCGAGGGGCACGACGCTCAGGCGGGTCGATGCGACCGCCTCCTCAAGCGACCTGTCCGGCTTGCCCGCATGCGAGATACCCGCGTTGTTGATGAGCACGTCGAGACGGCCGAGCTCGTGGCGGATGCGCTCGGCAGCGGCAGCGATCGAGGTCTGATTCGTGACGTCTAGCTGGATGGCGCGGGCATCGTCTCCGACGCTCTTCGCAGCCACCTCTCCCTGCTCGAGGTTGCGAGACCCGACGAGCACGGTAAAGCCGTGCGCTGCGAGATCCTTTGCGATTTGCAGACCGATTCCCTTGTTGGCCCCGGTGACCAGCGCGACGCGTTTGTCCTCCATAACGATCTCCTGACGTAGGTTAGGCGGAGAGCCTGTCCACTTCACTGTAGCCGATATCGGATATCCTGTCCACTTACCACATGGCTGCGGATCAAGTCCCATCCCCCACCAGACGCGCCGATGCCGAGCGCAACCGCAACAAGATCCTTGCTGCGGCCCGCGACGCATTTGCCGACCCGGAGGCCGAGATATCGATGGCTGAGGTCTCCAGGCGCGCCGGAGTCGGTATGGCGACCCTCTACCGCAACTTCCCCGGACGCCGCGAGCTACTTGAAGCCCTCTACACCGAGGAGGTCAACGCCGTCTGCAGAGCCGCCGAGACGGTCGACGGTGATACGCCTGGCGCAATCCTAACGGCCTGGCTGCACCGGTTCTTCGCCTTCTTCAACAGCAAACGCCACGTCGGCTCCGAGCTACTCAAAGACTCCGACGGCAGGAACCCCCTGCTCGGCCAAAGCCGCGCCCGAGTGACTGCCGCCGGTCGGCCCCTACTAGTCGCGGCGCAACAGGCAAATGAAGTACGC
This sequence comes from Solirubrobacterales bacterium, assembly GCA_003132505.1. Taxonomy (GTDB): domain Bacteria; phylum Actinomycetota; class Thermoleophilia; order Solirubrobacterales; family Solirubrobacteraceae; genus Palsa-513. The sequence continues at coordinate 10,397 of PKXY01000018.1, forward strand.
GACGACCTCACGCTCGAGCAGATCCTCGACATGATCATCGCCATCGCCACGATCCACGGTGACGCCGGCTACCTCGAGCCGATCCTCCAAACCACCCTCGACGGCCTACACCCCGCGAACGGTTCTACACGACTGGAAAGGCGCCGCCGTCGATCTTGATCTGTGTGCCGGTGACGTAGGAGGCGGCTGGTGAGACGAGGAAGAGGATGAGTTGGGCTGCCTCCTCGGCGGTGCCGGCACGGGCCAGGGGGATTTGCAGGGACGCGGCGATCTGGGCGGTGAGGGTGTCGGGATCGGTGTTCTGCTCTTTGGCTAGCTCGTCGATGCGTGAGGTGCTGATGAACCCCGGGGAGACGACGTTGACTCGGATGCCGTGGGGGCCGAGCTCGCTGGCCAGACCTTTGCTGTAGGCGTTGAGTGCGGCCTTCGCGGCTGAGTAGGGCAGCGAGGTGGGGCGGGCGATCTGGGCGGCGCCGGAGCTGACGTGCACAATGGCGCCTTGGCCTTGGGCGAGCATTGCGGGCACCACGACCCGGTCGAGCTGACTGCTGCGAGGAGGTTGAGATCGATCTCCTGCTGCCAATCATCGTCGTTGAACTGCATGGCACCTGGTCGGCGGATCTGTCCGCCGACGTTGGAGACCAGGACGTCAATCCCTCCGAGCTGCGCGAGCGCGCTGTCGCCGAGGGCCTGTACCTCGTCACGGTCGGACATGTCGGCAGTGATGACGGGGAAGGGGCTGTCGGACGGGGCGGTCCGGGCGCTGACGAGCACCTGTGCGCCGGCATCAACCAGTAAACGCGCGGTGGCGGCTCCGATGCCGCGGGTACCGCCGGTGACCAGTGCCCGCCGGCCGGCGAGTAAGGTGGAGCTAGCTGAGGGCATGCGAGCCATCTTGTCTCATCATCGCTGGGGGCCAGTAGCAACGGTTTTGCAGTGGACGTGCCCGCCGTTCCGCCAGCTGCCGTCGCGGGTCTGCTCGACTACTGACCTTCGACGACGGCCGATGCTAGCTGCCAAGCCCTTTGTCGCGCAGCTCGGTGAGTGCGCGTTCGCTCTTGTTGAGCTCGTCTAAGCCCATGCCTTGCAGAACCGCGGCTGTCTTGGTGAACTGGATCTCGCGGTAGTCAGCGACCTGGACGTTGTTGCCCCACGGGTCGCGGAAGTCGAGCGACCCGGAAGGCTGTACTTCCACGCCGTCGCGGCGTAGCGCCGCTCGCACCGCTTCCTTGTCGTCGACGACAAGTCCAAAGTGGCGTGCCTCGTCTGGACCCTGTGAGCGTCCAGCCGCGATCGCGATGAACTGGTCGCCCATGTCGATGAACGCCATCCGCGCGCCCGCGCAGTTCGAACTCGAAGAAGCGCCCGTACCTGGTGAGCGCTGCGTCGACGTCGTCGACCTCCAGCGCTATGTGCCTCCATCGTTGAACAGCGGCAGCGCCTTCTGGACCGTGAACAGCGTGCCGCGCGCGTTCAGCGAGAACGTCGCGGGCTCGGCGCCTATGAAGGCTCGAGGGCGTCCTACTTGACCGAAGCGGCTTCATCCTCACCGACACCGATCTACCGGAGACGCAACCGCGCGACTCGTTCGGGCTACTCGGCCGTCAGCCTCTGGCGTTCGAGACCAGCATCCCAGGACTCTTCGCCGCTGGCGATGTGCGTCACGGCTCGATGAAGCGGATCGCAGCCGCCGTGGGTGAAGGCTCCAGCGCGATCCGCTCGGTCCATCAGGCGATCGGCAAGTAGCGACAGACACGGCGATCGAGGGAGAATGCAAGCTATGCACACCGGTCAGTACCCATCTGGGCTACGCTAGGCCTATGACGGAATTGGAGAAGGGGCCGCAAGGCCTGCGCCGCGGTAGGGGCGCACGAGAGCGCATCCTCAGCGCTTCACAACAACTGTTCCGCGATCAAGGCATCACCGGCACCGGCATCGACCAGCTCTGCGCGGTGGCCGGCGTGTCCAAGCGCACGCTCTACCAGCACTTCACCGGCAAGGACGAGTTGATCGCCGAACACCTACGCCGATTCGACCCCGACATCCTCCCCGAGGTGTTCGACCGCACCGACCTCACGCCCCGCGAACGACTCCTCGCTGCGTTCGACATCGACCCGCCGCTGTGCCCGTTCATCGCAGCGGCCGTCGAAATCCACGACCCGGGCCACCCGGCACGCGTATGCGCCCGCGACTACAAGAAGGCCCTTGCCGCGCGGCTCACCGATACCGCCCGCGAGGCCGGCGCCACCGACCCCGAACAGCTCGGCGAGCAACTGGCGCTGCTCCTGGATGGCGCGTCGGCCCGCGGCCGAGTCCTCAACACCTCAACCTTCTCCACCGCCGCCGCGATCGCAGCAGTCCTCATCGACAACGCCATCACCACGGCAGCAGTGCCCCCGGCGCAGACCGGCACCTGTCAGCCGGGACGGGGCCGCGTGGCGGATGCGGCGGCGAGCTCAGCCGAGGTTGACGCCGAGGGAGAAGCGCTCCAAGCCATTGCGGGAGAGGCCTACCGACAGCAGGCCCGCTCCCTCCAGCCAGTGCGCCATGCTCACGTCGCCGGCGTCCCGCGGGCGCAGTCCTAGGCTCTCGATGAACGCCGCCACGCTTGCCTTGGCCTGAGCGTCATCGCCAGCCATGAACACGTCCAGCGGGCCACCCGCGGCCAAGACGCCGCGGAAGATGGTGTTAAACGCCTTCACGACGCGGACGCTTGCGGGGGCGGCCTCGGCGACCATCTGCGCCATGGAGGTGTCGTGAGGGATGGCCAGCCCGGTGGCGCTGGGGTTGAAGGGGTTGGTGATGTCGACGATGATCTTCCCGTCCAGCGCATCCCCGAACTCACTGACGACCGCCACGGCGCCCTCGAACAGCACAGCGAGGATCACGATGTCGCCATCCGGGGCGGCGCCCCACGTGCCGGCCGTGGCGCCGTCGCCGAGCGCCCGGGCAAGCGCCGCGGATTTCGCCGTATCGCGACCTACGATCTCGACGGCGTTGCCGCCCTTGAGGGCCAGGGCGCCGATCGCGCTGGCCATGTTCCCCGAGCCGATGATGCTTATGTCGCTCATGATGTGCTCCCGCCGCGATATTTCGCTTTGTCGCGTTCGTCCCGAATCAGGCCGGGCGTGTCGGCTCCGACAGGCTTGGGTGTGCCGCTTGTCAGGCACCGCCGCACCCTGCTCATCGCCTCAGTCCAGCTGCTTCAGGGCGCATGCGCGCAGATATCCAATTAGGTACACCGATCTGCGTGCTTATCCTAAACGACGGCCGGCCGGAACGCAAGCTATGCACACCGGTCCGTACCAACCCTCTCCTTGTTGTCGTTCCAGGCGCAGCGACCTTGGTGGTCGGCAAGAACGCGCCACTGCGAGGCTGAGCTCGACGATGACCGCTGCGCAAGGCACCAGTGTTCTACGGGCTGGTCGCCGTCGGGACGATCGGCGGCATGGCACTCAGCCTGCTCGGCGTGAACCCGATGAAACTGCTGATCCTCGTGGCGGTCATCAACGGCATAACCGCCGGACCATTCCTGATCGTCACGATGCTCGTCTCCTCAGACCGCAAAATCATGGGCGAAAACGTCAACGGCGCCCTCGCACGCTCGCTCGGCTGGGCCACCACAGTCCTCATGCTGCTCGCCGCAGTTGCCCTGTTCGCGACCGGAGGCGCGTAGACAAGCGCGAAACCGGCGCCGTGCGGCTGGCACTCAGCTCGGCCAGCGCGTCTGAGTCTCGAGGCGGCGGCGGGTGGGTTCGGTCGCTCTCTGCGTCAAAGCCCAGTACGGCCCGCTCTTACCTGCGACTCGACCGCCGTCACCACCTTACCGACGGAGGCCACCTCCACAGGCCCCGTGCTGGCGGCTCAAGACGCACTACTGGGACTTGGTGGTGGCCGCGGTTCAGTCGCGCTCGAGGAGTGCCGAGCGAATCGCTTGGTCGAAGGTCGTGCGCGACACTCCGAGCAGGCTCCAGATGCGATCGTCGCGAGCGGTCGTCGGGATGCGAAGGCCCTCCACCAGCGGACGCGCGACAGCCACGCTCGCGGGTGTGACGAGGTATAGCCACAGCGACGAAAGCCGCGGCGTCAAGAACGGCACCTCGACGAGGACCGGATGCCTTCCGCGTTGCCGTGCGACTCGCTCCATCATCATCCGGTAGGTCATCACCTCGAGCCCGCCAAGATCGAAGGTCTGGTCGTACGTGGCCTTGTTGCCGCATACGCCGAAGAGCGCTGCCAAGACGTCCGCGAGCGCGACGGGCTGCGTCTCGACCGATACCCAGCGGGGGCAGATCATTATTGGCAGCCGCTCGACGAGCGCGAGGATCGTCTCGAATGCCGCGCTCCCGGCGCCGACGATCATTGCCGCTCGCAGAACCGTGACCGGCACGGAAGCGGCCTCGAGGATCGTCGCGGTCTCGGCTCTGCTTCGCAGATGTGGCGAGAGCTCGTCGGCTGCTTCGCCAAGCCCCCCGAGATAGACGATCTGACGCGCACCGCCAGCCGCCGCGCCTCCCGCGACCGCCGTCGCTGCCGCGCGATCAAGCGCTTCGAAGTTGCTGGCACCGAGGGAATGAACAAGGTGATAGACGACATCGACACCGTCGAGTGCGTGACGCATCGCATCGCTGTCCGTCGCATCTGCGGCGACCCACTCGACACCGGCGTCCCCGACCGGGCCGGGGTTCCTCGCCACACCCACGACATCGTGCTCCGCTGAAAGCGCGGCCGTTAGCGGCCCCCCGATTGTGCCGCTCGCCCCGATGACGGCAACGCGCACTCAGACCGCCTCGCGCGCGACCCGCGCCAGAAAGCGCCTGCCCACCAGATCGTGCAGCAACGCCTCGATCCGCCATAGCGGCCCGCGCAGCGTCGGAGCGAAGCCGGCGACATCCACCGCAACGTGAACACCGTCGGCGCGCCACCCAATCGTCCCGCCCGACCGCCGCGCGAATAACCCACCAAGGATCGCGCGGCGACCGTCCACAACCGGACCGAAACGCAACAAGACCGGCCACACACCCAGCAAACGGAGTGCGTCGCCCGAGAACCGCACCGAGCCCAGCGTGGTCCGTCGCGCCGCATCCCAGTACAGCTGCTCGAGCCGCGCCACATCCAGACCGACTGTGATCGGCGCACACTGACACGTATCGATCGTCCCGCTCGCGTGCATCACCTTGACGCTCTCCATCCACGTACAGAGGCTACGCCCCAAAATCCAACCCCACGCGCCACCACACCCACCACCACCGGGCGATCGCTCAAAGGCAGAGCGAACACGCTCGAAGACGCTCAGACGGCGACGCCTGCGCGCGACGAGCTGTAGTCCGACGGATCACCTATTGAGTACGAGCCTGGACGCGCGATCCGTTCAGCTCGGGGGTATCCTCGTCAGATGGCAGAGCAGCGTGAGATCGAGTTTGTCTTCGAGCCGCAGTCCGAAGGTGGCTATTACGTCTACGCGCCGGAGCTTCCTGGCCTGCACACGCAGGGCGAGGATCTCGATGACGCGACCGAGAACGCGCGCGAAGCGCTCGAGTTGTATATCGAGGGGCTCCTCGAGGAGGGTCGGCCGATCGACAGCGGCGTCGTTCGGCGCAAGCTTCCAATCTCCGTGTGAGCGAGCGCCTGCCGGTCATCTCCGGCGCCCAGCTGATCCGAGCGCTCGAGCAGCAAGGCTGGGAAGTAATACCGCAACGGGGCAGCCATGTGCGCCTCAAGCATCCCGATCGCTCGGTCTTTCTCGTCGTGCCACTGCACCGCGAGCTGAAGCGGGGCACACTCAGCGGGATCCTTCGCGACGCCGGACTCGACCGCGACGAGCTCCGCAAGCTGCTCTAGACGACCACGGGACGGCGCGATGCACGGCGCCGCGCGCGACTCCGAAACGAGGGTTGACGGGCCGCTCGGCCCGACGGCGGTGAATGGGCAGTCGAGCGGTCCAAACTGCCCGAACTCCCGGTAAATGAACGCAAACTACGGGAAANNAACACACGCAAACTCCGTAAAACGCAGGTTCGCGTGCTCGAGTCCGATCATACGCATTTGCAGGCAGAACGGGCGTTTTCGCGCGGGGCGACGTATCGCTTCACACGCGAGAGGTCGCTGGTTCGAAACCAGCCGTGCCCATAGGAAGGACCTGTAAATCGACGGTTTTTAGGCCGACAACGTCGTTTCCGTTGGACGCGAGCGCTCTCGCTGGGACGTTGTCCCGTGATGGAGCCCATGTGCAGCGGTCACGTCATTGACGCAACGCAGACGGTCCAAATCAAGCGAGGCTGTCGCGTAAAGGGG
>PKXY01000041.1 GCA_003132505.1 Solirubrobacterales bacterium
AGCTTGACGCGCACGGCGAACCCGCCGCCGGAAACCGGCCCCGCCGTCAGTTGGCCGCCGTGCAGGACGGCACGCTCACGCATGCCGATCAACCCCAGGCCGCCCGGGCTCGTCCCTGACAGCGCCTTCGCGCCGCGGCCATCGTCGATGATCTCAACCTCAAGCTCGTCAGGCCAGTACCGCACGCGCACGTCGGCGCGCGACGCCGCCGCGTGCTTGAGAGTGTTAGTCAGCGCTTCCTGCACGATGCGGTACGCCGAGACGTCGATCATCGGCGGCAGCGACCGTTCCTCCCCTTCGATGCTGACCGCGACGGCCAGGTTGGAGTCGCTCATGCTCGCCGCGAGCCGCGGAAGCTGGGTCAGGCCGGGTCGCGGAGCCAGATCGTCCCGCTCGCCGGCCTGCCGCAGGAATCCGAGCAGGCCATGCAACTCCGCCACCGCCTGTCGGCTCGAGACCTCGATCGCGGTCAACGACTCCTTCGCCTTGACACGGTCACTGTCGATCACGACGCGGGCAGCGCCGGCCTGCACGCCCATCATGCTCACGTGGTGGGCGACGACGTCATGCAGCTCCCGCGCGATCCGCACGCGCTCCTCGAACACGGCGTGCTCGGCCTGTGTCGCACGTGACTCCGCCACCTCGGCCCGCTCGGCCCGTGCGCGGACGGCAAGGCCTGCAACCCAGGCGACGACGAAGTCGACGGGAATGAAGACGAGATCGTCGACCGAGTGCCCGGGGATGTTGTAGACGAGGGTCGCCGCAGCGCCGACCACGATCGCCAGTCCGAGGCCAGCCCGCCGGACGTCCCGAAGGTTCCCGAGCAGGAATGCGGTCGCCAGCCCGAGCAGGAAGATGGACTCCGGGTACGGGATCAGCAGCGGGTCGACGAACGAGATTCCCGCGGCCAAAAGCCAGTACGCCGCCGGTCCGGCAAGCGGAAACCATCGCCGCGCGAACACGGGTAGCACCAGGATCGCGAGCGCAGGAAGGCAGAACCACAGCGTCGTTGTCGGAGCTCCAGACGAGCCGCGTCCGAGCACCACGTCGAGCATCGCCACGATCGCCAGCAGCGCGATCAGCAGGTCAAACCAGTACGTGCGGGCGAGACGTTCGATTCGGCTCACGCGCTGAACGTACTCCACCCCCTCGGTTCCCGCCTCCTACCTAAGTAGGTCAAACCAGGGCGCAGAATCCAAGCGCTGACTGGTACCGCTCCTCGACAAAGGCAGGAGCGCGCCGAACCGGCCGCCCGCTCTCGCTATCGCCCAGAACCACGGTTTCGCGATCGCCTTCACGCCAGGCGAATCGTCCGTGTTTCGTACTGTTTTCTTCTCGAAGGGTGAGCGACGGGATTCGAACCCGCGACCGCCGGGACCACAACCCGGGTGGACGGGTTGTGTGCACCCGGAAAGGCCCGTGTTTACTGGGTTTCCGACCCCCTCAGTTGGTCCCAGTTGTGCTCAGATTGGTCCACGAATTGGTCCATGGATTCGCGAGGCTCGAACGCGGCGTCGACCATCTCGGCTTCGCGCGCTCCGGGCTGGTAGTCGGCGTAGATCTGCGTGGTCTTGAAGTCACGATGTCCCATCCATTCCTGGAGCGTGCGCATTGGCACCTCCCCCGACCCCGCGATCCGCGTGCCGAAGGTGTGGCGCAAGTCGTGGAAGCGAACCTGCTTGACGGCGGCCCGTTTGCACGCCGCCTTGAACCGCTTGAGAACCTTGGAGCGATCCATCGGGCGTCCGCTCTGCGGGTTTGCGAAGACCAGATCGCCGTCCGCATTCCACGGCGAGTCACGCTGGAGTGCGTCGAGTTCGGCCACAACACGGCGCCCGAGCGGAATCGCTCGTACCGAGCGCCTTGACTTAGGGCTTCCGAACTCTCCGCGAACGTAGTTGGCATGCACGCGCACCTTCTGCGCCGGCCAGTCGATGTCGGCCCACCGCAGCGCCAGGAGCTCGCCTTGACGCATGCCAGTCATCGCCGCGGTCAGGTACATGACACGCTCAACGCGCCACCAAGCCTGCTGGGCGCCAGAGGCATCCGCGCGCGGCGCGGTCCGGAGCAGGGCCTCAAGATCAGCCTGATCGAGGAACCGCATCGCTGCATCACTGGTATCGGCCTTGGGTAGCTCGACGAGTTGGCACGGGTTCGCGCGCACAATCTTGCGTCGCCGCGCAAGCTCGAAAAGCGAGTGGAGCGTCCCCATCACGTTGCGAACGGTCTTGGACGACCGGCCTGTTCGTCCTAGTGCGGCTACGAATGCTTCGACCTTGGCCTCATCGATCTGGTCCACGCCGAGCTCGCCAAACCACGGAGCGATATGAATCCGTATGTGGGACTCGACAGTCTCGATCGTTGAGCGCTTGCGCCCGAGGCTTTGAAGCCGCGCTTCGAGCATCGCCCCGAGCTCGGCGAAGGTCGGCGCCGCGCGGTCCTTGGACCGAACCACCTCGTCAGCATCCATGAGCCGGCGCAACTCGCGCTCGGCTTGACTCCGCGTGAACCCGTCGCGACTCCCAGGCCTTCGGGCGAGGCCGACGCGGCGGTGGGGACGACTGCCTGAGGCGGTGTGCCACCGTCCGTACCAGACCCCGTCCTTCTCGTAGAGTGCCCCGCTGCCGTATCCGCGCTTGCTCATCGCCAGCCGAGAGGATATGGGGTCACGGCGACGGTCGAGACTCGATCTCCTCCAACCACCGCAGAATCGCCTCCCGACGGTATCGTCGGAAGCGACCTAGCGTGACCGTGGGGATCTGCCCGCGACGCGACATCTTCCACACCCACTCGACATCCATGCCGAGAAGATCCGCGACCTGCTCGGCTGTCATCAGCCGGGGAACTGCAATGAGCGCCTGTTCCGTGGCGGCGGTCATGTTCATCGCTGCTTCCACAGCGCTCACCGCGCCGACGCGTTCGCGTATCCGACATCCATAGCGGCAAAATAGCAAAATAGCCACTGGTTAGCGAGAGGTTACCTAGGAGACTGCGGACCCAACCCTGGCGCAGCCGGCTCGGGATCAACACGCCGCGGCTACCCCTTGCGGGACGGCTCGCACGCTCGCTGCCGCCCATTCCGAGGGTCCTGTTGCGTGGCAATGGCGTTTGGCTCCGCGCAAGACGCACGGTGTTGCGCGCCTCAGCGAGGCGCGCCTCCGGTTGTTCGGCCGCTGCGCGGATTCGGGCGATAGCCTTTCCGTGTGACAAGACCACCGCCGGACCCGGCGCGAGGTGCGGAAGTGGCCAAGTGCCTCAGAGCCTTGGGCGTCAAGGGCATCCTCATCACAGCTGCGGAGCGTGGCCACATCACAGAGGTCAAGTGTGGGATGCCCAAGTGCTACTGCCCCGAAGAGCTCGGTGGTTCTTCGCACTTTGACCCAGCCACAGAATACAGCGACTGGAATCCGACCCACGAGCATTTCCCACGTCCAAAGCGAGATGGGGGCCAAAGAACCATCGACAACTCAGTCCTTGCCCACCGGCTCTGCAACAGGATCGACTATTCGAAATCCATTGGGCGGTCATACGTGAGAGATCTCGAGAGAATCAGAAAAGCTGGCGAGGCGGCCGCCGAGAGCTGATGCCGCGGCTGGTCGACCGCGACGAGACGCACATTCTCCGCAATCGCCTCACACATGCGACTCGCAAACGCGCTCTGCAGGTTCGTCGAAATACCCGGCTCCCAATCATCGTCAAGCGACCAATTTGACTGACCGGCGCCAGCGAGTCTCGTCGTGCCTCATTGGAGGCGCTCTCGGCGACGCGCTGGGCGCCCCTGTCGAGTTCATGAGCCTTGCGGAAATCCGGGCAAGGTTTGGCGCCGCAGGGATCGTCGACCTTGCTCCGGCCCACGGCCGTGTGGGTGCGATCACTGATGACACTCAGATGACGTTGTTCACCGCCGAGGGGCTGCTTCGAGCCGACGCGCGCTGGCGCGAGCGCGGGATTTGTCACGTCCCTTCCGTTGTGCGCCATGCGTATCTGCGCTGGCTCCACACCCAAGCGGAGGCCTCGCCGGCGATCGACGAGTTCTCCAACGGGCCGACGTCGTGGCCGGACGGCTGGCTCGTCGAGCTCAAACCGCTCCATGATCGCCGCGCCCCCGGCAACACTTGCCTCGCAGCGCTTCGGGAAGCGCGCTTTGGATCGGTCGAGGGGCCCCTGAACGACAGCAAGGGTTGCGGCGCTGTGATGCGGATCGCGCCGGTCGGGCTTTTCGTGGACGCGTCGCGTCGCTTCGATCTTGGTTGTGAGATCGGTGCGCTGACGCACGGGCACCCGTCCGGCTACCTCGCGGCTGGGTTCTTGGCGTCGCTTATCGGCAGTTTGCTCGACGGCAATGGTCTCGATGGCGCGCTCGACTCTGCGACGGCGGAGCTGATCGGACGGCCGCGTCACGACGAGTGTCTTCATGCGATCGAAGCCGCGAAGACACTCGCGCGCGCCGGCGAGCCGACGGCCGAGAAGCTTGAGTCGCTCGGTGAGGGATGGGTGGCGGAGGAGGCGCTCGCGATGTCGAGCTACTGCGCGCTCGTCGCGCAGGACTTCCGCCACGGCGTCACGCTTGCCGTGAACCACGGCGGCGACAGCGACTCGACGGGTGCGATCACCGGCAACATTCTCGGCGTGCTCTCGCACCCCGGTGACCTGCCGCTCGAGTGGCTGGCCGAGCTCGAACTTCGCGACGAGATCGAGCAACTCGCCGGCGACCTTGCGGCTGATGCGGAAGATCCAGGCCGTAGCTGGGAGCGCTACCCGGGGTGGTGAAGCCTGACGCCTACTGGGTCGCGACCGGGACGTTGATGGCCGGCGAGTACCCGGGCGCGAGGTCCCAACCCGAAGCGAGGCTCCGCCTCGAAGCACTAGCTGCCGACGGGATCCGCAGCCTTGTGGACCTGACCGAGGCCCACGAGCTCGAGCCATACCACGCGCTGGCGCGAGAGCTGGGGCTGGCGTGGCGTCGGTTTCCAATCATCGACCTCGGCATCCCGGCCAAGCCGCAGATGACCGAGATCCTCTCGCATGTAGCCGCAGAGATCGCTGACGGCAGACCGGTCTACGTCCACTGCTGGGGCGGCATCGGGCGCACCGGCACGGTGATTGGATGCCTCCTCGTTGAGCGCGGCACCGACCCCACCGACGTTCTCGCGCAGATGAGCGAGCTGCGCAGGCACAGCCAAAAGGCGCTCCGCTTCTCGCCGGAAACCAAGCAGCAGCGGCAGTTCGTAACGAGCTGGAGCCCGCGGAACGACACGCCGACGTCGATCTCGTGATCTGAGCGCGTGCGGCAACCTGTTGGCCGAGCGCGAGCACCCACATCCCGCTCGTGCTAGCGCTCCGTATTCGGGGCGGCAGCATCAGCTACGTTCCCATCACCGTGCCGATCGCAAACTGGCCCCCGGTCTACCACGAGCCACAGCTCGGGCACCGGAACCTCGTGACCCAGGTGTCCGGGGCTTCCGGTGCGGGGGCTCTGCGTCTCGAGGACCAGTTGACCGAGTTCCTTGCCTGGCTGCTCTCGCGAAGCAGTGAGCTGACCCACACCGTTGTCGAGCAGTTCTTTCGCGGCGACGATGACGCAGTCGCGGAACTACACGAAAGCGACCGCTTCGGCATCGAGACCCAGGTACGGCTCCCACCGATCGGCCGGGGCAACCATCTCCGTCCGGATCTTTCGATCACCGGGCCAGAGCGTCGATTCCAACTGCTGGTCGAGATTAAAGCCGAGGCCGACTTCCACCACGTCGAGGCGGAAGATCGATCCCAGATCGACCAAGTCAGCGCCTACGTTCGCGCTTGGGAACTCCTCGACGGACAGCACGAGGCACGTTTGCTGCGAGTCGGCACGCTCACAAGTGACGGTACAGCACCGGAACACGGACGCCTCCGAGCCGCCGACGTCTCGTGGACCGAGATCGCCCGGACGATCGAGGAGTCCGACCGACGCGGACATTTGCACGCGTCGCTCAAGGCCGTCGCCACAGACTTGTGCGAGGCGATCGACCTGCTGTTCGGAACGCTCATCGAACCCCCCGGCTTTCTCGTTGGAGCTGGCGAATTGGTCGCTGCCGTCGCTGCCGCGATGGCTCGAGCGGGCGGAGGAACGGCCAGCCCGGTGACCGTCAAACACAACTCGCTCTACGCGGGCAGCTACGTGACGTTTCCAGACGCCGAGGGCTCACAGAGCCGGATCTGGGTCTACTGCACACCCACCGGCGGCTGGTACAACCCGGTAGGTCATCCGCCAGCCCTGTGGCTCAGCGAAACCGACACACCTTGGTCGGGGCTCGTGGCAGCGCGGTTCCGTAACCTCGACTTCGGAACGATCCGTGACCGCGCCGGATACAAGCTGCTGCGGCTCGCCCACCCGCTCGACGCTACCGCTGTCGTGGGCCGCGATCCGCACCAGCGCGAGAACGCGTGCGCATGGGCGACCGACGTGATGCAAACGGCCGGTCCACCACCTGCGTGACCACAACTTCATCGAGGCCACGCTGACCATGCACTTACGCCTCGACCGTGTGGCCGAGGACAAGGCGCATGGGCGAGCACCCCGCCACGGAGGACGATCTGCGGTGGGCTCACTGAGGGCGAAAGCAGGAGCGCACCACGCGGGCGATGCGGACCCGATTCAGAATCGTCTCGCTAGCGGGACTCTCAGCAAATCGAGGATCAGTTTGATGGATGTGCCGCGCGGACGCTTGAGTCTCGATGCCTTGATCGGATGCAGTCTCACGACCGGGCCCCCTTCGACAGGTCGCTGAACTCGCAACCCGCAGCCTCCGAGGGAGCCCGGACAGAACCAGACCTCAGCCGACCGCAGCTAGCGCGAGCTACTCGCGTACATCAACCGCACGATCGGTGTCGGCTCCGACTCGCCGGCGTTCGATCGCTCCGGGCGCTCACCACCTGGGCCGGCCCTGCCAACTAGGACGCCCACGCACCAACGGTCGCTGCTCAGGCTGAAATAGATCGACGATACCGGGGGTGCCGTCAGTCAGCCAACGCGCAACGCGAATGTAGTCCTTAAGCATCTCCATGTTCGCGTGCCCGGCGTGTGATCGAGCGTCGATTCCTACGGCCACCATCTCTCGCAATATGTCGTCCGCGCTCGCGGCGATAACTGGGAGAACCACCAATGGCGTGCACTCCGTCGTCGGCATGAGCAAAAAGAAGGCCAACTCCGAGTCCGCCGCGTACCGCAAATGTGCGATCGTGAGTGGTTCGCCCGCAATGGTGCTCGCCCCTAGCTCGGGTAGTAACGCCCACAACGGCGCTTGCACAAGTACAACGTGCCGGCGGCCTCGCAGAATGCCATCGTCGGCCGCAGTTATCAAATCACCCTTCTCATATGCGTATCCATCAGATAAAGTGCAGACTGTCGCGTCGGCCCGCAAGCGGGCAATCAGCGGGCCGAGCTCGTTAAGTGTCATGACCCCCACCGTCTCCGCATCACTGAAATAGCTAGTAACTATCGCTTCGCCCGCAAGGACCGTGATATCTCTACCACTTAGAAACTGGTACGGCGCGAATGCCGGTCCCAATGGATTTGCGTGTATCACCAGGAGCTCGGCCCGCTCTAGTACGTCGATGTCGACAGTTTGGTGGACCGGCCGGCGGCTAGCAGACGCCGACGTGATGCGCACAGATCTATGGGCAGGCCCGAATGATCGCGATGTTGCGCCAATGGATCGACCAATCTCACCTCTCGCGAGCCACGAGTTGTCGACGAAGACACGCGGCGGGGCGTGCATCACCAGGTCGTGCGCCACCGCGGCGAACCCATGCGGCGTCGCGGCTGGTACGAGGGGCATGGCATCCGGTAACCCACAGCGCCACCCGATCTCCTGCGCGAAGACCGCTTCATCGGCGACGCCACTGGCCACGACGTGCAGCGGCGCAGATCGACAATGCAACATGATGCACTCCAATCTGTGGCTCGGGTTCGCCTCGTCACAGTTGAGATATCGCTCCAAGCGCTCGGGCTCCCACAGATGGTCCTCCACCCATCGCTGCGCGATATCGGTTTGAAGGGCGCGTCGGGCACAAAGAAGTGCGAGCTGCGACCAGAACCACTCAGGCATGACAGCGAAGGACGTCGGGATCCAGGAAAAGGCCTCTAGGGCTCGCTCGTAGGCTGGTGGTAGATCAATCGGCGGACGAGGACTCAGGCTGCCGACGAAACAGGCAGCGCCTTCTTGGACCGCGAGACTCTGCGCTCGAAGAACGCTGAGGAGACGCTCGATCACAGCTGGCGTCTCAGCTCGGGCAGCGATCAGCTCGAGCACTAGCTGTACCTGGCCGTACGGCGTCGTCTTGACCAACAGGTCGTGAACTGCTTCGTGCCCGAACACCCATCCGCCCCAGCCCTCGATGAGATGCTGGGCGCCGATATCGATCACGCCTCTGTAGGTCTTACCGGCCCACGGGCGCAGCCAATAGGGCGCCTGGTCGAAGCCTTCGGGCGCACTCGGTGTGTTCGACCCGCCCTCCGTCACTCTTCTCGCTCGCCGGGTTCTGATTCCGCCTCGGAGATTATGATTTCAATACGCGGTTGATTGCGCTCATCCACAATCACGAGTCGGCGCCGCTTACCCTTGCGAGGCCCGCGCTTCGCGAGTCCATAGAGTCGCGCCAGAACCGCGCCGACAATGACGTCGAGTATATGGTCTTCGATGACGCCGCCAACGTGGACGATGAGGTCCCACGGCGTCAGCGGCAGGTGGAGCTCGTCGGGATCCGCAGCAAGCACAAGGTCGACGTGGAACCCAGACGCGCGGAGATCGTCGACTAGCGCGTCATGCTGACTCGCGAAGTCACGGTCGGTAAATTGCGGTACTACGCGGACGGTTGTCACGATGGCGGCTGGATGGCGTGCTGACCGGGCAGAAGATAGCCGAGACGGCCGACCCGATGACATCCCACGCAGGTTTCTGCAGCGATGCCGCGGCCACGTCTGTACAGCCCAAGCCCAGAGAGCAATGGATCTGGAAGGGGTCCCCTCGCGCCCGCCGATCGTTCGAGCGCGTCAACGATGCCTTCGAGGTTTCGGCTTAGTCTTGTGAGGCGCCAACCGCGTAATCACGACCGCAGTAGGCAGCCGCTGTGCGCCGGCCCCTGTGTGCTCTCGAATCAGCCGTAGCCCCGGTGTACACGCTCGACCTCGACGTCGAACGCCCGACTATCAACCAACGCGGTGAGAATGGGCGCGATGACGGTTATCGCCTGTTCGGGCGATGCGCTGGCCAGTGCGGGAAGGGGAGCTTCGCGGCGAAAGGTGCCGCCTCGCTGCCGCGTAAATCCGAGTCGCCGCTCAAGACGCGCGTGAGCCTGCTCGAGACGGCGCCGCGCTCGCCAATCATCGAACGCGTAGTGGTCGATGCTCAGGCGCGGCGCGGGACTCCAGTAGTTGCGAATCGCTATCCATACCCACGTTCCGTCTGCCGCTGCGATTCCCGTGCCGGCCCATACTCGCGACTCGTGGATTCGGGTCGAATGCAGGCTCGACACCGCGACGTCTGCGCTCGATCGATAGACGCGGCGCAGCGCTTCGGCGAAGTGATCCACCAGGGGCTGCGCTATCGCCTCGAGAAGTTCTGCCTGGGCCTCAACCTCACGCGAACTCGGACTGCTGGAAGCGAAGTCTCCATCAGCGTCGATCACGTCGAGCAGCGCTAGCCACTGCGCTCTCCAGAGGTCATCCACGGGCAGCGTGCGCAGATCGTCACTAAGCCACTCCCAGCTCGCAACGCCGACCCAATTCGGATGTGACGTCAATCGCTCCACCGTCGATGCATCGCGAACGATTGCGGCAACCAGCCCGGCATCTCCGTAGCGTTCAAGCTGCTTTGGGCCGAAATCGCTGTTTAGCTTCAACTCCACCGTGAGCGCCCAATCCCGAGCGAGAGACGAGAAACTGAGATCGACGCGCCCAACGTCCTTCCAGCGCGCCCGGCTGTGCGATCTAGTGATACGGGCTTGCAGGTACTGCTCGCCCAAGCAGTAGACATCGGCATGTGCCCGTTTAGCCTGGCGTCGGGCACGCGGATTGCCGAAACGCGACCGCGCCACAACCGCATCAGCGAAAGCGGTTGCTACCTTCGGGTCCTGGCAAATCGACGCGAGAACGAGCCCGAGCTGGACCTCCTCGCCAGCGAAACGCAGCGCACGCATTACCGGCGACAACGCCTCCTGACGCGCGCGCGACGCCACAGCGGGAGTCGAGATGACTTCGGGCGGCGCGTCCACCGACGCCGAGCTTACCAAGAGGTCCTCGACAAGACCATCTCGCGGTAACGCCGTGCGCCGACGGCTCGGCCCGAACTGTGCGAGGGCCAACCATGCCCGCACCTGGGGCGAGGGCGAGCTCCGGAGCGAAACTCTGGGGAGGCTCTCAACTCGTCGAGCCTGAGCTTCCGCGTGGCGCCGCACGTGTCCGTCACTGAGGGCGAAAGGACGAGCGAACCAAACGCCGTACCAGAAACCTCACAGATTGCCAAACCCAGGCGGCTTTGTCGGATTAGACGCGTGTCGAGTCGCCAAGCCGCCGCAAATCCTGTCGACGACCGCCCCGCGGCTCGGCTCGTGAGGGCGGCGACGAGGCAAACTAACTATCCGGACGCTGCTTGCTCCGGACGTGGCGTGCTGACGACGTCATAGAGGCTCCGTGCGTCTCCGAGGGCGAATCTTGATTGGCAGCTCGGGCAACTGATTTCCTGCCGATCATTGACGGTCAATGACTGACATGCGGGGCATTCAAGAACGAGGTTCGCGGCGATCAATGCGATCTCGATGGCTGGCAAGGCGGCAATGGCAACACGCAAGTCGATTACGCCATATAGGTGGGTCGGCCGGTCGCGGCGATTTGGTAGCTCGTCGACCTTCGCAACAACTCCGGTTCGTGCCCAAGCTTGGATCTTCTGCCGAGCTCCCTCAGTTGAGATGCGGAAGATTTCGCTCCCAACTTCGCTCGTGGTAAACGTTGGCCGAGCCACCTTCTTGAGTTCAGCCAGATACTCGGGACGAACAAGTTCGCCCGCGCGCTCATCACAAAACAGGCGCACGCCGGACCACACTGATTCCTCGCGCGTACATGAGCTCGAAGTCCCAGCGCGCGTTTCAGCAGAGATGATGCGTTTCGCGCACCGAATCATGTCGCGAGGCGAGCCGGCACCAATGTGCGCGAGTAGCGTGTGCACGTCGAGCGACACCTCCTCACAAAGCAAGTCATTGAAGCTGGACACTGCGCCGCCCGAGTAGGCCGCAAGCCGCCGACTCAGCATCCGGCAGAGTTCGTCAAGCGTCCAATGAATTGCGTTTACCGAGACCCGATCGCGCCGGAAGCCCGCCTCATCGAGCTCGCTTTCGATCTGGTCCCATAGAAAGAACTTGATCGCGACGCCGTCCGCCTCGAGAGTGCGAAGGTCCAGCAGCAGCGGAGATACGAACTCAAACGTTTTCGGAGCGGTCGCCGTAATCGGCAGCTCGTCCACGCGATCAACGAGTACATACGTGGATTCAAACCCGACAGCCCGGGCAATTTTGAGAAGGTGGGCGTAGTGGTACCGAAGCGACTCATCGAGTTTCGCCTCTTCGGGAACGTCCGTCGGCATGGAGACGCCATCAAGGCCAAGCTTGCTCATGAGCGCTTGGATTACGACTTGAATGGGTCCCCCGTACTTGGCGAAGAAGTCACGCGTCTTGTCACCGAAGTTCTTGAGCGACTTGACGGCGAGCTCATGCTGAGCTGCCGACAGCGAACCTAGGAAACGTTCGATCTGAAATTTGAGAACGCGCTTCTGATGTTCGGAAAGCTGCTCGACACGTGCTGGATCGGCCTCGAGGGCCACAAGAATGCCGAGCAGTACTCGTCGGCATATCTGGTTGACGTGATAACCCCAGGTCGCAGCCGCCAGTCTGGGGACATCATCGAACTCGTCGTACGTAATGCACAGGAAGTTGCGGTTCTTGCTGGCGAGCTCAATCATCTTCCGCTGCGCCGTTTTTCCCCCTCCGCGCGGCGCGAGCACAACGTGCGAAGCAGGCGTCGCGGAATCGCCGATGACTGCATCGAAGAACGGGGGCGGAACAAAATAGTCGTCGAGCTCGGGCTCCTGCTCAGCATCCCAAGACTCAAACGGATCGGCGCGAAAACCGAACTGGGCCAAAAAGTCGCTTACAGCCATCCGCGAACACTACGTCACACGGCGGCAGACAAGCACGCATTGAAATCCAAAGTCAGCGCGGCATACGTCGACCAGAGGTTTGCCATCGACGGCAAGAACTGGCAAGCATCACAGCCCAACCAATCCCAACGCCGTCCACGGGCGGCATGTGCTTGCTTGAGCGCCTGGGACCGGTAGGAGGCCGACCTTTCGCGACGCACCACCGCTCTCGCTTTCGCCCTCAGGACCGATCGCCGAGGCCGGTCGTGCTTCTGGCGAATCTCAGGTCTCGGGCATCCTCGGCTGACCCGCCCCGCCTTCGCGCGCACGCGGGCATCCGCGACGATGGCGCTGGCGTCGTTGCTCGTATCCGGACAGAGCAGCCTTGCGCCCGTGCCCGACGACGAGCGGCGCTGCTTGCTCATGTCCGAGCCCAGCAGCGGCGCGAGACCTTTGACCGCTGGAGCATCGTGCGGTAGCGTGGCGCCATGGAGCCAACAACAGTAGGTCAGCGGGTCATCGCCCAACACGCGAGCGGAGAGTTGCGCCCCGGGACGGTGCAAGCATTCACACCGGGCCAGTTGCCAGACGGCAGCTACGGAAGCCTCGTCACTGTCGTGTTCGACAACGACGGCACGCCGAACGGCCGTGCGAACCTTCCGCCCAAGTCGGTAATTGTGCAGCAATAGAGCCCGGTTCGGCCGTTCGAGCGATCACCGGCGCTCTAGCGCCCGGGTGCCGGCTGGAATCGCCGGTTGTGGCGGATACTAGGCGGTGCCTGCTGGGAAACACGTAGCCGCTGATCTGCGCACGCAACCACAGAGATGACGTGCGATTGGACCGTGCCGGCTAGCAATCTTGAGGCAGGCGTCGCTGCTCAATCGCTGGTACGCCGCGGGTCGCGACGCTGACGCGGATACCTACAACGCGGCAGAAGTCGCACTAGCCGTCGCATTGCACCGGGTTGCCCGGTCGACACGCGAGCGTGCGCCCCAGCATTCGGCGTGGCCGCCTGAGGTTGCGCCTCAGACGGGGGCCGGGGTGAAGTAGATGTGAGTCCAATCGCGGATGCTCAGCATGTTCGCGTACGCGGCGCGTACGTCTTGCAAGCTGAGTATGCGCATGGCGTACGCTGTTGCGAGGCCGTAGTGGCCGTCGATACTCTTTGGGCCTATGAAGGTGCGCAGGTGCTCGAACGTTCGGTGCGCCTCCGCGTCGGCCCTTGGATTGGTGTTGGCGTAAACGGGGTCGGTCAGCGGAATCGACGAGTCAGGCTGCACGATCTCTGCCTGTGGCGTAGCGACGTGGGTGCCTGCCCCCGGCACCATCGTCGTGTTGACGAACGCTGTGTTGGGATATCGCTCCTCATAAGCCGAGCGGACTCGGATGTAGGTGGCCGTCCGTTCTGCCTGGATGGGTTCTTCCCAGGGCAGCTTCCCATTGGGTGGCCAGCGGTCTCTCACCGCATGTGTTCGGGCCGCACCACTTGGGATCGTTGGCGGCTCCGCATAGATGTGAACGAGATCGCGGGTGCACAGGTAGTTGTCGTACGCATTTCGAATCATCTGGACATCGACGTAGCCCTTCTGCCAGCTGGTTGCTACGCCGAATTCGCCGTCGATGGTCTCGTGGTCCACGAACGTCCGCATATGCTCGAGAATGCGGGCCACTTCAGCGTCAGCCGCGCGCACCTGACCAACGACCACCTGGTCTGGGTTGGGCAGCGATCTATCGACCATTACAACATCAGAATCGGGCGTGCCGATGTAGATCGTCGCGCCGGAGACGGGGACCAGATTCTTGACATGCGTGCCCGGCCGCAGAAGCTCCTCGGTCACGAGAACCCACAGCGGCTTCCTAGGCGCTGGTGTTGCTTGTTGCTGGGCGAGCGCGGGCCGGGACACAAGCTGTGATGTTGCCTGAGTTGCTTCCGATGAAGGCTCCGTTGGGTCCGGCTGGACCGGATAGGCATCGTGACTCGGACCCGGAGAAGTTGACGCTGAGTGACGGCGCAACCAGCCGCTGACGGCACGCTCGATGCCGTACGTTGCGACGCCCGCTGCGAGGCCGACTGCAACCGCCGCTTTGTGGCCGGGGTCCACTGGCTTCTTCTCCTTCGGCAGCTTGACCTCCATGCCCTGGAAGCTGCTGCCGGGTTGCGCGGCAGCTACGACTGCGTTCTTGTGTGGCGCGCCCTGGACGAAGAGGAGCAGGAGACAGGCTGCCCCGGCCCCGGAAGACGGGTCGCATCGGCCTACCTTCTCGCGGCGGTAGACGGGGCCGCCCCAGACCGTGCCGTCCTCGTCCCAGCTCCCAATGGTGTCCGCATAGCGGGACATGCCCTCCGTCACCGTGCGGTCCGTGTCGTTCACATGCCCGAGAACCGTCTGGGCCGGTCCGTAGGTCCAGGGGGCGCCGAAGCAGACGGTGCCGTCTCGGTCCACATGGGCCGGATAGGTGGTGCTCGACGCGCGGCCGACCTCGACGGTGCCGTCCACAAGACGGGCAACCTCGGTTTCAGACCAGCTTGCGCCGGTGCCACTGAAGAGCTTGACGGTGGTCATGAACGCGTTCCCATCGCTGCCTGAGTCGCTAGCAGGTACCCCATGTTGACGCAGAGCAGTCGAAGATCGGCAGTGGACGTACGATCCGACCAAACCGTGGGAACGAGGTCTAGCTGATGTCGAGTCCGTAGCCGGGCGTTTCGCGGCCGAGTTCGCGGGCGAGTTGCTCCCGCGCGCGTTGCGCGCGTTGGTAGTCGGCTCGCTGCTGTGGGTCGACGGGTTGATGTCCGAGCGGGTCGCCTGTGTCGGGGATTTCGTATTCGATGCGGTAGCGGGCGATGGCGCGTGCCGCGCGGTCCCAGCGGCGGGCGTCGGATTGGCGTTCGGGTCGTTCGCCTAGCGCCTCGCGGGTCCATGCCGGTCGTTCGGTGACTTGTCGGTCGGCGAGTTCGTCGCGGATTTGGGTGTGTTCGCGTTGCAATGTGGCGGCGGCGTTGGTGAGCGCGTTGCGTTCGTCACGGATCGCTGCGACGTCGCCGAGTTGGCGGCTGAGCGTTGCGCGTTGGGTGAGTGTGCGCTCGAGTTGGTCCTCGGCACCAGCGAGGGCGGTGGAGAGCCGGGTGCGATCGACTAGATGGGCGTCCTCGCCGCGGCCGAAGCGTCGCTCGCGGGCTGCGGGCAGCCGGTCGAGCTCGCCACGGAGGAGGTCGCGTCGTTCGGTGAGTGTGCGTGCGCGCGCGTCGAGTTCGTCGAGCCGTGTCAGTTCGGTGGTGGGCAGCGCGTCGAGTTGCGCGCGCAGCTGCTCGAGCTGCTCTCGCATTTCGGTAAGAGGCGGCCGTTGCGCCTGCGCAAACGGGGGTTCGGCGCGGCCGGCTGCCTGTTCTTGCAGCGGTCCCGTGCTGTGTGTTTGGGTGACTTGTGGGTCGTCGGCGGTGCCGGGCGCGGGGAGCTGGTCGATCGCGAGGTCCTCGTCGTCGCGCTCGAGCATCCGGCGCCCCGCCCGCGCCAAAACGTCCTTCGGCTGCGTCCGCTCGTCGCGCGCGCTCGGGGCGAGCTCGTCGCGCTCGGCGGTGCCGTGGCTCGTGTCACGGATGAGTAGCCGTGTTTGTCCGCGGGCGCGTGAGAGCGCGGTGTAGGACCAGCCGCGTGAGAGTTCATGCGGGCTTGCAACGACCGTCGCCTGTTCGACGGTGCCGCCCTGCATGCCGTGCCCGGTCAGCGCGTAGGCGTACTCGACGTGTTCAGCGACGTAACCCGCGGGGAGGTTCCGCATGAGTCGCGCGTCCGTTTCGATGACGATCCCGCCCGCGTGGACGTGGCGGACGGTGCCGCGCGTGCCGTTGTCGACGTCGAGGTCGCGCTCGTTGTCGCGGCAGATCACCCGGTCACCAGCGGCGACCGCCACCGCCCCGTAGGTGCGCTCCTCACCGAGCGCGCCTGCGGCGCGGCGCTGGTCTCGTGCGAGTTCGTTGAGCTCGCTGCGTGTGTCGTTGTTGCGCGCGATCAGCACGCTCTGCTCCAGGCCGTGCGCCAACACGCCGACGGTCCATTCGGCGACGGCCTGCTCAAGAACGTCGCGGTCGTCGGTGACGACTTCGACGCGGCCCGTGGTGGTGGCCCATTCGATCCAGCGGCGCGGGTTGCCGTCATGCAGGCCGGCGAGCGCGAGGCGCTCCTGCGGGTCGCGCTGGCGCATTACCTCGGTCAATCTGGCCGACCCGAGCCGCTCACCGATCGCCGCGAGCCATCCACCGGCTTGGACGGACGGTAGCTGCCCGGGGTCACCGATCGCGATCACCTTCGCCCCCACCTTCGCGGCGTGCGCGAGCAACCGTTCGCTCTGCCTGGTGGACGCCATCGCGGCCTCGTCGAAGATCACGACGCCGCGCTCCGGGAGTGGCCGGCCGGCGTCGATCGCGAGCAGCCGGCTATCAAGCGTCCGCGACGCGATCCCCGCCTGCTCGTTCAGCTCACGCACAGCCCGACCCGACGGCGCGACGCCGATCACGGTGTAGCCGGACCGCTCGTAGAGGTCGGCAATGGCGCCGGCGGTGTAGGTCTTGCCGGTTCCGGCCAAAGCCTCGATCACGTCCACCCCGTTGCCGGACGTCGCGACCGCGCGTACCGCGTCGGTCTGTCCGGCGTTCAACGCTCGATCGCCGGCAGCGATCACCGCCGTCACGGTGGTCTCGTCGAGCTGCGCGACGTGGGCGCCGGCGCGGCTGGTCGCGAGGTCGATTAGCGCGCGCTCGCGCTCTACGAGGTCCGCGCTCGTGAGTGTCCCGCGCGTAGTCGCAAGAACGTCGGCGCGACCGGCGAACCGTTCGCCGAAGGCGCGCACGGTTTCGACGCGAGCGCCCTGCGTGGCCGCGGCCGCGAACTCGCGCAGGACCGCCGGCTCATCGAAAGTGTTCGAACGCTCCGTTAGCCCGTCTGGTCCCGCGATGACCGCGGCGAGCTCGCCCTCCCCCACTCGCTCACCGGCCTGTTCAAGCTCGCCCTCCCCGGCAACCTGGCCGTGCTCGAGCTGCTCCTGGCCGCGGCCGGTGATCTGGTCGATGAGTTGCCGGTCGAGTCCGTGCTCGGCGGCACGGGCGGTGATCTCTTCCCGCCAGGTGTGGGTCTCGATGCCGTACTGCTTGCGGTCGCGTGTCGCGATCGCACCCCACGTCGCACGCTCAGCCTTCGTCAAGGGCCGCCCGAGCTCGGCCTCCTTCACCGCGACCGCCGCGAGCACCTGCGCGCGACGCTGCGAGAACGACCGCAACACACCCACCGAGACCTCGCGAAGCTCGGCCGCACCCTTGTGAACGGGCCCCCACTCCAACCCGAGACGCTCACGCACCACGGTCCGCAGATGCGCCTGGTAGAGGTAGCCCGCGGTCTTTGCCGCCCGGTAGAGCGCGGCGCCGTCGAGCGCGGTGTAGCGCCCGTCGGGCCCGCGCGTGAGGTTGCCAGCCACGACGTGCGTGTGCAACTGCGGGTCCAGTGCCCGGCTCATCCGGTGGCGGTAGGCCGCCGCGATAAACCCGCCACCGGGCTCGTGAACCTCGCCGGCGTGGCCGCGGCGCACCATCACCGCCGTGTCCTCGAGATACCCAACAGCGGCCCGCACAGCCTCCTCATGCGCCGCGACCAGCTCTGCAGAAACCTCGGCCGGCGCGACCGCGAACAGCACGCTGACCGACTTCGGCGCCGAGAAGGTCAGGTCAAGCGCCGCGATCTTTGGATCCCGAAGACCCGCGCGCAACCGCACCCCAGGCTCCCCCGGATACGACCCCGCAATCAACGCGTTGAACTGCGCGCTGCTCACCGCCCCGGAAAGGCCGAGCTCGCGGGCGCCTGCGCCGACCCATTCGCCCTGCGCCTCACCACGGCCCGCGTAGTAGTCGTCGACGCCGTTCGCGACCTGCTGCTCGTAGTAGCGATGCTGGCCGACAGCGATCTTCCCGATCGACAACACGGGACCAAAATAGCAAAATCAGCACCCTTTGGTGCAACTGTGTGATGCGAAGCTCAGCGAAGCTGAGAGAGCGTCTGGGAAGCCTTTGCCGTTCGGACCTTCGGGAGGCTGCGGGCTATGCGAGCACGGGCTGACCGACGGCGGGGACGTGGACGTGGGAGCGGTGCTCGGACGTCTCGTTGAGGTCGGCGGACTGGTCGGCGGGTCGGGTCGCGGAGCCAGGGCCAAGCCGGGTGGACACGGCCGGCGAGACCGCGGTGGGATCTCCGCTCGCGCGGCAGCGACGCGCAGGGGATCCGAACCATGGTCTGTCCCCCTCTCCAGACGGTGGCGCTCAGCGCACACGTAGCCTCCCGCAGCGCCCTGTGGGTGGTGCGGGAGGCGACTCTAGCTTCGGTGGGGATGCAGCAGGCGGGTGAAGATGCGTTGCGAGAGCAGCGAGGGCCAGTAGCCGCGACGGGCGTGAAACCAGATCGTGCCGGCGCTCCAGGAGGCGCAGCCGAGGATCAAGAAGAACACCATGTAGCCGTACCCGCCCTGGCTGCCGCACGCCCATCCGGCCCACCACGAGGCCACGCCGCTGAAGCGGGTGAGCGTCGGCCCGAACCGCCATCCGACCCACGCGAACAGGCAAAGCAATCCGCCGGCGGCGACGATCGAGGCGAGCACCGCGGGGTGCCCGCCAGCGCTGTTGGTAGCGAGGACGCGAGCGGCCATCACCACAGTGCAGCACGCGCTTGGGACATTACGCGCGACCCACGGCCACCCTCGCACGCAGGGCGCTCGTCCCTTCCGGGTCGCTGCTGCCAGTGGTCGCGAGGACGACGGTCTCGAGGCGGCGGGCGAGACGGTCGATCAGCGCGGCGTGAGCGTGGATCGTCGCGATCGGGGTGTCCTCCGACCAGGCGGTCAGGTAGGGGATGCTGTTCGCGCTCGTGTCGACCCCAAGGATCCCCGCCACGCTCATCGCGACCGATTCAACGACGAGCTCCTCGCCGGCGTAGGACAGCTGCGGATCACCGTCTGCGCGATCGACGCGCACGAGCGCGTGAGCGAGCTCGTGCAGCAGGGCCGCGATCTGCCCGTTCGGCTCAAGCGAGCACTCGACCTCGATCTCACCGGTTCGGTGACGGCACACGCCCTCCGGGCCGCCAAGCTTGCGGACGTCAACGGCGTAGCCGATCGTCGCGGCGAAGCTGGTGAGCGGCACGAGTAGGTGCGCGAGCTCGTATCCGTGCAGCGGCGCGATCGGCGGGTCAAGCGGCGAAGGCGTCGCGGGTGGCGGAAGCTCGGTGACTTGTGAGCGGTCGAAGACCGAGCCGAGCTTGAACAACGTCCGCGGCTTCTCCCCCGCCCCGCCATCGTGTCCCCACGCTTCGAGTTGCTTGCGGCTGGGCGGGATCGGCATCCAGATCCGGATCGCCTTCTCGCCCTTGCGGACCGCGTACCCGAGGTCGAGCCACGCCCGGAACCCCGCGACGTGTGTCGCGCCAGGGTTTTGCATGCTGATCAGGATCTGGTTGCGCAGGCTGTAGCGGTGAAAGTGCCGGCGCACCCCGAGCCAGCACTGCCAGCCCGCCGACGTCCGCAGTTCTTCGACGGCGCGCTCGGCAAGCTCGCGCTCCGCGGCACGGCGCTGCTCACGCTCTTCGAGAGTCGATCGTGTTCCGCTGGGGGCCATGAGGTTCCTCCTTGGTCGGTGGCCTCGCCCGGTGGGGGGCCGCTTGCCCATCCGCCCGCACGACCCGAAGGGGCGTGCCACCATCGGGCGGTGGGCGGCCCCCACCGGAACGCCATCCGCCAGCAAACCCACGCCCACGCGTGGGGGCGGTGAGGCCGACGTCGCAGGCGGCGTCGGCCGGCCGCGGGAGCCACCAGCGCTCCGCGTCGTGGATCGCCGCGGCCACGTCGTCGACGCCGGGCCGCAGCGGGATAGAGGCTCCTCAGCTCGTGACGCGGCTACAGCCGCTCAAGGTAGACATCGCCCGCAGCACCAGCGCTTGCGAACTGCAGCTCGTCATCTGGGGCGGGCACGCGGCGGATCACACGGGTCGCTCGCATCTGAGCGCCCACGAGCCTGGGCAGCGCTCGCACGGATTCCGTACGCTCGTTCCGCTGTCTCCGGAACTGCTCGTACACAGTGCGCAGCAGGACTGCAGACATTGGTGAGGCAGTCTTCGTCGTCGAGGATGGGCTGGTAGATGCGTCGCTGGCATCCACGCGGGCCATGATGGTCCGGGGGAACTTGCGGTCGACGACCAGGCCGGAGAGGCCAATTACGGGACGGTCAGAAGCGCGCGGTTGATGATGACCGTCGCTTCGAGGGGCGCGCCCATCGTCCAGTAGCGCTGCCCGTCGGTGTTCAGGTACGTGTAGGTCGTCTTCCCGAACCGGCGCTTGTAGCCGGCCCGGCGGATCAGCAGAACGAACTCGTTGAACTCGTCGTCGGGGGTCTGGCCGCGCACCGTGTACTCGTGCGGGATGTGGGACATCGTCTTTGCAAAGCGCCACGGCGCGCGGGCGACGAAACCGCGGCCGTCTTCGCCTCCCTCGGTGGTCTGCGCGCTGGGTCGCATACTCGTCACTAGCGTCGCACGGCGTTCCGCGAGTCGCCCCCTCGCGCGTGCAGGCATCCCTTGCTTAGCGCTAGGCCACACCACCTCATGCATTCGCCGAGAACGAACGACGGGCCGGATCGAACTCAGCACTTCCGCTGACGGCGAGGTTCGCCGGCGACAAATCGATCGCTAGCTCCCCAGCCAGCCGCTGAGCTTCGGCCGGCCCGAAGCGGTCGACCAGGTAGGCGACGAGGTCCTCTTGGCGGGCGTGTCCGAATGCCAGGCGGTACACCGTGAGCGACCGTCGTAGATCATCAATGCGCGCTCGGTCCCTGCTCAGCGGCAGGGTTGGGACGTGCCGCTCGATGCGTGCTCCGCCGGGTATCGGGAAGAGCCAGTAGGGGACGAGGTCGGTTACCCCAGGAGCGCGTTCCGCGGCAGCGCGCGCGAAGAGCGATGCCCATGGATCCGTACCGGGCTCGAGCATCAACTCGTCGCCGTAGGTTTGAGCCACGTTGCGGCGAACTGCGTGGTTCTTAAAGCGGTGAATCCGTCCCTCTCGTTGCTCGAGGTCGACAGGATTCGACGGCAGGTTCCAGTGGACGATCGCATGGCTGTAGAGGTGAAAATCAAGGCCCTCCTGCCCGACCGAGGTGGAGGCGAGGACGAATGGCCAGAACGGAGAGTTGAACGCCGTGCGAAGTTGCGTGGCTCGCACGCCGCCGGTCCCATCGGCGTTTCGCTCATCACCGAACCGGGCGGCGAACTGTGTGCGCATGTTGCGACGCGTGAGTTTTATTCCCTGACGCGGGTCGACGCCAACGCGATCGACGCGTACCCGCGTTGCCCTCAGCGTGAGTGCCTCGCGGATCGTCTCGGCCAGTACGCGCCATCTGTGTGTTGGCTCAGGGTCGAACAGTCCACGGTCATCCACGAGCACATGGGCGTATTCGTCGACCACAGCCTGCAGACAGCCGTCCGTCCCGTAGCGAAGGACGTGGCGCCAGTAGGCGGTGGTTGGATCGGGCGAACGGACCATCGCCGTTACTTCGGGCCCGTTGAAGAGGGACCGGAAGCCCCACGCGGCCTGTCCGGCGGCGTCGCGGAGCTTCACGTCCGCGTGACCGCTGCCGTGGCTGACGCGCGTGAGCGCCCTTGCGCAGACGGTTCCCCATCCGGCGGCCGCGAGCTGAACGATCGTCGCGACCAGGTCATCCGGTCGCCGGCCGAGCGTTAGGTCGCCGCGAAGCAGGCTTCGTGCGCGCTCGACGTGGTCTGCCCAGCGGGACTCTCCGTCTTCGGCGGTGTCGTCGCCGGCCCAGATCGCGGCGAGGTTGTCGCGCGACCACCACGCGCGCGTTGCTTCCGGGTCGAGGTGAAGGTCTAGGAGAATTGGGGCGGCCCAGTACCAGCTCTCATCCACGACGTCCCGGCTCGATGCGGATTCTTCTTCCTCGGCTAGAGCCGCGTGTGCATGGTGGCATGCGTCGGCGAACATTGCGGCGGTTGGCACATGCGAGCGTCCGGCGATGCGCACGAGCAGATCGAGGTCCTCTCGGCAAAACCCTGCCTCGAGCATGTCGGATGCCGTCATCCGGCTCAACCGGACGAAGCGCTCGGTAAACGCGAGATGTAGTGCGTATTCCGGTGTGATGGACCAGGGCTCTGGTCCGCTCCACGCGTAGGGGTGTGCGCTCGGGTCGACCGGTCCGCGGAGGCCCGAGCCCTTTGCGGGCAGCGCGTCGATCCGTGCCGACAGTCGGTCCTCGGCCCATTCCCGTAGGCCGCTGACGGTTGCCGGTACACCGTGTGTCGCGGCGTTGCGTGCGTAGTCGAGCGGGTCTGCGAGGGTCGCGAGCGTCGGTGATGGGTAAAGCAGGGCGAGCACGGGCATGCTGCTGAGCCGCCCGTCGCTGATCCGGAATGTCAGTAGTTGCGTGCGCTGGTCGCGTGCCTGTCGCGTGTTGCGTGGGTCGCTGTCGAGTAGACGGAGCATCCGTCTCTCGGCGGCATAGGTCAGCATCGCTGCGACGGCGCGCGGGACAACATTCCACGACGAGAAGACGAGCCTCTTTGTGAAGTCCGCCACGCGGGGGTCGGCATACGGCCCTTCGAGCGCGTAATAGGGCAGAGACGGGGCGATCCACAGTGCCTGCCACGCGCCCGACTGGATGACGTCGGCGTCAAGGACACGCATGCGCGGATTGCCGGGATCGATGTCCCCGTACCGCTCGACGTCCCTCCAGGGGAGATTCTGCGCATTTCGACCGATCGCGGTCGCTACCTCGCGACTGAGGACTGGGGATTCGGCGGCGTCTTCCAGCTTGGTTTTGAAGCGATACCCGTCCATGAAGTTGAGGAGATACGGTGCGCTCTTCCAGTACTCGATCACGTCGGGTTCTTCAAGGAGCCGGGCCACGTTCTGCAGTGCCAGGTAGCCGCGCACGTCACTCGCCGTAAGCGGAGTCGCGACGTCGCGATGCTCGAGCATGCCGTCACGGTCGTCGCGGACAGCGAGTCGCTCGGTGCGGCACATGATGGTGCCGAGAGCCGCTTCAATCCGTTCGCGGCAACCGCGCAGCTCGGTTAAGTTGATCTCTGCGGTGTTGATGAGCGAGTGCTTGTGATCAGCGAACGCGCTCTCGATCTCAGCGGCGGTCTCCGTGTCGTCGCCGCAAAGAAAGCGTACGGTGCGCATGAAGTCCTGATGGTGGTCTTCGGTTTCGTGCTCTTGGCCGAGCGTGTACATCCGGTACGGCGTAGCACTGAGGAGGAGGAGTCGTGCGCGCGTCCCGCTTTCGGGGTCGCGCCAGTTGAAGAGCTGCTGTGCGAGCTCCCCGGCCGCTGTGTCCGGGTTGTCCAGGATGTCGCGAAAGCGCTGAAACTCGTCGAGGATGACCAAATCTGGCTCGAGCGCCGAGATGCAGACCTGTGCGAGGGTGGCGCGGAGGTCGCTGACGATCTCGCGCCGGTCGTAGCGCAGCTCCTCCGACCACGCGGCATTGGTTTCGTGGCGGATGGTCATCCGGTCACATAGCGCCTGGAACGCCTCCACCAGCTCGCTTCTTTGTTCAACCGCGGCGACGAAATCGCGCGTCAGCCCTGGATCGATCGGTGGTGCTGCGTCGTTGCGCGGGTCGAGCGATGCGACAGCGTTGGTAAACGACGCCATCGCCGCATCGCCTCGGAGTGCGCGCAGCACGCTCTTGCTGTTGCGGCGGTAGCCGATCGCCTCTTTGAGCATCCAGAACAGGACCGCCCGCTCTTTGCTGACTCCGAGGGAAGAGTGCGGGTCAAGCGAGGTTCCTGGGGTGAGGGAGATCAGGTTGATCTCGTTGGAGCGCAGCTTGTGGGTCTCGAGCGGCAGGAGCGTAATGCGCGACGCAAGCGCGACGTCGTCGCGTCCGGTTACGTTGAGACGCCGGATGTTCTGGCGCGCGATGTCCGCGTTTGAGCAGACGTAGACGATGTCGATGCGTCCGACCTTGCCGCTGCGCTGCAGCTCATCAACCACAAGCGCTGTCACACCGCGGGCCACGAGCGTCTTTCCGAGCCCGACTTCGTCGGCAACTAGGAATCGTCGTGCGTCGTCGTCGCGGAACAGCCGATCGTAGGCGTACCTCACGGTCTCAAGCTGGAAGTCCTTCAGCCGGCCGAGTTCCGCGTCGACGTCGATGCGGTCCGTCACGGCCGTGTCATCGCGTCGCGAATCGGCTGCCAGATCTCGAGCAGGCCATCGGGTAGCAGTTCCGCGCCGTCGGCCGTCGAACTGAGATCGGCGATCAGCCCCTCGACCTGCTGCAGCGTGTCCGGATCCCGATCGAGTGCCTTGAGCATCGTCTCAAGCAGAGGCACCTGTGCCTGCCACCGTCCTGCCGTCTCCGCGCGAGCGCCTTCACGGAACACCGCCAGTGCGTTGAGCGCCGAGTCCGCCGACCGCGCACTGTCGGCCAAGAGGAGCAGCAGAAAGCGCAGCACCTGGCTCTTGTCGCGAAGCAGTGCTCTGAGAAGTGACTCGCGTCGGTCCGCAGGAGCGCCCCGCAGATCTGCTCGGGTTACAAACCCGGTGGACGCTGCGCGGCCCTCCGCTCGGATAGTGATTTCGAAGGCGAAGAACGCCGTCAGCAGCTCAGTCGGAAGAGCGTGCCATGTCGAGGTGCCTGTGATCTTCTGTGCTTGCGTGACAGTGATCGGCCGCACTAGAACTTCAGCGTCCGTCGGGCGGGTGCTTAGGGTCGGCACAGTCAGGGTCAGCGCGTAGTGACCGCTGTCCTCCGCGCCGACGTCTGCGACGAGATCCGCGCAAGCGATGTCTCGTCGCAGATTGTGGAGCTCGTTTTCGAGCCTCTCCAGCACTACGTCGACCTCGACCTGCTCGTCCGGCGGTTCGTAGCGGCGCAGGAGCGATACGAGACTTCGGTCGCTGTGGGCGTCGCCGAGCACGGCGTCTATGCCGCAGCGGCTCTTCGGGCCTTCAAGCTCGGCGAGGAACTCGACATTGCGGTTGAACGCTGCGTGTGTGGCGTTTGCAGAGCCGACCCAGATACGCGCCTTCCAGCCGGCGTCGGCGACATAGGCCTTGGCGTGCAACCCGGTGAGTTCTGTCCCGGGGTCGAGTGCGGCTTCGTCGGCAGCCCCGTCGCTTGCAGCGTTGACCGTGTGTGCGTCGTCGTCGGGTTGTAAGGCGTCGTCGAACACCTGGATTGGCTCAAAGCTTGCGAGCTGATCCGCAGACAGGCGTGCGAGCGTGTCCAGGCGGGAGATCAGCTGGTGGTCGTTGCCTGCATTCGCGAGCCGATCGAGGGCTGAGGAGGACAGGAACGGAGAGATGACCAGCAGCCGGCGGATGTCGCCGGTAAACGGCCACGCGGGCCGGCCATCGTGACCGATCGGATGAAAGACAACGCTCTCAAAGTCGGGCGGCAGGTCCCAGCGGACGCGGGCGAGGTCTTGCGCGATTGTGCGAACGCGAACCGCCGCTGCCTCGCTGAGCGGCGATATCGCACAACCCTCAAGGGCGGCAACGAACTCGGAGACCGGGCGGGAGGACGCAATCGGGCGCCCGCTGTTCGTGAGCTCTCCGTCGAGTACTAGCGCGGTGTCCCATGAGCGGTCGAACGTCAGGTTGCGGGATAGGACGAGCAGCCTGTAGAGAGTCGGCTCGTCCGGGGCGACGTAGCGCAGGGCCCAGACTTTGGGATGAAAGACACCGCCGTCGGTCGGGCTGCGAGCCTCCACGACGGCGTCCTCGAGTTGGGAGAGGAGACGATGGTCGTGCTGCGGGATGGCAATCTGGCCGGCCTGGCAGAAGATCGTCAAACGGTCCGCGTATTGGCGCAGCGCCGCGAGGAGCGCATGCGGGTCGGCGGTTGGCCGGCCATTCTCCTGCTGCCAGTCAAAGACCGTGAACGCGAGCGGAACGCGGAGTAGCGCCACTAGGTCGAGTGAGAAGGTCGTGCCGACCCCCTGGTCGAAGCGATATCCGTCCGGGGGCGTGAGCGCCTCCACGAGTAGCTGACGGTCGTCAGGAGCGAGCATCTGGTGGGACGAGGTCGTTGATGAACCGCTGGGCGATGGCCCAGCGGTAGTTCATACGCGCGGTGCCGGCGTCGCCGCCCCAGAGGTGAAGAGCGGCCTCGCTATGGAGGCGCGCTCCCATGGGGCCCTTGACCTGGCGCTCGCGACTGCTGATGAGCTCGCGCGCGCGGACTGAGTTCGAGAGGTCTTGCTCCTCGACCACGAGTCGGGCCCAGCGCTCGATAAACGCGCGCGTGGGCGCCGTGACGGTTGCGGGAGTGCGATCGACGGTTTGCCAGAGCTCGGCGAGGTCCCACCGGCCCGGTTCACCGCCAGCCTCGAGCGTCAGAGATCTTGTCCAATCTGAGAGGCGCTGCTCGAACTCCTCAATTTTCTCCTCCCACACGAGCCGTCGAGCGAGCAACAGGTTGTAAAGCAGAGGGGCTCCATGCATTACCGCCGAGAGCATGCGAGCCTGATTCAGGTCATCGATCGTCTCACGCGGAAAGCGAGCAAGGTCAGGGTGCTCCCAGGGGAACGGGATATTGGACTGGCGACCGTGCTCGACAAGCCAGGCGAGCAGGGTGCCGCGCGGGCGGCCAAGGAGCACACGCTCGGTCAGGTAGGTGCGATCCTCGGGACGCAGTCGCAGCGAGCATTCGCCAGGGAAGCCCTCAGGCGGGTCGGGTAGTCCCGGATGCCAGTGGACGGCAGCGGTCGCGTCGGCGAGCGGCTCGCCGTCGTCATCGACGCTACCCCGTTGGTCAACGCTTAGATTCGCGAGCCGTCGAAGATATTGATCCCGGCTACCGGGATATAGCCTGATTCCCCACGCGGCCAGGCCCTGCCAATACACGTCGCTCGGTAGCCGCTTGAGTGAACGTCGCACCCTTGCTCCGATGACACCTTCAGGGTCGCCGTCGGCAAGTAGTGGCTCGATGAGATCCAGCTCCGCTTTGCGGGCGCGATCGGCGACGTTTGCCCTCCCGGCGTGCTGCTGCTCCAGCGAGCGATAGATCCACGGGATGAACAGAAAGTAGGCGACGCGGGTTTGGATGGTGCTCGTCCCCGGGAAGAAGTGCTCGGCGAACCCGTCCCGGATTGAGCCGAGACCTAACTCATCGCGGGTATCGCGGTCGCGGAAAAGTTCGATGACGTCGAGCGCCGCGCGTCGCTCGGCGTCGGAGTAGTCGAGCCAGGAGAGGCTAGAGGTCATTACCGGCTGTTAGCCGAGGCCCACGCGGTGAGGGTCGCGTCATGCGCGCCGCGCGGCGTGCCGTTGAGCATGCCGTGCATCCTCGCGCAGACGAAGCGGGGATGCGCTCGAATCTCGCGGCCCACTCTCGGGGTCCTGCAAGCGTCACCACTGGATCGGCCAAGTCCGCAACTATCCAAGGAGGACACACGCGCTATTCGGCCATCTCGACAAATCGGCAGAGCGCGTTGGCAAGCCGCATGTGCTCGATCGTCTTGCAGTCGACCTCGAGTAGCCGCGGCGAGCAGACGAGGTAGGCGAGGCATTGTGCGCGGGAGATCGCGACGTTGAGGCGGTTGCGGGAGAGGAGGAAGTCGAGGCCGCGCGGCACGTCCTCGCCGCTCGAGCTGGCCATCGAGTAGATCACGACCAGGGCTTCCTGGCCCTGGAACTTGTCGACCGTGCCAACGCGCACGTCCGCGGGCAGACGCTCTCGGAGGAGATCAACGTGGGCGTTGAACGCCGCGACGACCATCACGTCGCTACGTCGCACGCCCGCGTCGCGCAGTCGTGCGACCTCGGCCACCACGGCGGCCGCCTCCTCCTCGGAGGACTGGCGGTTTCCTTCGTGTTCGACCGGGATGTAGCGCAGCCCGGTTCCGAGCGGCGTCGTTCGCTCCGCTGTGCGCGCGTCGGGTCGCAGCCGCCCCTCGTAGAACACCTCGGAGATGTAGCCGCAGACGTCGGGGTGCAGACGAAAGGTGCGTTCAAGGAAGAGGCCTCGATCGGGCGGGATCGTCGCGTTCTCACCCAGGAGGTGCGCGAGGACTGACGCGTCGGCGCCTCCGGGGTGCGTTCCCTGCAGCACTTGCGCGAGCTGGAGCGGGTCACCGATCAGGACGAGATTGCGTGCGCAGGTGCCCATCGCGAGCGCGTCCGCGAGCGACACCTGGCCAGCTTCGTCAATGAACAGATAGTCGAGTCTGCCGTCGTGGCCGGAATGACAGAAAAGCCAGGCGGTGCCAGCGGCGAGGTCGGCTCCCGCGGTGTCAGACGCCTTCCAGACGTTCGTGATCATCTGGCCGTCGTACTCCGACTCCGGATTGCCCTGGCTTGCCTTCTTTCGCCCGTCGAAGGCGATCCCGAGTTCGCCAGCGGCCGTCTCGACCTCCCCGAGCAGGTTGTGTATCGCCTTATGGCTCGTCGAGGCGACCCCGACCGTCTTGCCGGCCCCGATCAGGTCGGCGATCAGTCGCCCGGCCGTCCAAGTTTTCCCGGAGCCGGGTGGACCCTGGATCACGAGCTGACGTCCGTCGAGGGAGCGGGCGAGCTGCTTCATGGCGTCGAGGTCGTCGGTCTGCACGGGCTGTGGGAACGATTCGCGGGTGAGCACGGATTCGAGCGCCGGGTAGCGTCGGTCGCCTGCGAGCAGCGAGCGACCGAGCCGTTCGAGCGCTTGCTCCTGCACGTCGGTGCCATAGGGGTTTCCGGGGATCAGCGCGCCCGGTAGAGCGACCCCCTCGAGCGAGGGCCCGCGCCGCAGCTCGAGCAGGTGTGCTTCGCGGTCGAGCGCGACGATCGTCCCGGCCGGCCCGCCGCCCGTCGCGAGATCCCTCGGCGCGTCGCCGACGCGCAGCTTGTGCTCCTGCGCCGGGTAGGTGAGGACGTGGACGTGTGATCGTGCCTCCGGCCAAGATTCGCCGACGGGCTCGATCATTCCGATCGCGTCGGAGTCCTCGGTGAGCTCTTCCGATGTCCGCTCGAGCCGGTCGAAGAACGCCCACCACACCGGCTTGCGTTCCCGGTCGTGGTAGTCGAGCAGCTGAGCGACCAGTTCGCGGGGCGGGTCGCCGGTCGCCAGCAGCGCATCTCGCAACGCCGCGCGATCGGCATCCTCCGCTTTCGGCTGGCTCGGAGGCAGCGGCTCGGGCGAGGGGATCTCCCCCGCCTCGGCCTTACGTTCGAGCAGCCAGTCGCGCAGCAGCCGTGTCGCGATCACGTCCTCCTCGTTGTAGGCCGCGATCGCGGAGAGCAGCTCTGGGTCGCGTGTCTGGACCCACCGCTCGTACTCGACGATCGACGTGCCGCCGTCCTTGACCTCAGCGTGCCGCTCGAACGTGAGGAACGCCTCCATCTCTTTCAGCCCGTAACCGGGAACGGACGCGACGAGCCCGCCGCGCACCACCTTGAGCAGGTCGACCAATACCTCGCGACGCAGCAGCTCGTCAACCTCCTCCTCGCGCGTGCCGTAGCGGCCCGCGAGCCGGCGCAGCACGCTCAGCTCATAGGAGGCGTAGTGGTAGACGTGCATACCCGGGTACGCCTGCAGACGCGCGTGAACGAGATCAACGAACTGCTCGAGCGCCGCCCGCTCGCCCGCGCGATCATGCGCCCACAGCGGGGTGAAACGGCCCTCCGGGTCAAGGACGCCCCACAGGTACTCGAGGCTGCCATCGACCGAGTCCCAGAACGGGTTGCCTTCAAGGTCGAAGAAAAGATCACCGGGCGACGGCTCAGGCAGAAGCGCAAAGCCGGACGGCGGGTCAAGCAGCTCGTAGCGCAGTTCGCCGGTTATGTCTCGCTCATGCTGCAGCCCCGCTTGACGGCGCAGCTTCGCGAACACCTCGGCGCTGATCCCCGCCGGCGCATCCGGGCCAGCCGCGGCCAGCGCCGCGCCGGTCAAAATCCCGCGGGCGCGAAGCGGCGCGAGATAACGCGCGCCCAGACCGGCGACGCGCGTCGGGTGATCGACCGCTTCCCACCACGCCTCGCAACGCTCGAGAAAACCACAGGTCTCACACGCGTCGCACGGAACCGCCTCGGTCTCGCGGGGCTCATCGAGGAACCCGGCAACGCGCGACTGGACACGGCGGGCGTACGCGGCGAAATCGTCGGGCCGGAAGCTCTCCCGCTCGCCATTGCCGAGCAGCACGTGCATTGCCCGCGGCGCGGCCCCTTGAATGCGCCCGACCTCCGTGCTGTAGAAGCAAAGCTGCAACACGTACGCCGGCTTCGCGTGACGCGCGAGCTTCGTGTCAAGGACCTCGTAGGAGTATGCGCCCAACTTCGGCGACGGGTCGTCGACACGCAGGAGGAAGTCCGCAATGCCACGCCAACGATCCGAACCGAGAACGGCCTGATAGACGACCTCGCATCCTGCGCGCATCGCCTCCTCGGTCTCACACGCCGCCCGCTCCCAATCATCCGGCAACGGCGCGTGGTCTCGCCGAAGGACTATCTCGCAGACGTCAAGCCCCTGCGCACGTAGCCCAACCAAGTACGCCGTCTCATGCTCCTGACCCTTCGCAAACAGGAGCTCGGCGCCAGCAGACGACGCCGCCGACAGGATCTCGCCTCGCGCCACCGCCAGCGAAAGTGCCGAGCTATGCCGGCAACCAACGAACGCCGTGACATCTGATGGCGAGAGAAGCAACTGGCCGTTGCGGAAATGCATCGCTTGAAGTATCGGCACCGGAATCGCGAAGCGTCACGCCCCAGTAGCTTGCGGAAACTTTGGTTAGCCCGCGCCTGACCATAGGAGGACTCCGAAACCTTGGGGTAAGGCTCGATCTGAGCAATGGCGCTACCGCTGCTGGTCGAGAGTGCCGTCAGCCGTCTCAACCGACTGCGGTCGCTACGAGTGGCACAGGCTCAGCGCCTTTGTCGGAGGAGGTCGCGCAGCCGTTGTGTAGCGATCTTGTTGTTCGGGTCGAGGTCGATGACCTGCCGGAACGCCTGCTCTGCAGCGTCGAGCGATCCGATCGCTTGGTAGGCGCGTCCGAGGCGATTCATGGCGACGGCGTCCTGCGGCGCGAGTGTCAAGATCGCCGAGTTGACCGCGATGGCGTCCTCGGGATCAGTCGTGGCGGCAGCTAGCTCTCTGAGTTCCGTGATGTCCTTCGGCAACACCGACCGTCGCGCTTCGATCCGTTTGGTCGTAGCGGCCCTCCTTCGCTCGATGGCGTCGGCGTGAGGGGCTAGTCGCGCGGTCGCGGTCGCCCGGTCCGCATCGGTGAACAGACGCGCGTAGGGCTTGCCGGCGTCGGCTACTAAGGCCTCGCAGGCAAGGTCGAGCGAGTCAGCGTCTTCCAGCTTCTTGTAGCCGTCGCTGGGCGCTTTGTAGAGGTAGCGCCTGACGTACTCTGCGACGGCAAGTCCGCCGCGGTCGATGGAGTTCTTCAACCCCCGCTTGTAATAGGAGGGGTTGTACGGATTCCCGGCCTTGTCCTTGATACCTCGAGGACCCATCTGGTCGATCTGCCAGTGCAAGTCGCTTATTAGGGCGGCTATTGCATCGCGGTCATCCACGGCGCGAAGGTCCGGTCAACTCGGATGCTTCCGCGAATCGTGCACGCGACGATCCTCGCAGAATCCGCCGTGCGGCAAGCGCAGTTGGGACCGCTTGCGGCTGGAACCGTCGTGCGCGCCGCGGAGCGCTAGGCTCGCTTCCGTGTCGGAGTTGCCGTCGCTCCCGAAGTCGTTCTCACGGATCGATCTCGAAGCGTTGGGCTTTGAGGGTTGGTGCACGTGGGCTGCCCTTCGTAAGGCTCACTTTGCGGCCGTCCCGGCGGGGCCTGCTGTCTACGTGATCTATCGAGCGGCCGCTGCCGCGCCGTCGTTCTTGGGCGTGAACCCTGGCGGTCGCTTCAAGGATAAGGATCCGAGTGTCCCACTGGACGTGCTGACTAGCAGTTGGGTCCCCGGCGCACACGTCGTGTACATCGGCAAGGCGGACGTCGCCGATCGACGGCTCAAGCAATTCGCGCGCTTCGGTGCTGGGGAGCCGGTCGGTCACTGGGGCGGCCGCTACATCTGGCAGCTCTCCGATTCGGACGAGCTTCTCGTCGCATGGCATGAGATCTCCTGGGTCGAGCAGGCACGCCAATATGAGAAGCGGCTCCTTGACCGCTTCGGCGAGCTTCACGGCGTCGTCAGGCCTTTCGCGAATCTCACGGGGTAGCAGAGCGGATGACGCCAGAGGAGTACGAGCACCTCGTCGCGGAAGTGTTGCGGTCCGAAGGGTGGGACGCCCATGTCACGCCCTATGTCCGCGATTACGGCCTCGATGTGGTCGCCGAACGCGACGGTCGCCGGCTGGGCGTGCAAGCGAAGATGTACGGTGGCGCCAATCGCTCGATCTCCGTCGAGACGGTAATGCTCACATACGCTGCCGCCGCCTACGCCGACTGCGGCGAGGCGATGATCGTCACAGACAGCCGCGTCCTCGACGACGCGCGACAGGTAGCCGACAAACTCCGCGTCGCGCTTCGCGTGGTGAGCGCTATCACGTCTCCTCGCGCTGCTCCGCCTGAAGCCTGCGATCCCAAGCCCGCCAGGGCGGGCCTATCGTTTGGCGAGATCTGGGACACGCACTTCGTGCCGCTCGCGGGCCGCGTTCTGATTCGGCCGAACGGCACGACAAATGAGATTCTCAAGGTCGACCATGCTGGTCTTGTGCGCCGCACATCCAACGGCAGAACCCAGACAATCAAGATCGAGATCTTTCGGTGGACAATTGAGAAGCTCCTTCGCGGAGAAGCCGTCTCCCGCGACGAGATCAACCAGCACTACCCCGGTCGTGCCTCATCTGGAATCGCTTTGATCCTCTCCGCTATTCCGATCTTCGACACGGTCAACGTAGCCGGCAAGCGAGCAGTTCGCTTGCGTGCGCCACTTTGACGCGGTACCCCATCATTCCCTCCCACGCGCCTTGCTCCGACATGTCGCTGGGCGACTTGCCGGCGCCCGGTACGTCCAGGAAGACGTGGGCAGCTAAGTAGGTGCGTTCGGCACGGACGTCGCCGGTCGGAAGCTGGCGGTGATCTTGCAGCGGACGCTCAGTCGCCATCCCCCTCATCGGGCCGTCCCTCGGCGAGCCCCGGCGCTACCCGACGCGCGCCAGCGCCTTACGCACGAACCCCTGGAACTGGACGATGTCGGGCGGGCCAAGCGTGCCCTCAGTGACCCCCACCATGATCGCGCCCTTCCTCACGATCAGCGCATCCTCATCCGCGGTAACCCCGTTGACCGTGAGACTCACCGTGAACGCCGCCGACTGGTCCCCGTACTGCGGAAAAGACATCTGGCCGACCGTTCCGGTTACCTTGTTCCCCTCGGAGGTGCCTTTGACGGTCCTACAGCGATCGAGATTTCCGACAACGGTTGCGAACACGTTGCGGATGGGTGCTTTGTAAGTCGCCAGCTTCTCCGAGACCTGCGGCAGCGACGCATTGTCGGCGAACGTCACAGAGGCGTTCGCGGTCTGCGTGACACCGGGCGGCTCCAGTATCGCGTGAAGGCATCCAACGCCCGAGCCGGTCGAGTTGTCGACGCCCCAACCAGTCGGCAGCTCGCCCACGGTGAGGAGCATCGATGCGAGAGACGGCGCCTTCGGGTTACGGTTGGCAACAGCTCGCTCCGCAGGCACGGCAGCCACGCCGAGCACCGCAATCGCGGCGACCGTGGCGGAGCGTTTCACGCGTCGCGCCGCGAGGCTCACGCAGCGAGCGCTAGGCGCTCGACCGCGATCGACGCGACAGGTTCGGCGTTCGTCCAGGGTTCGGCCGCGACATCAACCTCGGCAAAGATCGCGCGAGCCTGATCGTAGGCGAGGCTCGAGTCTTCCGAACGCGGCGGCACGTACACCGACGCCACGCTGAGCTCCTTCGAGGCTTCGAACGTCGCTCCCGTCCGGGGCCGTACTTCGCCACCGCCGCGCCTCAGCTCGTGCACGAGCCATCCCCACGACATTACGGACTTCGAAAGCGCTTCCTGATCCGGCAGCTCGAAAGAGAAGCACTTGACGAGCTGCACTGCCCTGCCGTTGTGCACGGCGAAATCGAAGCCGCCACGGAACTGGCCCGTTTCGAGTTCAACCACGCGCGCCACGGCCTCTGTCGGAAGGCTGGCCCCGAGATACGCGCGCTGCGTTGCGTTGATCGCCGACTTGGCGTTCTTGTAGCCGCGTGCGTACACGCTTGACGGATCCAGTAGCAGATCCCGCGACAGCAGATCGAGTGCCTCGGCGGCATCGGCCGCGACGATTGGTTCGGGTGGCGTGAACTGGATGATGTTGTGCATCGTGGCGGCTAGCCCGTGGAGGTCGGCCATCGTCATGGTGCCCTCGTCTTCATCACCGGGGAGGCGTTCGCTGAGCTCGGTGGCGAAGGACACGGCCGCAGGCAGCATCCCGCCGCTATCGATGGCCCGCGCGCGCTTGAAGTTAGAGATCAAGCGGAGGTCCCAGTCATTGACGTCGCCATCACCGACGATGGCTCCGATGTTGATGAATTCGCCCCGTGCGGCATCGGGGACGAACCGCAGCAGCGAGAAGAAATACGTCATCCGATCCCCTTATGCGCTCGCAACGACCCGTAGCCTGCTCGCCACGTGCGGTGCTCGGTGGACAGCAAAGTCTACGACGGCCGCCCTCGCCGTCGCATCAACCGGCCAGTCGGCCGGAATATTCTCCAAAGTTGCAGCGATTTCCTCCCGTGTCAGCGCGCACAGGCAGTCCGCGATCCGCGTCAGCTCGCCGCGATCGAGGCTATCGGTCGACTGCCCCGACGGATGCGGGACGTCCTGATTCGCGGCCAAGCCCTCACTCGTCCACGTGGGTCCATTCGGGAAATAATGCCCATGATCGTGGCTGTAGTACCGGTTGCTGTCCGACGTCGCCCGGAGCCACTGGTCGTCCCCACCCCACAGCCAATCGTAGAGAGCCAGGAAGCCCGCATGGCGGACCGCGTTCTCGTCGTCCGCGCGGTGGCCGAGCTGAGGCATTTGCTCGATGGCGCCGTCGACCGCGAGACTCCCGTGCGCTATGCATTCCACGAGCACGTAGCCCGGAGCAATCTCGATGCCAGCGAGCACGGCTGGGATCGTGACGAGGTGCGCCTCGCACGTCGCGAGCGCAACTAGCCGGCCGAGTCGAGCCACGATCTGCTCGTTGACCGGAACCATCGGCCCTTGCGGATTGTTGGGAGGCTTCAGCCAGTAACGGCGCTCGTCGTTCGCCACGACGAGAAACGGCTTGGAACCTCCGGCCCCGTGTGGTACGCCAGGCACGCGGTATCTCGCTTCGATTCGCGCCGCTCCGTCCACCGTCCGCGCAGCGTAGCCACGGCGCGCTGCTCACGTCGGCCGCCCCCAAGGGGATCTCAATCTCAGATATCGACGGCAGCTCCCTGGCCCGGACGCGCGGTGGCGCCCGGCGCAGTAGCAAGACCCACCCCCTCCGTCGCTCCGACCGTCGCTCGGTGCGCCCGTATACCGACGCTGCCAGTCTCCGGGCTTTCAGTCAGCGTTCGGTCAGGGCCCCTGGGTGGCGCTCGGGCGCGTGTTTGCGGACTCGATCGAGTGCCGCTACCGGGATTGCGGACGCAATACAGCGCTACTGGCCTCGCCCCACGCGCAGGAGCGCGAGTGGCGTGGGCGTTAAGTTCGTCGCCCGACCGTCTGGACGCGGTGCGCGCGGCGGCCTTCGATCAGGCGAACGGTTGGCCTGGCCGTCGTCGTCGTGACGTGGGCTTGCTGCGCCGCCGCTGTCGGCTTGCCGGGGCGTGCAGGTCGCGCGCAAGTTGCTTGAGCCATGAGCGCTCTGGCGGTGTCGGTTCGGCGCCGGCGAGCAGTGCGTCGAGGCGCGCTAGGAGCCGGGTGCTGAGCTCGTCCGCGTTCGCGGCAGGGGCGACCATGGCGGATATTCCGACGCGGTGGTGGTCAACGGGACAGCGCAGCGCTGTTGTGGGCGCGTAGGCGGGCGCGGGCGCGTTGCGCTGTTTTGCGGTACTTGTCGATGGTCCAGCCGGTGTGTGCGCAGCACTCGCGCGGGGTCTCGCCGTTTAGCTGGCTTGCGAGCACGAGTTGTTGGTCGCGTGTGAGTTCGCGGATCGCGGCAGCGAGCTCGCGAAGCGTCTCGCGGGCGACCAGCTGGTCCAGGCCGTCCGGGTCCCCGACGTGTTGGTTGAGAGCGTCGTCGAGTGGGCGTGTTCGGGCGCGGGCGTGTGTTGCGGGGCTACGGCCGGCGACGGCGCGGTGGTGGTCGAGGATGCGGCTTTCGAACTTCTGGCGCAGAGCGCGGCGGATGTGGTCGGGGCTGGTGAGCGTGGGGTCGCGTTCGGCGCGCGCCAGCAGTTCGAGGACTGCCTGGCTGTAGAGGTCTTCGAGGTCTTCTCGTGACGCGCTGGAGCGGTACGCGCGGATCAGTGTTGTGCGGAGCGCGAGGGCTTCGCGTGCGATCAGTTCGCTTGTTCGGGTTGGCTGGCGGGTTGCGGTGGGCATGTGGCCTCCTGTGCTTGGTGGCCTCGCCGGGTGCGGGCCGATGCCTGCCCGCGTGCACGCGCAGCGTGCGATCCTGCGGCGGGCTCGGCATGTCCCCGGCGTGGCGCGGCGACTGTCGCGCCAGCGTGCCCGGCGGCTGAGCAGCGACGTGAGCGAGGTTCACGGCCAGCGCCGGTGCGTTACCAGCGGCCGGCGGTAGGTCTACGCGCTCGTGGTTATGGCTGGTCGGTGAGGTGTTCAAGGTTGACGAGGATTGCGGGCTCGTCGCGGCGCTGGGATTGCGTGATGTAGTCGTTGACGAGCGCTTGGAGGGCGGCGTAGCCGTCTTGTTCGAGGCCGCGTTCGACGAGGAACGTGCGGCCACCGTTGGTTGGGGTGTCTGTGATGCGGACGACGCCGTTGATGCGTTGTCCGTGGAGGATGCGTTCGCTGGTGGTGGTGGTGTAGCGGGCGAGCTCGACGCGCTCGCCGACGCTGCGACTCGGGCTGGTGGCGGTCATCGTGTCCTCTTTCTGCTGGTGGGTGGTGAGTACGCCCGCCACCAGGCGAGGGCGATGAGGGCTGTCAAGCCGAGGATCGAGTGACCGGCCGTACCCGCCCGCAGGGCGGGGTTTTCATCGGCTTGACAGCGCTCGAGCCGAGCCACAGTGACGGGCGACTCCCCCACCCACCAGCCGGGGGCCGATGCTGGTCCGAGTTACCTGCTCCCGGGGTGCCCGGTTACGCCCACCGAGCCGTGGAGCCGTATCCGGTCGTCTCGTGCGCCTGGACGGCGGCGTTGGTGCCGT
The DNA here is from genome assembly GCA_003132505.1 of Solirubrobacterales bacterium. Taxonomy (GTDB): domain Bacteria; phylum Actinomycetota; class Thermoleophilia; order Solirubrobacterales; family Solirubrobacteraceae; genus Palsa-513. The sequence goes on from PKXY01000041.1 coordinate 37,472, forward strand.
CGCCGCGGGCGATGTCCTGCCCGATTTCGCTCCGCTCGTCGTGTCGCTGTTGGCGGCTGGCGGGTTCGGCGTGGCGTAGCCGGTTGATCTCGCGGGACGCGTCGGCGCTGGTTCTGGGAGGGATGAAGGTCTGGCCGACGCGTAGTGCGAGCGCGCGCAGGTAGGAGAGCTGTTTGTCGCTTGGTTTCATGGCTGGTTCCTGTCGGTCGCGGATGGGCACGCCCAGCCAGCAGCACGCCCCCTGGGTGTGCTTGGCTTGGCGGCGGGTTCACCCGCGACCAGTCGGGGCGCTCTCATGCCGTGGCGTCGTGGTGTTTGGGAGCAGCAGGTCGCGAAGGCGGTTGCGTAGTTCGACGAACTCGGGTCCGCGGGTGTGGAGCTGCCACAGCTCCCCGGCGAGGTCGTAGATGCTCCCGCCGCGGCCGCAGCCGAAGCAAGCCCAGCCCTGTGCGGCTTGGGGGTACACGTGAAGTGACGGGTTGCGGTCCTGATGGAACGGGCAGCTGACCTTGCGGCTACGCGGCACCTGTAGACCGGTGATGGCCTGGACGTAGCGTTCTGGTTCGATCGCGAGCAGCACGTCCGGCGTCGAGACTCGCGCCGCGGCTGTTCGCGTTGGGGTGTCCGGGTCTGTCGGGAGGCCTTTGAGGATCTGCGCGGCGGTGTGTGCGCGCGGCTCGAATCGCTCAAGTGTGACCGCCGTGGCTGGGGTGTGTTTGAAGTTGCGGGTGCCGGGTGGGCGCAGGATCGTCGCGGCGTTGAGGACTGCGCCGGTGTCGGCGTGCAGCGCGCGGGCAAGAACGCGGTTCGCCCGTTCGACTTCTGGTCCGCTGAGTGGTTGAGCGAGCGGCCAGTAGAGGTGGTGGTGTCCCGCTGTGCCGGAGGCAACGACTACGCCTGGCGCGACGGCCAGGGTGGCCATGTGCGCGGCGGTGTCTGTTTGGTCGAGGTCGGCCCAGAGCATCCAGGAGCGCTGGATAGCTGAGCGGCCGCCGTGGCGGTGGCGGCGCGGCGCGACGCCGACGTAGACGTCGGTGCGTTCGGCGAGTTCGAGAATTTCTCTGGCCGCGCCGCGGGGGTGTGCGGCGGGGTGCCAGTGCTGTCGCATCCGCCCCGGACTGTCGGGCTGGCGGTAGCGGATCTCGAGCAGCCCGCCGGCGGGTTCGCGGCTGGTGAGCAGCGCGAGGTAGGCCACGAGCGCCGTGTCTGTCTGAGTGGGTCTGGTCATCGCGTGTGCGCGGCTGCGGCGGCGGTGCGGTCCGCGCCCGGTTGGGGCGCGGACCGCGCGCGGTCGGCTGTTCAGGCCGCGATCTCCTCCTGTCCGGCGGCGACGGTGGCGGGTTCCTCGGCGTTGTCGCTGCGGGGTGCGGCGAGGAACTCGACGTTGCCGACGATTTCGTAGTCGTGGCGTTTGCTGTTGTCGTCGGTTTGCCATTCGCCGTACTGCAGGCGTCCGTCGACGGCGACGAGCCAGCCCTTCGTGAGGACGCGTGCGGCGGCCTCACCCGCGTTGCCGAAGGCGCTGACGTTGATGTATCCGGCTTCGTCGCGGCCGCCGCGGCCCATGCCGTTGACGGCTAGGCGCAGCCGGCAGACCGTGCCGCCGCTTGGGAGCGTGCGTAGCTCGGGGTCCTGGGTGAGCCGGCCGGTGAGGGTGATGCTGTTCATCGAGTTTCCTTCCTTGGTGGTTGGTGTGGTTTGACAAGGGCTGTGATGGGCCGCGGAGCGGCTGGCGGAGCCGAGCGCCAGCGAGGGGAAAGCCCGGAGGGCTTCGAAGCCCAAGCCGGCCGTGGCAAGAATCCAGGCCCGGGCAGACCACGCCTAGTCACCGCCAAGGAGGGCACGCGGGCTCGCATCCGATCGGTCGCGGTCACGCTGACCAGGTCCTTCTCGCCATTCGCGTGGCACGGGTGAGCGCCCGGCGCGCGGCGCCGGCGCGGTTGTCGCGGCTGTTGGGGGCTGCGGCGTTGCGGAGGCGGCGCAGTTCGGGGTGCGCGTACCAGGGCCGGAGTGCTACCCAGGCTGGTTGGAGGCGCCCGTAGATCAGCAGGGCGGTGTTGGTGTCGGCTTGGCGGACGCGGTGTGGTGCGGCGAGGGCGCGGAACTCGCTGGCGTAGGTGCGTGAGCCGGTGGCGAGCGCGCTTTGGCGGTGAGTGGAGATGCGGCCGATCTCTTCGTCGCCGAGGGTTTGGCGCAGGTAGTCGAGGGTGGCGCGGTCGCCGATCCCGCTGCAGAACAGGCGGGCACGGTGGTTGGCGATGATCGTCTCCGCTCGGTCTCGGCCCCAGCGGTCGGAGGCTTGGCTGATGTTTTGCAGGATCGTGAGTAGCTGCACGCCCTGGCCGGGTCCGGTCGAGGCGATCTCGTCGAGGTTCGGCAGCGGCGCGATGTTGGCCGCCTCGTCCAGGGCGAGTAGCAGCGGCGGGTCGATTGGTTTGCCGGTCTGTGCGGATCGCTCGAACGCGCCGGCGGTGATGTCGGCGACCAGTGCGGTGAATAGGCCGCGCAGTCGGCGCTGTTCGTGCGCCGGCGCGATCAGGTACAGCGTGTTTGTGCCGTCGAGCAGTCGGCTTGCGCTGATCTGGCTCTCCCCTACGGTCGCTGCGGCGATCGCGGGCTCATGCCAGGCGTCAAGGCCGGTCGCGATCGTCTGCATCAGGCTCGAGCGCAGCCGGTGATCGGAGTCCCACACCGATTGCAGCGCTTCGCCGGCTGGCTTGGCACCGACGACCGGGCAGGTTGCCAGCAACTTGGTGGGTTCCTCTTCATCGCTGGTGGCGACCCAGCGCAGGACGTCGCCCATCGCGAGTCCGCCGTATGCGGCGGCGAGCAGCAGCGGCGCGAGGTACCGCGCCCCGGCGGGTTTCCAGAAGCTGTCGTCGGCGTTGCGGGTGCTGCCTTGGTCGGCGACGCCGAGCAGGTTCGCGGCCGTTCGGCGCGCGCCCTCCCAGGTGTGCGCGGCGGCGATGGGTGACCACGGCGTGTGCTGCAGCCCGGTGCAACCGGTCGGGTCGAAGATGAACACCTCACCGACCGTGCCGCGCGCGGTGTGGGTGTCGAACACGACGTCGGCTTTGATCGAGGTCGATAGTGCCGGGCCGGCCCATTCGAGGATCGCGGGCACGATCAGCCCGGTGCTCTTCCCGGACTGCGCGGGCCCAACACCGAGCACCGACACCCTGCGCTCCGCAACGATCAGCCGCCCGTTGTGCTCACCGAGGGTGATCCGCCCGGGCTGCGGGCCCGGCGCGTACAGATCGGTCAGCTCGCTGCCAGATGCCCAGCGTGCCGCGCGGTCACGGTCGCGACGGTGGGCGTAGCGGCCGACCAGGCTGACAAGCACCGCGAAGGCGGTGAGCACGGCAAGGGTTGAGGCGCTGAGCGCGAGCTGCAGCACGACCGCGCCCGGCAGTTGTCCGCGAAGCGCCGCTGGCCAGGCGAGCGCCGGGTCTGCGAGCCTGGCCGGCAGGCGTGCGAGAACGGTCAGTGCGGCTGTGGGAGCCAACGCGACCGGCTGGCCGCGGGCGAGCAGGCCGGCGATCGCGCTCGCCAGCATCACGATCGCCAGCGGCATTGCGAACACGAGTGCGACCGCCACGGCTGCGAGGTCTCCGGCGCGGCGTTCGCGCCGGTTCACGCCGACACCCCGGTCACTAGCTCAACATCAAGGTCGGGATGCTCGATGGCAAGTGCGCGCCGTGCGCCCATCGCGGTATCGGTGTCGATGAGCTGCCATTCGCGGTCTGAGAGGAGGTGTCTGACTTCGAAGCAGCGCCCGCCAACGACCCACAGTGCGACGCCTGGGGGGAGGCGGGCGATGCGGTCGCGGGCGGTGGTTGAGAGGCCGAGCGCGTCGGCGGTGTCGGGGACCTCCTGGGCGTGTTGGCGGTAGACGACGGTTGTCGAGGCTTCGGCGAGGAGGCCTTGGGCGAGGCGTTGTTGGCGGGAGCCGTCGTCGCCGGCAGCGCGCAGATCTGAGAGGCGGTGCAGCGCGAGGATGTGCTGCACACCCGTGTCGCGGCTGAGCTTGAAAGCGGACTGGTAGTACTCGGCGAGCCCTGGGATTGGCAGGCCGCGCCAGCACTCGTCGTTGCCCCTTGTGGTCTTGTCTGGTTCGCGGCCGGCGGCACGGGCCTTCTGGGCGCGCTCGCGGCGTTTGGCGTCGAGGAACGCGGAGGCGCAGACCATCACGATCGCGACCGCAAGGTTGGACTGGGCCCGCCCGACGCCGACCTGGGAGAGGTCGAGGCAGACCGCTGGCGCGTCCCAGACCTGTTCTGAGGCTTGGGTTGGCTGGTCGAACATGCCGCGCAGGGGGCCGTGTGTGAGGCGCTGTAGGGCGAGCGCGCATTCGCGCAGCTCGGCCTGTGCGGCCTGGGGGGTGCAGGCGAGCTGGTCGGCGACGTCCTGGCCGGGGTCGCGCAGCTGCGCGGTGACGTCGGGGATGCAGACCTCTGCGCTGTCGGCGTGACGGTCGGCGGCGGCGAGCGCTGCGGCGAGGCCGAGTGCTTCGGGTTGTGTGAGGGGCCGGTCGAGCATCGCGCGGGCAATCGCTTCGAGCAGGCCTTCGCGCATCTCACGGCTACCGAGACGGGTCAATGGGTTCAGCCGTGTGGTCCCGCCTGGTGTGAAGGTGAGGACCTGCCCGCCGAGCGCTCTGGTGAGTGGGGTGTATTCGCCTTTGGGGTCGATCAGTTCGCAGGTGCGGCCGAACACGCGGCTGCGGTACATCCAGCTCTTGACCAGCGCGCTCTTGCCGTGGCCGGGCCGGCCGATCACGAGCATGTTCGCGTCGTTGAGCACCCCGCCCGCGTAGAGCACCCAGGGGTCGTAGACGAACGAGCCGCCGTGGATGTCACGGCCGATGTAGACGCCGCGCGCGCCAAGACCTGGTTCGGCGACGGCTGGGTAGGCGGCCTGGAAGTGAGCGGTCGAAACCTGATGGGGACTGCGCTCACCCGGGCGGCGCAGACGCGTTACTCGAAACGGCTCGGCCTGCGAGTGCGCGCCGTTGGCGAAGGTGCGTCGCCGGGTCCGCTGCTCGGCGTCGGCCGCTCGCTGGTCGAGGCGCTGGTCGATCCGGTCGCGCAGCATCACCGCAGTCCTCGTCCGAGCGGTAGCGAGTAGGTGAACGCCTCGGCCTGTTGGCCCCACATCCGTTCGAGGCGAAGCGGCGCGCGTTTTGCTTCCAGCTCGACCCTTGTCACGGCGGCTTCGAGGTCGTCGGCGGACCCGGGCCCGGTGTTGGGGGCGCTGACGGTTACGTAGGCGGCGTAGCGGATCGCGGCGTGCCCTTCGGCGAGCTCACGCTCGCGCTGTGTCGCGGCGTTGTCGCGTTGGGCCTGGCGCTGGCTTGTGCGCTGACCGACCCGAGCCCTGAGGCTCTGCTCGGTCGCTGTTTCGGTCGCAGCCCTTTCCGCGTGGCGGGTGGCGCGGGCGGGGCCGACGAGTTCCATCACCATCGCCACCGACCTGGTGACCCTGGTGTCCATCAGCAGCGGCTGCAGGAACAGGGCGCGCACGTCGATCCGCGGCCACTCGGCGACCCAAAGCGTGCAGTGCAGCGCCCCGTCTGCTTCGAGGCGCCCCCAGTGTTCGTCCCTGGCGGTTGGTGTCGCGGTGTGCGACGCGATCCCCGGATCAGGCTTGTTCGCGTGTTCGAGTTGGCGTTGGCGTTGGCGGTGCCCCCACGGGTCATAGCCGGCGCGGACCGACGCGGCGAGTCCCGCTCGTGTGAGTAGGCCGGTGACGGTGATCGCGGCCTCATCGAGCAGCTCGATCAGCTGCCCAACCTCGGCGGCGAGGACCGCGAGCGCACCAAAATCACCTCCGCCCATGCGCGTGATCGCGCGCCTGGCGGCGGGGCGACGTGCGTCGACCTGGAGGCTGAACAGCAGCTCGTGCTGCTCGGCGACATCGCCGGCACGGCCGATCAGCTGCAGGTAGGAGACAAGCTCGTCGGGCGGGTCCTCGAGCGTGGCGTCCGCTCGTTTGGCTTGGAGTAGGTAGTTGCCGAGCGCGTCTGCGTCGGCGGGGAGTGTGCGTTCGATCCAGCTGATCCGGCGTACGGGTGACCCGTCGCGCGCGAGGGCGGCGAGGACGGCGCCGTATTCCTCAAGGCGCGCCTCCCGGTCCTGCGGGCCCAGAAGGGCGAACGCCCGGCCCGATACGCGCACGGTCGCGGTGAAGGTGCTGGCACGGCGGTCTTTGACGACGCCGAGACGGGCCTGGTCGTAGCGGCTGAGCGTGACCTCGAGGTACTCGAGCCCAGCGAGCTCGCTGGGTCGCGCTTCGGGTGGTTGTGCGGGTTGGGGGTCCAGACTGCCGGTGGGGAGCCGGACGAGGTGGCCGAGTTGTGCGCGCTGCGCGCGAAACCGTGCGGCGCCGCTGAAACGCCCGAGCAGGAACCGCACGGTCACAGGCGCCCATTGCTCGAGCGTCTGGCCGCGCAGCGGAACCAACGCGACGCCGCCGGCGCCAGCAAGGATCGCGATCGCGACGGCGAGCCCGGTGATGCCTCCGAGGCGCAGCGCGCCGAGCGCGCCCAGCCCGGCGAGGATGAACGCACACAACTGCGACAGCCGCAGGCCGAGCAGGAACCCGCCACCCGGATGCGGCGCGAAGCGATACGTCGTCTCACTCATCGCCGCCTCTCAGTCGGTCGCGCCGGTGGACGTGGCGGTCGGCCATTTGGCGGCGACGCGGGCGCGGAGCTGCGGCTCGCTGGCTGTGGCGGGCCTGGCGCGCGCCCTGTGCGCGCCGGCGTGGCGGGCGCGCTGGGTTGCGCGCCGGCGCC
>PKXY01000031.1 GCA_003132505.1 Solirubrobacterales bacterium
ATGCCTGTGCCCTCCGGGTGCGACCCCCGGAACTACACCGTGGCCCGGTTGGCCTTTAGCGTCTCGAAGCGCTTCTCCCAGTCCAGGTGGCGCCGCTTGGCGTCGCCGATGAACGGCGAGTAGGCGATCGCCCAGAGGACGAGCCAGTTGAGCGCGCGCGCCGGCTGGCGCAGCGGGNNCGTCGAAGATCATCGACTTGCCGTCGCTCCAGTGGCGCGTCTCCTTATCGACGCGGATCGCGCACTGCTCGGCCGGCTCGGGGATCAAGAGGCCGAGGTGGTAGCGCATCACGCCCTTGTAGGGCCCGCGGTGCGCCGGCAGGTGCTTGCCGGGGGCGAGGATCGAGAAGAACGCGGTCTTCATCCCGGGGATCTGCTTGCAGAGGCGGGCAGTCTGCGGGCAGCGCTTGCAGTTGGCCTCCGACTTGAAGCCGTAGCCGTAGAGGAAGTAGGTCTTCCAGCGGTCGTCGGTCGTCATCGTCGCCTGGTCGACCGAGATGTCCTGGAAGTTCGGCAGGTGCTCCTGGTCGGTCAACACGCCGTCCAGCTCGTCGCGAATCGAGTGCCACTCGCGCTCCAGCGTCTGCGCCCAGGGGAACTGCTCGACGTCGAAGAACGGCTGATCGCCGACCAGCGAGGAGCGACCGAGCCAGCGTTCGAGGGGCTCGAGCGCCCGCTCGCCGAACGCGACGGTCAGCGTGACGATCCTCTCCCGCAAGCTCGCCATCTCGCCGGGGATGCTATCGCCCGCCCGCCGGCGGGCCGGCTAGGCGTGCTTCTGCGCTCGGCGCCGGTGCTGCGTCAGACGTGGATCACGGTGACGCTGGCCGTCGACTTGACGCCGTTGGCGTTGGTCGCGACCGCGGTGATCGTGTGCGGCCCGGGCGAGAGGCTGCGCGCTCCCAACCAGTTGATCTCGCCGCTCAGCTTGCCGTGGGCGTAGTGCGCGTCGATGCGGTTGAAGTTGAGGATCGTCTTGCCGTCGTCCTGGAGCGCGATCTGCGAGATCTTGTCGCCGCGGGCCTTGCCGTTGACGGTCGCCGTGACGCGCAGCATCAGCCGCCCGCGGTAGCGCTCGCCGTTCGTCGGGTTCTCGAGGTGGATCCTCGGTCCGGCGAAGTTGCCGCAGGTCCCCGATAGCGGATCGCCGCTCGCCTCCTTGGCAAACGCGGCGAACGAGGTCCGCTTCTGAAGCGACGTCGAGAGCAGGCCGTAGCGATCGTAGATGTTGTTCTGCGGTGCGAAGTCGACCATGTCGAACCACATTGCAGCAGCGACGTAGGAGTACGCCGGCTGCGCCAGGCAGTTGTAGGCCTGCTCGAGGTAGAGGGCCTGGGTCTTGTCGCTGACCCCGCCCGGCTTCTTGCCGGCCGAGGCGCCGCTGTCACAGGTCGTCGACGTCGTCGACCAGCCGAACTCGGTGATGTAGATCGGCAGTGCGGCGTCGCCGTTCGCGGCCATCACGGAGTGGACGGTGCTGAAGCCGAGGAACGACCAGCGGTTGATCGCCTGGGTGCCCGGGTTGTACGCAAACGCGTAGGGCGAGGTCAGCGAGCAGGCGTCGTCGGTGTGGACAGCGACGCCGTTGAAGGAGCCGCCTGCGCTGTCGCCGTAGAGCTGTTGGAGGTAGGGGTAGTCATTCGCCGTCAGTCCGCCGAGGATCACACTGGCGTTCGGGTTCGCGGATTTGACCGCGCCGTAGGCCGCCTTGAGCAGGCTGGCGTACTGTGCCGCGGAGCCCGTCCACCAAGTGGCGTCGTCCGGCTCGTTCCAGATCTCGTAGGCCGTGACGCTGGTGCCCAGTGCGTTGGTGAGGTAGTTCATGAATCCGGCGAACGACTGGTCGTTGACGGGCGGCGTCGCGATGCTCGACGAGCCGCCGTTGGCCCACGCCGGGGAGCCGACGACGTCGACGTCGACCTTGGTGCCGGCGGGCAGCGCAGCGAAGAAAGCCTTGTAGTCCGCGAGCTGAGCGGCGTTGTAGCTGCCGGCGGCGGGCTCGGTCTGACTCCAGTTGAGGAAGACGCGGATCCAGCCCGGGTGGAGCTGGTCGACCAGCGACTCGAGCTTCGCGTTCTGCGCCGGGGTGGCGAGGAAGCCGGCGACGTTGAGGCCGGTCTCGGCGCCGCCGGCCGGGGCGGCCAGCGCTGCAGTCATCGCGAGCGTGGCAAAGGCCAGCACAGCGGCGCGCATTGGACGTCTTAGGGTCGGTAGCTTCATGCTCCTCCCCTGTTGGCTCGGCCACGTGGACCGCCGCCATTAGGTCCCAGCCCCGCGTGCCCGCGAATGGACTGGACGGCTGGACTAGCGTCCTGTTGCGTGCCTCAACCGGGGGGGAGGCGGCGCGGTCTGTGTCTGCATGGCCCGGCCGGTGCGGGCCGCGGCGTTACGCCGGAGCGCCCTGGCGCTTGGCGGTCTCGATCAGAGCGCGAACTGCAGCCTCGTCGCCTGCGCGCAGTAGCGCGATCGGGTCCGGGTCGGCGTTGACGATCGACTCGAAGAACTCCTTGCGCTCCTGGAAAGTCGGCAGCGTCGCCTTGGCCCAGCCGCGCACGTCGTTGAGGAGCACCGCGAGGCGCGCGTAGTGCTCGCCGTACTGCTCTGAGATCTCGCGTTTCATCCGCTTGGCAAGAGCGGGGGAGGCGCCCGCGGTTGAGATCGCGATCGCGAGCGGGCCACTACGGACGATCGCCGGCAGGATGAAGTTGCACAGCGGCGGCACGTCGACCACGTTGACGAGCATCGCTCGCGTCTCTGCGTCTTCGTGGACGGCGATGTTGACCTCGCTATCGCCGGTTGCGGCGATCACGAGGAACGCTCCTTCGAGGTCCGTCGTCCGGTATTCGCGCGCAAGCCACTCGATCGATCCCTCGTCCGCGAGCGCCGCGAGCGCCGGATGGGCCGCCGGGCTGACGAGCGTGACCGCGGCGTCACAGCTCAGCAGGCCCTCGACCTTCTCGAGCCCGACCTGGCCGCCGCCGACGACGAGGCAGCGCCGCCCAGCGACGCGCAGGCAGGCGATGTAGAACGCCACATCGAGCATGTCGCGCACGCACGACTGGTCACAGATCCCGCGTCGCAGCTGGCAGACGCACTCCTTACCGGCGTAGGCTTGGGCGGGCACCGCCAAAGCCTAGCTCGACGTGCGCCCCGGCCCGATCGCGTGCGTCAGGGTGCGGGCTCGTCGTGTCCGCGCGCTGCGCGGACGACGGCCAGGGCCTGCGCGAGCTTGGCCTCGGCCTCGTCGGGCTGATAGAAGCGACGTCGCTCGAGCCCCGGCGGCATCAGCTCCTGCGGGCTGAGGTGGCCGGGATGGCTATGCGGGTAGTCGTATTCCTCGCCGGCGCCCGGGCGCAGCCAGGGCGGTGGACGGAGCGCTCCGTGCGCGGCGATCTCGGCGCGCGCTGCCGCGAGCGCGCTGCCGGCGGCGTTCGACTTCGGCGCGAGGGCGAGGTAGATCGCCGCCTGTGCCAGCGCGTAGGTGCATTCCGGCAGGCCCACGAGCTCGACGGTCTGCGCCGCCGCCACGGCGAGCGCCAGCGCCTGCGGCTCCGCGTTGCCGATGTCCTCGGAGGCGAAGATCACCATCCGCCGCGCGATGAAGCGCGGGTCCTCGCCGCCTTCGAGCATCGTCGCGAGGTAGTAGAGCGAGGCGTCGACGTCGCTGCCGCGGGCTGCCTTGATCCAGGCCGAGATCGTCTCGTAATGGCGGTCTGCGGCCGCGTCGTAGCGCACCTGCGCCGTTGCGAGCGCCGCGCCGGCCGTCTCGCGATCGATCCGCGCCACTCCGTTGGCGGCAAGCTCGAGCGCACCGAGCGCGACCCGCGCGTCGCCGCCGGCGCGTGTCGCGATCAGCTCCGCCGCGTCCGGATCGAGCGCCACCTCGCCCAGCTCGCCGCGCGCCAGCGCCCGCTCGAGCAGCTCGCGGATGTCCTCCGCGCTAAGCGACTCCATCGCGTAGACGCGCAGTCGCGAGAGCAGCGCCGTGCTGACCTCGTGACGCGGGTTCTCGGTGGTTGCTCCGATCAGCACGACGAGGCCCTCCTCGACCGCGCGCAGCAGCGCGTCCTGCTGGGGTCGGTTGAAGCGGTGGATCTCGTCGAGGAAGAACACGGTCCCGTCGTCGCGGTGGCGCGCCCGCTCGATCACGCCGCGGACCTCGGCGAGGCCCGCCTCGACCGCGCTGTGCTCCTCGAAGGCCGCGCCGGCGCTCTCGGCGACGATCCGCGCGAGCGTCGTCTTTCCGGACCCCGGCGGGCCGTAGAGGATCATCGAGTGCGGCTGCCCGGATTCGATCGCGCGGCGCAGCGGCGTTCCCGGCGCAAGCAGCGCGCGCTGGCCGATCAGCTCGTCGAGCGTGGTCGGTCGCATCCGCACCGCGAGCGGCTCACGGCGGCTCCGCCCACGGCCAGGCTCGTCGAACAGGCGCTCCATCAGCCCTTCGGGCATAGCGCCTTCGCTGCCCCCTCGCCGAAGCAGTCGTAGCGCTTGGCCGGGAAGTCGCCGGTGCGCGCCGCCAGCCGCCAGCCGCCGACGACGCTGCGAAGCCCGTGCACGATCGGCCCGTCGATCAAAAGGCAGATCTGCGTGCGCTCGCCCGGAGGCCCCGGCGAGGAGTTCGCGCACGAGATGTCCGGCGCCCTTCCCACGACGAGCGCGCCGGCCGAGACGTTGTAGTAGTCGCGGCCGGTGTAGTGGCGCCAGGTCGTCTGGTCGGCGACGAGCTGGGCGCTGGCATTCACGCTGTAGAAGACATCGTTGATCGCCGCGATCGCGAGCAGCAGGCCAACGAGGATCAGCGCCACCGTCTCCACCCGCCACAGCCGACGCCCCGCGCAATCGTGCTCGCGCGGCGCAAGCCACGCGGGCAGCCGCCCGCCGATCCCCGTCGCAAGGCCGCTCACCGTGCCCACCCCGCAAGCCGGACACGTGCGGCCGCGCAGCATCGGGCGGACGATGAGCCAGGCGAGGACGGGTCGCCGAAGGCGACCATCCGCAGCCCCCTCATGGCACCGGTCCGTAGAGCGGCGACGTCTGGTGCACGATCCAGATCGCCTGGATCGCGAGCGTCGCGACGAGCAGGCGTCGATCGCGCGAGATGACCGCGAGCGGAAGCGGCCAGATCGTGTACCACGGCATCAGCCACGTGGTGCTGACGGCGATCGCGAGCAGCCCCCAACCGGACGCCGTGACCCAGTCGTAGCCGCGCCAGGTCCGCCACAGCAGGTAGATGATGACCACCACCAGCCCGCCGGTCAGCAGTTTGTGGTCGATCGGGTAGACGCCGGCCTTGCCGAACAGGTGCGCGAGCTGGCTCGCGAAGCTGTAGGAGGAGACGAGGTGACCCTCGCGGTTCAAGCCCGCGACGAGGTTGATTCCCGCGCTGCCGAAGGCGACGTAGCCGATCACGAGTCCGGCGGCCAGCGCGAGCACTGCGCCGACGACCGGGGCAACGCGTCGCTTGGAGACGATCAGGAACGGCAGCATCACGCCGAGCGTCGCCTTGACGAGTGCCCCCGCCACGACCGCCGCCGCGCCGCTCGCCTGACGTCGCGCCGACGTCGCGCCGGCGATGCTCAGCGTCACGCCGAGCATCATCAGCGCCATCATGATCAGGTCGTTGTGCGAGCCGCCGAGTGCGTAGAGCACGTAGAGCGGGTTGAGCCCGACGACGATGACGGCGAGCACCGGGTCAAAGCCACGCTGGCGGGCGCAGCGCCAGGTCAGCGCGAGGGTCGCCGCGCTCGCCGCCAGCGCCTCGAGCTTGAGGATCCAGATGCCGGCGTCCAGGCCCACGAGGCCGGCGGGGATCGTGATCAGCGTGAAGAGCGGTCCGTACGGGCTCGCCCAGTTGATCCAGTCCGGGCTGACGTAGGGGAAGCCGGGATAGCCGGGAAGCGCGAAGGGACCGTGAACGTAGGGGTTGACGCCGTGGACGGCCTCGTGCGCGTAGGCGACATTCGTGAACAGGTCGGTCGCGAGCAGCACCGGACCGGCGAAGACGATCAGCTGAAGCACCGCCACGAGGCCGATCGCCCAGCGCTTCGAGATCGGACTCGAACGTCCCCGCGCGAGCAGGATCAGCCCGCCGTAGGCCAACGTCGACACGAGCAGCGTCGGCAGGAAGACGGTGTAGCCGAGTGACTGCCCGAAGCCGGCGAGCCAGCTGTCGAACGCCGGCTGCGCCGGCACCATCGGCGTATGGCCGACCGCGGCGTCGAGCACGATCTCGGCGGCGCCGGCCACGAGCACGGCCGACAGCAGCGCCGCGAGCGCCGCCGTCAGCCGGCCGGAGCGCAGCCGGACGAGCGAGCGGCTTTCGCTCTCGGCGATGGCGCTGGCTGTGCTCACGGCGCGATCAAGGTTGGCGTGGGTCTTTCGAGCGCTCGAAACCCGTTGGGGCTCGCCACCGGCCCTAGGCGGCGACGGCGCGCCCGAGTATGACGATATCGGCGGCTCTGCCGTCGAGCCGGGTTACGCCCGGCAGCAATCCCCAGCGTTCGAAGCCGCCGGCCTCGAACAGCGCGATGCTCGAGCTGTTGTGGCCGAAGACGACCGCCAACAGCCGCTCGATCTCGAGCTGCGGTGCCTGCTCGATCGCGTGATCGAGCAGCGTCCGTGCGTAGCCCTTGCGCCGCTGCGCCGCGTCGATGTAGACGCTCACCTCCGCGGTGATCGCGTAAGCCGCGCGCTCCTTGTAGTTCTCGAGGCTCAGCCAGCCGGCGACTTCGCCGTCCAGCTCCATGACCCAGCAGGGACGGCGCGCCGGATCGTGGCGCGCCAACCATGGCCGGCGCGAAACCGCGCTTACCGGCTCGAGGTCGGCGGTCGACGCACGCGTCGGGATCGTCGCGTTGTAGATCGCGACGATCGCGGGGAGGTCGGCTGAGCTGGCGAGACGGATCAGGGCCGCGAGACTAGCGCTCGTCGCCGACGCGCTGCCGCCGTAGGATTCGCGCTGTGAGCGCGCAAGCAAACGGCCCCGTCGAGCTGCTCCAGCGCCTGATCCGCTTCGACACGGTCAACCCGCCGGGCGACGAGCGCGCCGCGCAGGAGTTCCTCGCCGAGCGGCTGGGCGCGGCCGGCTTCGAGTGCGAGCTGCTCGGTGCTACACCCGGGCGTCCAAACCTCGTCGCGCGCCTAGACGGCGCGGCGAGCGGGCCGACGCTCTGCCTACTCTCCCACGTCGACACGGTTCTGGCGAGCGCGAGCGATTGGACTCACGACCCCTGGTCCGGTGACCTTGATGACGGCTGCGTCTGGGGCCGCGGCGCGCTCGACATGAAGGGCCAGACGGCGGCTGAGGTGGCGGCGGCGTGCGCGCTCGCGCAAGGCGGCTGGCGCCCGGAGCGCGGCAGCCTGATCGTCGTTGTCGTGGTTGACGAGGAGACCGGTGGCAGCGAGGGCGCGCAGTGGCTCACCGCGACGCATCCCGACAAGGTGCGCTGCGACTACTTGGTCAACGAGGGCGGCGGCGGCATCCTCGAATACGGCGAGCGTCGCCTTGTCTGCCTGGGCTGCGGCGAGAAGGGGATCTTTCGCTTCACGCTCAACACCGACGGCGTCGCCGCGCACGCCTCGATGCCGCGGCTCGGCGACAACGCGCTGGTCAAGCTCGCGCCGCTGCTGGCTCGGCTCGCCGAGGGCCAGCCCTCCTACGATCTGACCGCTGTGCCGCGTGCCTTCCTCGAGCAGCTCGGCGTGCTGGAGGACGGGGACGCCGCCGCGGCACTGGAGCGGGTGCGCGCGGTCGACGAGCGACTCATCCCGATCGTCGAGCCGATGCTCGGCGTCTCGCTCGCCCCGACGCGCATCTATGCCTCGGAGAAGATCAACGTGATTCCCGCGCGGGCCCGCGTGGCGATCGACTGCCGCGTGCCGCCCGGCCTCGGCGAGAGCGAGGCGCTCGTGCGGATCGAGGAGGTCCTCGGGCGCGACGGCTACCGGCTCGAGTGGACAGAGCAGGTGGTCGGCAACACTTCGCCCTTCTCCTCGCCGGTCGCCGACTTTGTTCGCGACTGGGTCGCTGGGCACGATCGGTCGGCGACGGTCGTGCCGGTGATCCTGCCCGGTTTCACCGACTCGCGGACCTTCCGCGCTGCCTTCCCGGAGTGCGCCGCCTACGGCTTCTTCCCGCACCGCTTTGCGACGCGTTTCGAAACCGACCCCCTGGTCCACGGCTCGGATGAGCGGATCGACGTTCGCGACCTCGAATACGCGACGACCTTCTTCGGCGATCTCGCCCGCGGATTGCTCGGCTGATGCGCTCACGCTTGCAGGGCGCAGGCGTGGGCGCGCAATAGACTTCGCCGGAGGTGTTCGAGCGGATCAATCACGTCGGGATCGCCGTCGACGAGCTCGACGCGGCCTTGGCGAGCTACGAACGGCAATTCGGTGTCGAGCTGCTGCACCGCGAGGTGCTCGAGGGCGGCACGATCGACGCTGCGCTCGTCCGCGTCGGCGAGGTCCGGCTCGAGCTCGTCGCTTCGCGCGAGCCGGACAGCCCGCTCGGGCGCTTCCTCTCCAAGCGGGGGCCCGGCATGCACCACATCGCCTACGAGGTGGACGACATCGAGCAGGCCATGGCGAAGCTTCGTGCGCGCGCGGTGAAGCTCATCGACGAGTCTCCGCGCCCCGGCATCCACGGCACACGGATCGCTTTCCTGCACCCGAGTAGCTGCCTCGGCGTCCTCACCGAGCTGGTCGAACCGGCGAGCTGATGGCGAACGCGCGCTACGAGCGGATCTCGATCGGCTTCGCCGGCGGACAGGTCCTGGCGACGCGGGTGGCGGTCAGCGAGCTCGAGTCGCTGACCAGCGCGCTCGTGACCGGCGGCGGCTGGCATGATCTCGGCTGCGAGGACGGCAGCGTCCGCCTCGATCTGGCGCAGGTTGCCTATGTCCGCGTTGACGCGGACGAGTCGCGCGTCGGCTTCGCCACGTAGCTCGCTGGCGAGCGAGCTTCACCAGCTCGATATCGAGCTGCTGGAAAGCGCTCGTACGCTCGGCCACACAGAGGCGCGGGAGCAGGCGATGGCGCGCTTCTCGGCTTTGGGCGAGCACGCCGGCATCTGGCTTGCGCTGGGCGCCGCGGCCTCGGTGCTTGCGCCGGCGGATGAGCGACGCCGCTGGCGCTCCGCGACCGGCTTGGTGGCCGGCGCCTACGCCCTCAACACCGTGATCAAGTTTGCGGTCGGCCGGCGGCGCCCGGAGCTGCCCGACCTGCCGCCGCTGGTGCGCACGCCGACCCGGCTGACCTTCCCGAGCGCCCACGCGACGACCTCTTTCGCTGCGGCGCGCGCGTACTCGCGCCTCGGGTTGCCAGCGGCGCCGCTCTACGCGCTGGCGGCCTCACTCGCCGCCTCGCGCGTCTACCTCGGCGTCCACTACCCGTCTGACGTGCTCGCGGGGGCTGCGCTTGGGAGCGCTATCGGAGTGCTGGCGCCTCGATGAGGGTCGGCATCGTTGGCTTGCCGAACGCCGGCAAGTCCTCGCTCTTCAACGCCCTGACGCGCGCCGGCGCCGAGGCCGCCAACTACGCGTTCACGACGATTGATCCGAACGTGGCGATAGTGCCCGTGCGCGATCCGCGACTCGAGCAGGTCGCGGCGCTGCTCGGCGCTAGCGAAGTCGTCTTCGACACGATCACCTTCCACGACATCGCCGGACTGGTCGCCGGCGCGCATCGCGGCGAGGGCCTCGGCAACCGCTTCCTCGCCAACATCCGCGAGACCGACGCGATCCTGCATGTGGTTCGCGCCCACGGCGACGCCAGCGTCGTGCATCCGGAGGGCCGCGTCGATCCGATCGCCGATATCGAGACGATCGAGACGGAGCTGATGCTAGCCGACCTCGAGCAGGCCGAACGGCGCCTCGAGCGGGTCCGTCGCAGCGCCCGCGGCGGCGATCGCACCGCGCTCGCCGAGCAGGCCTGGCTTGAACAGCTGGTCGCGGCTCTCAGCGCCGGCCGGCCGGCCGGCAGCGTCCCGGTCCCGGCCGAGGCCGGCGGCGCTCTCGCCAGCCTCGGGCCGATCACCGCCAAGCCGATCCTCTTTGTCGCGA
This sequence comes from Solirubrobacterales bacterium, assembly GCA_003132505.1. GTDB lineage: Bacteria > Actinomycetota > Thermoleophilia > Solirubrobacterales > Solirubrobacteraceae > Palsa-513. The sequence goes on from PKXY01000031.1 coordinate 10,061, forward strand.
ATATCGACGAAGGCTCAAACGCCGTACCGCCTGAGCTCGCGCGCTACGCAGCGGAGCGCCGGGCGTCCGTCGTGGCCGTCGCGGCGCGAGTCGAGGCGGAGCTCTCGGAGCTCGAGCCCGAGGATGCCGCTCCGCTGCGCAAAGAGCTCGGCATCGCCGAGTCCAGCCTCGAGCTCGTCGCCCGCGGCTCCTTCCAACTGCTGGAGCTGAACGCGTTCTTCACGGCGGGGGAGGCGAAGCCGGCGCAGTCCTGGCACCTGCGTCGCGGCCTCACCGCGTGGCACGCCGCTGGCGAGATCCACTCCGACATCCAGCGTGGCTTCGTGCGCGCGGAGGTCGTCGACTGGCAGGAGCTGCTCGACGCCGGCGGCTACGCCGGTGCGCGCGAGCGCGGCGTGCTGCGCCTCGAGGGCCGTGACTACGCGATGCGCGACGGCGACGTCATCACAGTCAAGTTCACGCCCTAGACGCGGCGCTACTCCAGCCCCGCGGCGCGCCCGGCGCGGACGATTCGCTCGGCCATCTTGCGGTTCGCCGCGTCGATCATCTCGCCCTCGAACAGCGTCGCGCCGCTCGCCGCGTGCTCGAACGCGGCGAGCATCGCGGTCGCCCGCTCGAAGTCCGAGCGGGCGGGCGTGAAGAGCTCGTTGAGCGGCGCGATCTGGCTCGGGTGGATCGTCCACTTGCCGTCCATCCCGAGCGCCCGCGCGATCCGCGCCCGCTCGATCAGCCCGTCGACGTCCTCGATCCGGCCGTAGGGACCGTCGATCGCCTGCAGGCCGGCCGCCCGCGCGGCGACGACGAGCCGCGAGTAGACGTAGTTGAGGTGGTCTCCCGGGTATCCCTCCGGCACGCCGCCGATCGTGGTGATCGGGATCCCGACGTCGGCGCTGTAGTCGCCCGGGCCGAAGATCAGTGTCTCCATCCGTGGTGAGGCCGCGGCGATCGCCTCGCAGGCGATCAACCCGCGGGCATCCTCGATCTGCGCCTCGATCCCGATCCGGCCGGCCTCGAGGCCGCGAGCGAGCTCGATCCCGCGGAGCAGCTTGTCGGTCATCTCGACGTCGCCGGGCGTGCGGACCTTCGGCAGCATAATCGCGTCGAGGTGCTCGCCGGCCTGCTCGACGACGTCGATCACGTCGCGGTAGTAGTGCGGCGTGTCGGCGGCGTTGACGCGCACGACCACCGTCGTGCCAGCGAAGTCGAGCGTCTTCAGCGCACCGATCACGTTGGCGCGAGCAAGCTCCTTCTGCTCTTCCGCCGCAGCATCCTCGAGGTCGAGGAATACCTCGTCGGCGCCGAGCGTCGGCGCCTTTGCGAGAAAGCGCTCGTTGGTGCCCGGGACGGCGTGGCAGGTCCGGCGTGCTCGCAGGGGTCGCTCGGGCATCGCAGCACGATCGTATTGCTCATAGCGCTGCGCGGAGTGGTAGGACTCGTGGATGCCTCCCGCGCGACGCGGCTCCCCCGGCGAAGACGCCGCGCCCTACCTCGAGGCGATCCGCGAGTACGCCGCGCGGGATCCGGCACGCCTGCACGTCCCCGGTCACAAGGGCGGCCCGGGCGCCGACGGCGAGCTGGCCGCGGTGATCGGCGAGGCCGCGCTTGCCCACGACATCCCGGCACTCACCTGGGGGATCGATATCGGCCGATCCCCGACGCCGTTCGAGGAGGCCCAGCAGCTTGCCGCGCGCGCGTGGGGCGCAGGGCGCACCTGGTTCCTGACCAACGGCGCCTCGCAGGGCAACGTCACCGCCGCAATGACCACCGCCCACTACGGCCGGGAGGTCGTCGTCCAGCGCAACGCCCACTCGAGCACGATCGACGGCCTCGTGCTCTCCGGCCTGCGGCCGAGGTTCGTCGCGCCGGAGCTCGACGAAGAGCTCGGCATCGCGCACTGCCTGCTACCCGAGACGCTCGACGCGGCGCTCGCAGCGACGCCCGCGGCGGCCGCGGCCTGGATCGTCAGCCCGACCTACTTCGGTGCCGCCGCCGACGTGCGCCGCCTCGTCGACGTCGCGCACTCCCACGGCGTCCCGCTGATCGTCGACGAAGCCTGGGGCGCGCACATGACGTTCCACGAGGCCTTGCCCGAGGATGCGCTGGCGGCCGGCGCGGACCTCGTCATCTCCAGCACGCACAAGATCGTCGGCAGCCTCACCCAGTCGGCGATGCTCCACCTCGGAGCGGACTCGCGTCTGCAAGCCGACATCGTCGACCGCTGCGTCACGCTGACCGAATCGACGAGTCCCAACTCGCTGCTGCTCGCGTCGCTTGACGCCGCCCGCCGGCTCGCGGTCACGCGCGGACGCGAGCTGATCGACGAGACGCTGCACGCCGTCGCGAGCGCGCGGGAGCAGATCCGCTCGATTCCGGGCCTCGACGTGCTGGACGAGCGCTTCGTCGGGCGCGCCGGCGTCTATGCCTACGATCCGCTGCGCCTCGCGGTTGACGTGCGCGGGCTCGACGCCGACGGCTACGAGCTCGCGCGAGAGCTGCGCGAGCAGGCTGACATCAACCTCGAGCTTGCAGGCCAGAACGTTCTGGTCGGCGTCTTCGGCATGGGCGAGGACGCGTCGCCGCTCGCCGAGCGCTTCGTCGCCGCTCTGCGCGGTGCGGCCGCCCGCCACGCTGGCGAGCACGCCGGAGAGCGCATGCGTTTCGCGCCGCCACCGCCGTGGGGCGAGCTCGTGATGACGCCGCGCGAGGCGTTCCTCGGCGCGCAGGAGGTCGTCCCGGCCGCGCGGGCCGCCGGCCGGGTCGCGGCCGAGTCGCTCGCGACATACCCGCCCGGGATCCCCAACGTGCTGCCCGGCGAGCGCCTCACCGGCGAGACGCTGGCCTACATCGAGCGCACGCTCCAGCTCGGCGGCAGCGTCCGCGGCGCCAGCGACCGCGAGCTCCGCACGATCCGCGTGGTGGTGGAGCGGGCCTGAACGCCTGTTAGTAGGCTTGCGCCGCGTTAGTCGGAAGCTAGGCCTCGAGTCGCTGCGCGAGTGCATTCATGCCGAGCGCCCGTGCCGCAGCCGCCCCCGCGGCACGGTCCGTCGGGGCGTCAGGGGGTCGCTCGAATGGCACGTCTCGCAGCGTCGCTATATCGCGAAACATCCTCAGCTCGTCCGCTTGCTCAGTCAGTGCAGCGGCGATCCGTGGGCGCAGCCCGCCGGTCGCCGCGAGCACACCTTCGAGGGTCTCGTGCTCGCGCAGCAGCTCGGCCGCGGTTTTGGCGCCGATCCCGCGCGCGCCGGGCAGGCCGTCAGAGGGGTCGCCGCGCAAGGCGATCAGATCGGGGATCTGGTCGGGCCGCACGCCGGAGCGCTCGACGACGCCGTCGTGGTCGATCGTGCCCGGTGGGCCGTCGCGGCGCAGCTCGAGCACCTTGGCGCGCTCATCGACCGCCTGGTAGAGGTCGCGGTCGGCGGTCGCGATCAGCGTGCGCCCGCCGCCGCTGGCCTCGGTGCGCGAGCACGACCACAGCACGTCGTCGGCTTCGAGCTGGGGGTCCGCGGCAAAGGTCCAGCCAAACGCCGTGAGCAGTTCCTCGGCCCGGTTCCACTGAACGCGAAGGGCATCAGGCATCGGGTCGCGGTGAGCGTGGTAGGGCGGGTAGAGCGCGCGCCGGTAGACGGCTTCCTCGGCGCCGCTGGCGCAGACGACGGCGCGCGGCGCGGTCGCGGCGACAAGGCCGAGGATCGTGTTGACGGTTCCGAGCAGGGCGTTGACCGGCAGCCCATCGGCGCCCCTGATCCCGCGGGGCACGCCGAAATAGGAGCGGTAGAGCAGCCAGGGCGTGTCGAGCGCGAGGACCGCTCCGCTCATGGCGCCCCAATCGAGCGGTGCGGTCGGCTCGCCAGCGCGCCCTCGCCGTCGATCAATAGCATTGCCTGGGCGCCGGATTCCGGCGCCGAGAGGAGCCGGCCGGCGGCGCCGAGGAGAGCCGCCCGCACGCGCAAACCCACTACTGCAAGGTAGCGAATGAGTGAGGCAGAGGTTCTCGCCGCCGTCCCGAAGGGTCTGCTGATCGGCGGCGAATGGCGGCCGGCGGCGAGCGGCGCGCGGCTGGCGGTCGAGGACCCGGCAACCGGCGAAACGCTCTGCGAGGTGGCCGACGGCAGCGCGGACGACGCGGCCGCGGCGCTCGCCGCCGCCGCCGCCGCGCAGGTGGCGTGGGCGGTCCATCCGCCGCGTGAGCGTGGCGAGATCCTGCGCCGTGCGTTTGAGCTGATCGCCGCGCGCACGGACGATCTGGCGCTCCTGATGACGCTCGAGATGGGCAAGTCGCTCGCCGAGTCGCGCGCTGAGATCACCTACGCCAACGAGTTCCTGCGCTGGTTCAGCGAGGAGGCAGTTCGCCTCGACGGGCGCTACGCGACCAGCCCGAACGGCGCCAACCGCCTGATCACGATGCGCCAGGCGGTGGGTCCCTGCCTCTTGATCACCCCCTGGAACTTCCCGCTCGCGATGGGCGCGCGCAAGGTCGGTCCTGCCGTCGCCGCGGGCTGCACGATGGTCGTCAAGCCGGCGCAGCAGACGCCACTCTCAATGCTCGCCTTCGCCGCGATCATGACGGAGGCCGGGCTGCCACCCGGTGTCCTCAATATCCTCACCACGTCGCAAGCCGGCAAGGTCACCGACCCGCTGTTCGACGATCCGCGGCTGCGCAAGGTCTCGTTCACCGGCTCGACGGAGATCGGACGGCGGATCGCGGCGCGCGCGATGGACCGCGTGCTACGCGTCTCGATGGAGCTCGGCGGGAACGCGCCGTTCCTCGTCTTCGAGGACGCTGATCTCGACGCGGCGGTCGAGGGCGCGATGCTCGCAAAGCTGCGCAACGTCGGCGAGGCGTGTACCGCGGCGAATCGCTTCCACGTCGCGGCGCCGCTCGCCGACGAGTTCGCGAGCCGACTGGCGGAGCGCATGAAGGCGCTGCGACTCGGCCGCGGGACCGAGCCCGACACGGACCTCGGACCACTGATCGATCAGACACAGCGCGAGAAGGTCCACGAACTGGTCGCCGACGCGGTCGGCCGCGGCGCCAAGACGCTGACCGGCGGTGGGCCGCTCGACGGGCCGGGCTACTTCTACCGCCCGACCGTGCTGACCGATGTGCCAAGCGACAGCCGCCTACTCTCGGAGGAGGTCTTCGGCCCGGTCGCCCCGATCGTCTCCTTCGACAGCGAGGACGAGGCGGTCGAAGCGGCAAACAAGACCGAGTACGGCCTCGTCGCCTACCTCTTCACCCGCGACCTCGCCCGCGCGCTGCGCGTCAGCGAGCGACTCGAGACCGGGATGGTCGGTCTCAACCAGGGCCTCGTCTCCAATGCCGCCGCACCGTTCGGCGGTATCAAGCAGTCTGGCTTCGGCCGCGAAGGCGGCTACGAGGGGATCAACGAATACCTCTCGACGAAGTACGTGGCGCTGCCGTCGTAGCGGGGTAGGCACCTTGGCCTGTGGCGTGGCGTTGTGGGTGAGTCCGTGTGGCGTTGCCGCTGTTTACCGATCGCTCCCGACGCACACCGGCGAGGTAGATCCAGGCGGCGAGGATCAGCAGACCGCCTGTCCACGCTAGGACAGTCGGGACGTCATGTAACCCTTGGTGCACGATCGTGGGCCAGAAGTTGACGGTCCAGCCCCACAGGAGCGAGAACGTGATGGAGCCCGTTACGCCCGGGGGTGGCTGAATCACGAGGGCGATCGTTATCCAGGCGGTCAGGGCCGCGAGCAGGTCGAACGCCCAGCGCGCTATTCGGTACTCGGTGAGGAGAAACAGCAGCGGGAACGCTCCGAACGGGATCAGCCAGATCATGTAGCGCCCAGGGGCTGAGTCGCCGATGTTCGATCCTTCGATTGTCACGGTGAGTACGTACACGGCTGCGACGAGCAGTGCGAACAGGGCCCAGCGTCCGTAGCGTCGACAGAACAGCGGGACGGCGCCGAGTGCGAGGACGCCAACCGGGGCGAACGGCAGCGCAGCGGTCCGCGGGTTGAGAAACAGGTCCGTGATTGACCAGTAGGCGCCTAGCAGGGTCTGTGGCTGGCGAGTCTGTGGCAGTCGAAAAGGGGCTGTGATCCACGGCGACCCATACCACGCCTGGAACGCGATCGCCATCACCGCGGAACTGGCGATGAACGGTGCGAGAATCGGCAACGCTGCCTTTACGTGTGAGCTGGTCGGCCGTCCGAGCGAGCGGTCGTGAGCGACGGCGCGGACGGTCAGCGCGAGCACGAGCAGCGCGGACACGAGGAAGAATCGGACGTGCAGCCAGGGCATTGCCGCCGCGGCGCTGGCGCCGATCACGCCGGACGCGACAGTCGGTTTTCGCGTTAGACAGTCGGCCGCGATCAGCGCGAGTAAGAGCTCGGGTATCTCCGGGTAGATCTGGCTCGCGTAGATAGTCAGTGGGGCGCAGAACGCCGTGCATGCCCACACCGCGATCGTGAGGCCGCGCTCCTTTGGCCGGAATCGCCGCAGCAGCCGGTACAGCAGCTGGGCAGCGATCGACGCGAGAACGATGATCTCGATGCTCCACGGCCAGCGAGTATCGGCCGGGGCCTGCGACTCAACGAGCTTGACCCACGGCACGCCGGCCGACAGCAGCAATGGCAAGCCGACATTCTCGACAAAGATCAGCTTGTGTCTGTTCGTGTACGGGAAGGCGTCGATCCAGAACGTCGGCACCGGGCCGCCGAAAGCGATGTTCGTAAACGCCGGATTGGTATAGCTGCGGGCCAGATTTCGATCCTGGTCGTAGGCGAGGGTCAACGATTCAAGCTCGTACTGCGGCTGATCCCCGATCGCCAGCGGCTTCATCACCACAAACGCGCCGAGATAGAGGGCAAAGGCCAGCAACAGCGGACACGATGATCTGGCCAGACGCACCAAACCGCGGCGGCTAGGCCGGGGCACCCAGCCCCGACCTACCATCGCGAGCCCGCACAGCACCAAGACGCTCCCGGCCGCCAACAGCCCGAATCGCACCGACGCTACGCCGCCGTCAGTGCCGACATGGAATCGGCCAGCTACGAATCCCTCTGCCAACAGAGCAGCCCCGCCAGCCAGGCAGACAGCAGTCCATCGCGCCCGCCCCGCAGTGCCCCCGGCACTGGTGTCCTGTGCGTGCATCTCGACACAGTCATCGGCACACCGCAACGCCCCTCAAGGATCACGATCAGCCCGCGAGGACGCGCCCCTGGATTCGTGAGCCGGACGACGCAGGGCGTTCGAGCGGCTAGAGACCTGAGTGCCCACACCGCAGCCGTCGCATGCGCTGTCGACGGACGCGCCTACGCCGATCCGCTCGGCAACGTCCGACTCGTCTCACACGACAAAACCTGGCGGATCGCCTTCCGGATGCTCGCTCCAGCTGTGTCGCTTTTGGGCGAACCCGGCGGTGAGCTCCGTGATCGGATTCACGCGGATGCGACACTCTGGGCATCGTTGCTTGTTCGTACTTTGTTGCCGGTGGCCGTCGGCGAGGCAACTCGCGCGCTCGACGGCTGGATGTTTGGGACGGAGCGCGTGTTTGTGGCGCGCGCGCCTGTGTCTAAATGCGCGAGAGTTTGCTGCAGGTGTTGCGCTGCCCGCGCTGCCACGCCGGGGCGAGCTTCGCTGTGGAGGCGCACGAGCGCGACGCTCGGGAGATCCGTAAGGGCCTCGTCCGTTGTCGGGAGTGTGGGCTGGACCGTTCGATCGAAGGCGGGATCGTCGACCTGCTCTACGAACCACCCGACTTTGTCGTGCGCGAAGCGGCGGGCCTCGGGCGCTTCGCCGAAGTCATGCGCGCCGACGGCTGGGATCGCGACCGGATCCTGGCGCTCCCGCACGTGCACCTGGAGTACTGGAACGAGCAGGCCCGCGCGATGCGCCAGGTGCTCGTCACGCAGGACTTTCGGGCTGGCGAGCGGATCCTCGATCTCGGCGCAAACACCTGCTGGGCCAGCAACATCCTCGCGCGCGAGGGGCTCGAGGTCGTCGCGCTCGATATCGCCGCCACCGAGCTCCAGGGCCTGCGGACCGCCGACTATTTCCTTGCCGGCGGCGAGGTGTACTTCGAGCGCGTGTTGTCGGTGATGTTCGCCCCGGCGTTAGCCGACGCGAGCTTCGACTACGTGTTCTGCTGCGAGACGATGCACCACAACCACCCGGAGAACCTGCGCGTCACGATGCGGGAGCTGCACCGCATCCTGCGCCCGGGCGGGCGTCTGCTGATGGTGAGCGAGCCGCTGCGGTTCCCCCTGCGGCTCAAGCGCGACCACGCGGCCGAGGTCGCCGAGTTCGAGGGCCACGAGCACGTCTACTTCCTGCACCAGTACTGGCGCGCCGCGCGTGGCGCGGGATTCCGCGTCGGCTTCCCGGGCGTGTGGGCGACCGCCGACGGGCTGCGTCGCGGTGACCGCGAGGTGCCGCCGCCCCGCGGGCACCTCGTGCCATTGAAGACCTTCCTGCGCCGCCACGCCGCCGGGCGGTGGGTCATACGCGCCTATCGCATCGCCTACTACTGGTGGAAGCACCTGATCATCGGCGACGCCAGCTTCGACATGTTCTGCGAGAAGAGCTAAACGCCACACCCGAAAGCAGTTGAGAGCGAGCTTCGCTCTCACACCGGCTCAGTGTCGCGTTGTGAGACCAGCGACAACCTGAGATCACACGGGTGCGGTAGCGAGGTCCCAGCCACGGCGGGCACTCCGCCGGCCGGCGATGGAGTCATCCCCCTGGGCCCGGACGCAGCGCGCTCACCCATTCCGTCATCGGGATGAGCCCCAGCCGAAGCTGGCTTCTACTGCCGTTCGACGAGCGATTTGAAGTTGTGGAGACCCCTTCGAGGCTCTTGGCATTCATGCGTTTAACGATGAATAGGACTCCGGCTCGCGAACATCTCGTTCATTGCGGCAATCAGCGCTCGCCGTGTCACCTTGGGCGCGGTGACTGGAAGTGCGCGGTAGGAGAAGACGGAGTGTAGGACGAGAGTGAGCACCTGGTGACCGGTGTGCGTGAACTCGCTGATGACGGGATCGCCGCCCCAGTCGATGAGCCAGTCGCCTTCCGGCAGGAGCGTGGCGCTGCCGCAGCAGGTCGAGGTATGGATGGAGGGGTCGGTGATCTGGTTGATGAGCGTCGCGGTGTGCGGGCCCAGGCGGTAGCTGACGGCGCGCGGGGGACGACGGGCGCGCGTGCCGTTGTCGAACAGGGTCAACGTGCCGTTGGCAAGAATGCGCGCGTCGTGCTGCCCGCCGAAGTCGCCGTAGGGGTCCCCGACGAACTTCAGACTCTCGCCCGGGACCTCGGTACCGCCCAGCTTCCAGTTGATTTTGCCGGTCGCCATCGAGATGCTGTAGACGGCGTCGAGATGGCGCGCGGAGAAGACGATGTCGCATGTGGCCGGCGAGGTCTTCGTCGGAGCGACCGCGCAGCCTCCCGTCTCGATCATCTGGATCGAATTCATGTGGATGATGTCGTAGGCCTTCTTTCCTTTCCAGCTGCCCGGCGAGTGAGCGAACCCCCAGTCGGTCTCGCTCGGTTTGATGTGGTTCGCGGTGTCCCACGACCACAGCAGCTTGCCGCTCGGCGTGACCTCCTGGATGATCGAGTCGACCACGATGCCGGGTTGGTGGCGGCCGCCGTAGGGGGCGAGGCTCGGCACCGAGCTCGGGGCATTGGCGATCAGCAGGAAGTCGCCGTTGGCGAGTTCTTGGAGGTCGTGCAGGTTGGCGCCGACCTCGCCGTGGCCGTCGCTGGTGGACGCGGTAAGGGTGTCGACGAGGCTGCCGTTGAGCTTGCGGATCGTGTCGTAGCCCTCGTTGGTGTCGCCGGAGATCGTTCCCGCGTTCCACCAGGCGACGTCGCCGTCGGGCAGGACGCTGGCGTTGGTGGTGTCGCCGCTCGGTGACCGCATCCACCAGACGGGAGTGCCGTGACTGTCGGTGATGACGTTGTAAGGACCCTGATCGGGGCCGAAGATGATCCACCTCGCCGCGGGCAGGCCGGAGCCGTGCACCGTCCAGCGCGGGAAGTCGAGCGGCGTGCAGCGCACATCGTGCGTGACACTGCCGGACGAGCCGCCGACGGTGAACGTGAACGCTTCGCCGGCTTGCAGGCGAAGCCGCCGCTCGATGCTGCCGCGCAGCGGTGGCCCGCCGTCGATCGACAGAGTCTCGCGGCGGGGCACGCTCGCCCTAACCGTCACCGCTCCCTGCGGCTCGCATGCGACCGTGTAGTCGAGCAGCGCCGCCTGGTAGGCGGGCATCAGGCTCGGCGTGGCGGTAAGCCGCAGCGCCGGGCCAGCGCCCGACGCGCCGGCCTCACTCGCTGGCGCCTGTGCGCTCTCCGCGACGGGCCACCACCGCGAGGTGACGGACCCGGGCGAACTCGCCGCGCTCGCACCGATCGCGACGACGGCAAGGCACAGCGTGCGCCAGCGGGCGCCGGCGCTCACGCGTGCGAATCGCTGGCTGCGCGCATCGTGAATCCACGCTCCGGGGCCCCGCTACGTCTGACCGGCCACGCGGATGGCGCTGCTCCCTCATCTGGGGCCACTGTATGAACCCTATCCCGCAACTGAAGCACGCAACCCGCCAACTGCGACGGGGCCAGGCGTCCCGCAGCGCGCCGCCGGGGTGTTCGATTTCAAAACCCACGACATTCCGCAGCGACGCGCGGCGCGTTCGGTTTGAAACCCCCTTACGACCTATCCCCTGCCGTCGTAGCGGGGATAGGAGGGGGGAGGCCCCCGGCGGGCGGAAACCCCGCTCGCATTCCATGCCTCGACCGGCAGTTCCCTTCGCGGCCGCGTGGGAGTAGACGCGTGGGGGGCGGTGCTTTCGTATCTGCGCGACAAACCCTCGTAGGCGAAGCGAGTGCGGCGACTTGACTACTCGGGGCGTGCAGTGGTGCTCGCGCGAGGCTCTAACCCGGCCGTGTGCCCTCGCAGGCCGAGGTCAATCGAGGTTGTCGAGGATCTCGTTCGCGCGCGTCCACTGCTCAGGCGGCACGACGAGATACACATCGCCGCGCCCAAACCGGTCGAGCGGGTGGTCCGCGGTGCACTCTGCCCCGACGCCCATGCTGCGGAGTTGGTCGCGCCAGGCGATCGCCGTCGTCTGGTCCTCGAAGGTGCTCACCGTCTCCCAGCCTTCGAGCCGCGGGTCGCCGACCGACACCGCTGGCTGCCTGTTGCCGCGACGCTTCTGTGGCCACGACATCGGCACCGTGGCAGCCTACGCCTCGACCCTGCTCCCAGGTCGCGCTGGCCGTGCGCCGTCTCCGTGCCTTCCGTGGACTGCGGCCTGTCCGCAAACCCGTGAGCATCCCCCCGGTCCAGGTGTCCGAATGATCGGCCGGATCGGACCACCGGCCGGGGCCGACATGGCGTCAGCCACGATCGGTAGGCACGAGTTCGCGTCGGCCGTGTGTTGGTCGTGGCTCAAGCTGAGCGTGATTTCGTCGATACAGTGGCATGGCTGCACGGCCCGCCCTACCTTTGGCGCGTGGGCACGTCCAAGTGGCTGCAAGCGTGCCGTCAGGCGATCGCGTGGATAAAGCAGTCTGGACCGCCTTTGCGCTGCTAGGCGTCCTGCTCGCGGCCTATCTGGGCGTCATGATCTTTCGTCGCTCGTGGCAGTTTTCGCCGTGGCTGGATGGATGGCTTGTTCTCGCTTTTGAGTTCGCTGCCTGTGCGCTTTGCGTAGCGAGCGGGCTTCGCCGGCGCAGGCATAGGTGGGTGGCTTTCGCGCTGGGTGCTGCCTGTCTGGCGTGGACGCTCGGCGACGTGGTGATAACACTCCAATCGCTGGGAGGCGCGACACCGCCGACACTGTCCGGCGCCGATGCGTTCTATTTGGGCACGTTCCCTCTCGCGTTGGTCGCGCTCGTCCTGTTTGTGCGCAGCGAGATCACTCTGGGAGATGCGGTGAACTGGCTGGACGGCGCCATCGCGGGTCTCGGAATGGCTGCGGTGTGTTCGCTGTTTGCATTCCGCGGCATCGAGCATCTGGCTGGGGGCGCTTCGCTTGCCGTCGCCACCAACCTGGGCATTCCGGTCGCAGACCTGTTGCTGTTGGGTATCGTCGCCGGCAGCACCGTGTTCGTCGCGAGCCCAAGACGGGCGACGCTTGTGCTGATTGCGATCGGCTTCGCCGTCACCGCCGCCGGGGATACGATCAACTTCGTGCAGCCGGGCGGCGGGGCGTCGCAGTTCAGCAACGTTCTCAACGCCGTGGCATGGCCGTTCGGGATCCTGCTGTTCGCGATGTCGATGTGGGTGGCCGAGCAGGGATCCGATCGATTGGCCTTGCGACGTATCTCGGGATTCGGCTTACCTGGGCTCATCGCCGCTTCGAGTCTTGGCATCCTTGTTCTCGACAACTGGTACCACGTTGGATCGCTCGCGGTCATCCTGGCGGCGATCACACTGGCGCTCGCAGGCGTGCGGCTCGCGTTTCGGCCCGCTTTGCGGATCGCTCGCGCTCAGCTACGCTCGAGCGAGGAGCGCTACCGGCTGCTCTTCGAGCAGAACCCACTGCCAATGGTGACCTACGACCGCCAGACGCTGCAGATCGTCGCGGCCAGCAACGCGATGGTCGCCGGCTACGGCTATTCCTTTGACGAGCTCCACGCGATGACGACCACGGAACTCCAGGCGCCGGAGGACGTCGCCTCGCTCGCCGATCCCGTGACCAATCCGAGCGGACAAGGGACCGGACCTGCCGCACAGGCCTGCGCGCCTAGCCGCCATCAACGCAAGGACGGAACGATCATCGACGTCGAGGTCACCAGCAACAACGTGAATATCGACGCGCGCGAATGCACAATCGCGCTCTTCAACGACGTGACCGAGCGCAACAACATCGCCGCTGAGGCCGCGCTCGCACACGATCAGGTGGTTGAGGCATCGAACATGAAGTCAGCGTTCCTGGCCAACGTGAGCCACGAGGTCCGCACCCCGATGAACGGTGTGATCGGGATGACCGAACTGCTGTTGCAGACCAAGCTTGACAAGGAGCAACGCGAATACGCTGCGCAGATCGAGCGGTCCAGCGAGCACATGCTCGCGATCGTCAACGACATTCTCGACATCTCGAAGATCGAGACCGGCCACCTCGCCCTCGACATCACCGACTTCGACCTTGCCGGAACGATCAAGGAAACCTGTTCAGCCGCCGCCACGCTTGCCACAGCAAAAGGCCTGCGCCTCGATCTGCAGATCGACAGCGACGTACCCACACGCGCGCGAGGCGACGGACGACGGCTACAGCAGGTCCTCGCGAACCTGCTCGCCAACGCAGTCAAGTTCACATCGGCCGGCACGGTCGCCGTCCACGTCAGCGCCACACCCAGCCTACGCGGCAGGACCGAAGTGCATGTGATGGTCGCCGACAGCGGCATCGGCATTGAGCTCGAAACCCTCGAACGCATGTTCGAGCCGTTCACCCAAGCCGACGTCTCAACAACACGACTCTACGGCGGCACCGGACTGGGCCTCGCGATCGCCCGCGAAATCATCGAACTGATGGGCGGCACGATCACGGCCGACAGCCAACCCGGGCACGGCAGCACCTTTCGGTTTGCAGTACACCTGGAAGCCCCAGCCGCTCTCAACGGGTCCCTCGCGCCAAGCCCTGGCCGGAGCAGCACGCCAGCACCCGCGTGGCCAACCCCGCCGCTTGTGCTGGTCGCGGAGGACAGCCCCGTCAACCAGATTGTCGCTACTCGCGTACTCGAGCGCTGCGGTTGCCGCGTCGAAGTCGTGGCAGACGGCCGCGAAGCTCTCCGCGCTCTGGCCACCCGACACTACGACGCCGTACTGATGGACTGCCAGATGCCGAACATCGACGGCTATGACGCGACCGTCGAGTTACGCCGCGCCGAGAAGGGCGCCCGACACACGCCCGTGATCGCGATGACCGCCCAGGCAATGGAGGGCGATCGCGAACGATGCATCAACGCTGGCATGGACGATTACATCAGCAAACCCGTGCGGCACGCCGACCTCATCAACGCGTTGCGGCGGTGGATCCCACAGCACGCCGATCCATCCACCCAGCCGCCGCTCAACGGAAACTATTCGGGTCAGACCGACGAATCGGCCCCCGTACCATCGAGCACAGTGGTTTCCGCGATCTGACTGTAGCGCCCTTCGTGGAAATAGAAGCGATCGCCCAGCGACGAGCCGTCCACCCGACTTACTTGCTCATTAGGTTCAGCGCCACCGCCTCACTAATGAGGCTCCTCAGTGCACCTTCGTTAATCTTGTCGGTTTCTTTGATGTCGATGGCACGCCTGACCTTTCCGTCAAGGCTCGAGGTGAATAGACCTGAAGGATCGTTCAAAGCAGCACCCTTGAAGAATGTCAGCTTGACCACGCTCTTGTAGGACTCACCAGTACAGATACCCCCGTTGTGGGACCAGACCGGTGTTCCGGGGTTCGTGGGTTTCACCCACTTCCACTCCTCGATGACATCGGGGTCCGCTTCCTTGATGATGGCTCGCACCTTGCCGAGCGTCTTGCCGCGCCAATCGTCCAGCTCCCTGATCCTCGCGTCTATCAGTTTGGAAGCATTCGTCTCGCCATTTGCCACTTGGTGTCTCCTAGCAGTTGACCGCAGCTCAGGTCACGCTCATTGTTGGTACTTGATGGGCCGTTTGCAAAACCTGTGGTACAAACTCGTTGTCGGCGTAGCGGAGAAGATAACGGCGGTCTCCTAGTTGAGGTTAAACGCTGACGGGCCGTTCAGTCGGCTCATCCGGCCGCGCGCGGCGCGGGCGGCGGGCGGCGGCTGAGGATCAGGACACCGACGACCATGCCGGCGAGCGCGAGCAGCTCGCCGGTGCGGGCGACCGGCCCGGTGTCGATGTGTTCGCCGAACATGAGCTCGCCGATCGCGATCGCGACGAGCGGCTCGAAGATCGTTATCACCGGAAGCGACCAGCCGAGTTGCCCGACCTGGAAGGCGCTCTGGTTGAGCAGCAGCCCGGTGACGCTAGCCACGATCAGCGCGTAGGGCGCCCAATTGCTGGTCGCCGCGAGCAAGCCGTGGTCGAGCAGGTGCCCGGTCGTCTCGGTAACCGCCCCGGTGACGCCGAAGAGGATGCCCGCCGCCGCTCCAAGAAGGAGCGCACGTCGCGGGCCACTGGCGCCTGAGAAGCGAACGCAGGCGGCAACAGCCGCGACCGTCAGGAAGCCGAGCAGGATCCACGCGAAAGTGCCTGCCTGCGGATGCCCGCGACCCGGCTCGGCGGCGAGTAGGAACAGTGCGAGCGCGCCGAAGATCAGCAGCCCCGCCGCCCATTCCGAGCTGCGCAGGCTGCGGTGCTCGAGCGCGGCCCCCAGCGGCAGGGCGATCACGAGGCTCGCGACGAGCAGCGGCTCGACGAGCGCGAGCGCGCCTCGTCGCAGCGCGAGGAACTGAAACGCGAAGCCGGCGACGCTCGCGCAGCTGCCGATCAGCCAGCGCGGACGGCGCAGTAGCGTGAGCAGGAGACCGGGGCGCATGGCGTGCCCGGTCGGCATTTCGCTGGCCGCTGACTGCTGGAGCACGGCGGCGATCGCGTAGAACGTGGCCGCCGCCAGCGCCTCGAGGATGACCGTCGGCGGCGCGTAAGCGCGGTCGAAGAATCGGGCGCGCAGCCTCGCGTAGAGCTGGGAGACGCTGAACGAGACGACGAGCAGGTGGAGCGCCACGGCGAGCGGCTGCCTAACCGTTGCCGGAACGCCGCGAACCGAGCGCCCGGTGCCGGGTCGCTGTCCGATGCGGTCGTTGGACTACCAGATGGCGCTCCGTTTGCGGGGGCGTCAGTCTCGATCCGGAACGGAGGAGAAGATGGCCGCCACGCCCACCGACGCTACACCGGCGCTCAGCGAGAAGCTCGACCCGCTGCGCCATCACAAGCATTATCAGCCGAGCGACGACGGCAAGACATCGCCGTATGCCGGCGGCAGCAGTTTCATGGAGCGCGTCGCCGAGGGCGTCGCCAGCGGGATGGGCACCGTCGCGTTCGTTGTCATCGGGTCCCTGATCATCCTCGGGTGGGTGCTGATCAACGGCGCGATCCCGTATCTCGAGCACACGTTCACCCACCTCAGCCACGGTAAGCAGTTTGACCCCGAGCCGTGGATCCTGCTGAACCTGATCTTCTCCGGCGTCGCCTTCTACACGGGCGCGCTCGTGATCATCGCCCAGAAGGCGCAGACGCGAACCGATCAGGCCAACGAGGAGGCGGCTGCAAAGCACCGCGATGAGCTGGCGACCTTTCAGACCGACCTGCTGCAGCAGAACACGAAGCTGACGGAGGAGATCGACACCGTCTCGAAGGGCCTCGCCAAGCTCATCGAGGAGGTCCACGCCGCAACTTGCCGGGGCTCGGCCGGCTAGGTCTTTGCGAGGCGCTCTGGGGGTGTTGAGGCAGCCTTAACAAGGACCTTGCGGTCACCTGCGCGAACAGTTACCTGGCGCTTCAACACACGGCGCTGAGTACGCCTGCGAATGGTAGTCTCGGTAGCTTGGAAATCAGCGTATTCGACCCCCATTCCGGGGTCCGAGTCCGCAGGGAAGGAGTAACGATCGCGATGCGTAGCTCTTGGGGTAGCACGTTTGGCGCAGCACGCTGGGGTCGTGCGGTCGGGCGGACCGGGGCACAGCGCTCCCGACGCGTATTCGTTGGTGGAGCGGTCGCCGCGGTTGCGCTGCTGACTAGCGTCGGCAGCGCGGGCGCCGTGACGGGCCTCTTCGGCGCCCTGCCGAGCGCAGGGACTGCGGCGACCGGGGGGACGATCACGTTCGGCTACCTGACCGGGGCCACGCCGTTGACGGTCTTCCCGATCACGAGCGACGCGCAGGCCTCCGTTTATACGAGCTTCGAGTTCCAGTACGACTTCTGGGTGCCGCTTTACAACGGCCCAGACGGCCAAAACCAGGAGATCGACTACGCGGTGAGCGTCGGCAAGAAGCCGATTTTCAGCGACGGCAACAAGACAGTCACGATCCCGCTGAACAGCAACTACAAGTGGTCCAACGGGCAGCCGGTCGACGCGAACGACCTCGTTTTCGACGTCGACCTGATCCAAGCCGCGGTCAAGGAAACCCCGGCGAACTTCTCGTCGTTCACGCCCGGTCTCTTCCCGCAGAACATCACGAGCATCTCGGCGCCGAGCAAGTACACGGTCGTGATCCATCTGGCCAAGGCGCTGAACCCCGACTTCTTCCTCAACGACGAGCTCGAAAGTGAGGGCGCGATCGTCCCGCTACCGAGCACCGCGTGGAACATCGCTGCAGCTGGCGGACCGCACCTCAACTACACGATCCCGGCGAACGCGAAGAAGATCTACGACTATCTCGAGAAGCTCGGCAGCTCGATCTCCTCGTTCGGCACGAGCCCGCTGTGGAGGATCGCGGACGGGCCGTTCGTGCTGAAGACGTTCAACGCGTCCAACAGCTCGTGGACCTCCACGCGCAATCCCGACTTTGGCGGCTCGCCGAAGCCGGCCTATAACGCACTCGACGGCGTCACCTACACGAGCCAGACGGCGATGATCAACGCGCTGAAGACGGGTGCGCTCGATATCTCGACGAACTTCGACCCGTCGACCATCATCCCGCAGGTTCCGTCGCTCAAGGCCGCCGGCTACTCGGTTTACGGCTATCCGGACCTCGGGCTGACCGATGCGATCTTCAACTTCAAGGACACGACGGACCACTTCAACTCGGTTATCGCGCAGCCGTATGCACGGCAGGCGCTGGCATACCTCGAGGATGAGCCGGCGTACATCACGGGCATTTTCAAGGGCGCTGCCGGGGCGGCCTACGGTCCGGTGCCGTCGGTGCCGCCAACGCCGTTCACGCCGGCGGACTCGGTCAACCCGCTGTACCCATACAGCCCCTCGAAGGCGGTGGCGCTGCTCAAGAGCCACGGCTGGAATGTCGTGCCTGGCGGACAGACGACGTGTGCGAAGCCCGGCACAGGCGCGGGCGAATGCGGCCCGGGGATACCGAAGGGGACGCCGTTCAAGTTCTCCTGGGCATATCTCACCCCGGCAACGCAGGCATTCGAGTCGGTGATCTCCGAGGCCTTCGCCTCCGAGGCAAAGGCTGCCGCCGGCATCAACATCGCCCTGAGCGCGAAGGCGTTCAACTTCCTCTTCGGCAACTACAACGACGCAAACCCGGCCGGCGCTAAGTACACCAACGACTGGGGCGTCGAGTTCTTCGGCGGCTTCACCGACGACTACTGGCCTACGACGAACTCGCTGTTCAACACCGGCGGCACCTACAACCAGGGCGACTTCGATAACGCGACGATGAACCAACTGATCCACAACTCGGTCTACGGCACGAGCACATCAGCTGTCACGCAGGAGGCGTCGTACGTCGCCAAGACGGTTCCGGCGCTGTTCGCACCTAACCCCGACCTGGTCTACGCCGTCAGCAACAAGATCGGCGGGACCGCCGCGTCGTGGTTTGCCCTGACGCAGTACCAGACGTTCCCGGAGTACTGGTACGTGAAGAAGTAGGAAGCTAAGGTCGCCGTTCTCGTGAGTCGCTCAACGCGCGCCCGCCGCAGGCCTCGCAGCCGGCGGCGGGCGCGCCGAGCATCGATCGCGAACCTCGCACCGTGACCGGCTACATCATCCGTCGCTGCGTCGCTGCGGTGATCATCGCGATCGGCGTCGCGGCAGTGTCGTATGCGCTGCTCAACTTTGCCGGCGGCAGCCCGGTCTATGCAGCGCTCGGGACCCACGCCAACCCGAAAGCCGTCGCTCAGTGGAACCGGGTTCACGGCTTCGATAAGCCGCTGATCGTTCAGATCGGAAACTACGTCTGGAACGCGGTCCAGCTCAAGTTCGGCTACTCGTACAAGCAAGGCCAGAGCGTCGCCGCGCTGTTGGACGAGAACGCCGGTCGTACGGCGTACCTCTCGGGGAGCGCGCTGGTGCTCGCTCTGATCATCGCTCTGCCACTCGGGATCGCGCAGGCGGTCAAGCGCAACAGCGTCAGCGACTACGCGGCCACCGCGATCACATTCACGCTCTACTCGATGCCTGCTTTTTTCCTCGGCCTCATCCTGATCCAGTTCTTCGCGCTCGACCTGCACATCTTCCCGCCGCTCGTTAGCTCGAACGTCACGAGCGTGTGGGCCTCATTCACGCACCCGGCGCAGCTCACTCTGCCGATCGTGACGCTTGCCGCGCTCACCGTTGCCGGCTTCAGCCGTTATATGCGCTCATCGGCGCTGGATGCCCTCGCCCAGGACTACATCCGCCTTGCGCGCGCCAAGGGTCTATCCGAGCGCGTCGTGCTCGCGCGGCATCTTGTCCGCAACGCCTGCCTGCCGATGATCACGCTCGTCGGGCTCGCGATACCGGGGCTGCTCGCCGGCAACATCATCACCGAGACGCTTTACAACTACCCCGGGCTCGGGTTGCTCTTCTACAACGCGCTGCAGGGGCTCGACTACCCCGTACTGCTGGCCTACACGCTGATCGGTGGAGTGCTGACAGTCACCGGGAACCTGGTCGCAGACATCGCCGTAGCGGCGGCCGATCCGCGTATCCGCCTTGGTTGAGCCCGGCGCCCAGGAGATGATGGAGGGCGTACCGCCGTTCGGCTCGCCGAACATCCCGACGACTGCCCCCGAGGGCGGCGAGGTAGCGCTCATCACGAGCGGGTGGCGCCTCGCGGCACACGAGTTTTTCAGCAACCGCCTCGCCGTCGTCGGTCTCGGGATCATCGTCTTCTTCATCGTGTTCTGCTTCCTCGGGCCGATCGTCTACCCGACCAACCAGACGCTCACGCAGCCGCTCCTGAGCGACATGGCGCCCGCGGCTGCGCACCTCCTCGGCACCGACGACAACGGCTTCGACGAGTTCGGCCGCATCATGGTCGGCGGGCAGACGGCACTGGAGATCGGCTTCTTTGCGGCCTTCATGGCAACAGTGATCGGAACGCTCTACGGCGCGCTGGCCGGTCTGGTGGGCGGCATCGTCGACGCTGTGCTGATGCGCTTCGTCGACATCCTGCTCTCTATCCCGCTGCTGTTCATCGTGCTGATCCTCGCGACGCGCTATCACGCAACGCTCATCTCGCAGAGCCTGATCATCGGTCTCTTCTCGTGGCAGGCTCCGTCGCGTCTGGTGCGCGGCGAGGTGCTGACGCTTCGGGTGCGCGACTTCGTCACCGCGGCGCGGATCATGGGTGGGACGCGGCGTCGGCTGATCCTGCGCCATCTGATCCCGAACGCGCTCTCGGTCGTGATCGTGAACATCACCTTCCTGATTGCAGACTCGATCCTGTTGATCGCCTACCTGGGCTTCCTCGGTTTCGGCCTCGCCTATCCGACCGCCTCGTGGGGGGACATGCTCGGCAACGCGCAGGACGCTGTCTCGAGCGGCTACTGGTGGCTTGTCTACCCGGTGGGCGCCTGCCTCGTTCTCGTCGTTATGGCGTGCAATCTAGTCGGCGACGCGCTGCGTGACGCCTTTGACGTGAGGCTGCGGAAGCGGTGAGCGCACCGCCAGCCACGAGCGTCCTGGAGGTCAACGGGCTCTCGACGCACATCAACTTGACGCGCTCGGTCGTGCACGCGGTCGGCGATGTCAGCTTCGAAATCAAAGCCGGCGAGACGCTCGGGTTGGTCGGCGAGTCCGGCTGCGGCAAGTCGATGACAGGTCTGTCCCTGCTCAACCTGCTGCCCCACGGCGGCCACATCGTCGAAGGCTCGATCAAGCTCAGCGGTCTCGAGCTCGTGGGTCTGCCGGAGCGCAAACTTCGCACGATCCGGGGCAACGAGATCGCGATGATCTTCCAGGACTCGCAGTCCTCGTTGAACCCGACGATGACGATCGGCAGACAGGTCATGGAGCCGGTGCGGCTGCATCGGGGGGTATCCAAGCACGAGGCTCTCGACCGCGCCCTCGAGGTGCTCGAGCTCGTCGGCCTGCCTCACCCGCGCGAGCGCTTCGACGACTTCCCGCACCAGCTTTCGGGCGGCCTGCGCCAGCGCGTGATGATCGCGATCGCGCTCGCCTGCGAGCCAAAAGTGCTGGTCGCCGACGAGCCCACGACGGCGCTCGACGTCACGATCCAGGCTCAGATCCTCGCGCTGCTCGACGACCTCGAGGAGCGCCTCGGCATGTCGACGCTCCTGATCACCCACGACATGGGCGTCGTAGCGGGTCGCACTGACCGAATCAACGTGATGTACGCCGGACGGATTGTCGAAACGGCGACGACCTACCGCCTCTTCACCGGCATGCGCCACCCCTACACCCAGGCGCTGCTTGGCTCGATCCCGAGCCTCGACCAGGATCGCGAGAAGGCGCTGTACACGATTCCCGGGCTGCCGCCGGATCTCGCGCCGCCGCCCAGTGGCTGTCGCTTCGCCGCGCGCTGCGCGTACGCGACAGACGAGTGCCGCGAGCACGAGCCGCCGCTTGACGGAGCCGAAGGTCACCTGTTTGCCTGCTGGCATCCGGTCGACGGTCCGATCGAGCGCCTGCCGACGATCGTCCCGCCGGAGTCGGTAAAGGTCCCGATCGCCGCTACGGCGAATGGCCGCCATCTGCTCGAACTCGACGGCGTCGTGCGCGAGTTTCCGGTGACCGCCGGGATCATCCTTCGGCGCAAGGTCGACTCGGTCAAGGCCGTATCGGGCGTCACGCTCCACGTCGACGCCGGCGAGACGTTCGGACTCGTCGGCGAGTCCGGTTGCGGCAAGACGACGCTCGGAAAGCTGATCGTCGGTGCCGAGCTGCCTGACGGCGGCACGGTCGAGCTCGAGGGCAAGCGGGTCTTTGCGCTGAAGGGTCGCGCCCTGCGCCGCGCCCGCCGCGACCTGCAGATGATGTTCCAGGACCCCTACGCCTCGCTCGATCCGCGGATGCGGGTCCAGGCGATCCTGCGCGAGCCGCTGGAGATTCAGAAGATCGGCTCGCGGCAGGAGCAGGACGAGCGGATCACGACCGTGCTGCGTGAGGTCGGGCTGCCGCAGACCGCGCTCGAGCGCTACCCGCACGAGTTCTCCGGTGGGCAACGGCAACGCGTCGGCCTGGCCCGCGCCCTAATGCTCGACCCTAAGGTGATCGTCGCCGACGAGCCGGTGAGCGCGCTCGATGTCTCGATCCGCTCGCAGATCCTGAACCTGATGCGCCGGCTTCAGCTCGAGCGCGGCACGGCTTCCGTCGTGATCTCGCACGATCTCGCCGTGGTCAAGTACCTCTCCGACCGGATCGGCGTCATGTACCTCGGCAAGCTCGTCGAGCTGGGCAATGGCGATGACATCTACCGCCGAGCCGCGCATCCCTACACCGATGCGCTGATCAAGACGATCCCGGTACCCGACCCGGCGGTCAAGCGGGCTGACATCGCGATCAGCGGCGAGCTGCCGAGCCCCCGGAACCCTCCATCAGGCTGCCGCTTCAGGACACGCTGTCCGCGAGCCCAGGACCTCTGCGCCGAGGAGGAGCCGCTGCTGCGCTCGTTCGGTCCTGGCCATGTGGCCGCCTGCCACTTTCCGCTGCAGGCACCGGGCGAGGCGGCCGCGGAGGCTGTCGCCGACGGCGATCCGGAGTGAGCCGTTAGCCGCCGCTACGGCTTTGCGATTTGCTACGGTCGGCCGCATGCGCTTTCACGGGCTGGGCCTTGTTTGCGTGGCAGCGCTGTCGTGCTCGGGTGGCGTGTCGTTCGCGGCCTCCTCTGCGAAGACCGTTGATCTGACGGCGATCCTCGCGGTCCAGATCGCAAAGGCCAAGCGGAGCGGCGTCCGTGTCCTGATCCCCTCTCGGATCGACGCCGGACTGCCCGCCTCGCACCTCTACGCGTCGGGCGGAGCAAACGCCGCCGGCTACGACATCCAGCTCGCGGCCGTTCGCGACTGCCGTGACTCGAGCGCCTGCTTCGTCGCCGAGTTCTGGGGTGGGGCGGGCCGGCTCGACCTCGACGGTCGCGTTGCGCTGAGCAAGGGCATCACCGGTCGCTACCGCGCCAGCTCCTGCGGTGCGTCGTGCGCCCCGGCGACGATCGAGTGGCTCGAGTTCGGCTCGCGCTACACGATCCAATGCATCGCTAGTAAGGGCAGGCTCGTGGCGCTCGCCGGCTCGGCGATCGGCGCCGGACCGCGTTGAGTCGGTTGACCAGGCGGTGATGTAGTTGTCTGCGCAGATAAGTATTTGACGAAAGGCGGTCCAATGTCCGCGGAGCACAACCTGCAGGACCTGCGACTCGAAGGGATCAACCACGTCACCGCGATCACCGGCGACGCACCGCTCAATGTCGACTTCTATACGCGTGTGCTCGGCCTGCGCCTCGTCACGAAGACGGTCAACCAGGACGACCCGACCGTCTACCACCTGTTCTTCGCCGACGAGGAAGGCTCGCCCGGGGCCGACCTGACGTTCTTCGAATATCCCGGGGCAGCACGTGGTCGCGCCGGTGCCGGCATGGCCCATCGCGTCATCTGGCGCGTCGGGTCGAGCGATTCGCTCGCCTTCTGGGCGGAGCGCCTCGCCGAGTTCGAGATTGGCCGGGCCGCCGACCAAAGCTCGGTCCGCTTCGCCGATCCCGAAGGCCTCGAGCACGAGCTGCGCGTCGAGGACGTCCCCGACGTTCCGCTGCGCGCGTTTCACCCCGAGATCCCGGCGGAGCACGCGCTGCTTGGCTTCGCCGGCGTGCGCACCTACAGCCTCCGCGAGGATGCGAGCCGAGCGCTTCTCGAGCAGGTGCTCGCAGCGCAAAGCAACGGCAATGGCACGCTCGAGCTCCGCGGTGCGAGGCGCGGCGGCACGATCGCCTTCGACGCGCCGCCCGACGAGCGCGCGCGGCCGGGCGCTGGGACGATCCACCACGTGGCTTGGGGCACAACCGTCGCCGAGCACCCGCTCTGGCACGAGCGTCTGCAGGCAGCGGGCGTCGCCAGTACGCCAATCATCGATCGCCACTTCTTCCACTCGATCTACTTCCGCGAGCCGGGCGGGGTCCTCTATGAGATCGCCGACGACGGGCCAGGATTCGCGCACGACGTGCCGGTGAGCGAGCTCGGTCGGCAGGTCGTTCTGCCACCCTGGCTCGAATCGCGTCGCGCCGACATCGAAGCGAGCCTCACGCCACTGCCTGACCCGCGCGCCGGCTGGCCGACGGCGGACGCTCCGCACTAACCCGCCGCCCGGACCGCCGGACCGCTTCACAGAGTCGCTACCATCGGCGGCCCGGCGAGATAGCTCAGTTGGTAGAGCACACGACTGAAAATCGTGGTGTCCCCAGTTCGAGTCTGGGTCTCGCCATTCGAAGAAAGCCCGCAAATGACGAGGTTTCTTCGCTGTCGCTCACTCGTTTCTGACTGCGTTGAGCCCAGCCGCCGGGGCGCGGGTCAAACAGCCGATGATCGGGGTGCTTCGCGAAGCGACATCGGGCTTTGGGGCCCGTGATCACCAGCAATCGCGGGCGCTTCGACGATCGCGGCGGTTTCGAATCGCGGCACGGGTCGCGATAGGCTTGGGTTATGGCTGACGATCAGGCCGCGCGCATCGAGCGGCTTGGTGCGCTCGCCGTTGAGGTCTCAGCGAACGTGGCCGACGGGCAGACCGTGATCGTGCGGGCCCATCTCGTAGACGCGCCGCTTGTGCGCGCCATCGTTCGTGCGGCCTACCGCCGGGGCGCCCATCAGGTGGACGTCGAGTGGAACGACCCGCTCGTGCGGAAGATCCGCCTCGAGGAGGCGGCTGACGGTGCGCTCGGCTGGGTCTCTCCATGGGTGCACGAGCTCCCGACCCAGCTCGCGGGGCTGCGTGGTTCGGCGATCACGGGCGCCGGTGATCCGGCGCCCGGGCTTTACGACGACATTGATGCGGGGCGCCTGGGGCGCGACACCGTCCCGGTCCCGGAGTGGGGTGTGGTGGTTGGGGAGCGGACCGTCAACTGGGGGATCGTGCCCTCGCCGAGCCGCGGGTGGGCCGGCCTGGTCCACCCCGATCTCGACGGTGACGCGGCGCTCGAGCGGCTGTGGTCACAGATCGAGCGTGTCTGCCGGCTCGACGAGCCTGACCCGGGCGCGGCGTGGCGCAAGCGGACCGCCGATCTTGCCGGCGCGGCCGAGCGGCTGACCCTGGCGCAGCTTGACACGCTGCATTTCGAGGGCGAGGGGACGGACTTGCACGTCGGGCTCTTGCCAGGCGTAGGGTGGCTGGGTGGCGGCTTGACCACGGTGTGGGGCCGTGAGCACTTGCCGAACATCCCGACCGAGGAGGTGTTCACAAGCCCCGATCCTGAGCGAACCGAGGGCGTCGTGCGCTCGACCAAGCCGCTGCTCGTCAACGGCCGAGCCGTCACCGGGCTGCGGATGCGCTTCGAGCGCGGGCGTGCGGTCGAGATCGAGGCTGACAGCGGTGCCGAGCTGTTGCGCGAGCTCGCTTCACGCGACGATGGTGCCGCCCGTCTTGGCGAGGTCGCGCTCGTCGATGGGAGTGGCCGGATCGGGCCGCTCGACACCGTGTTCCGTCACACCCTGCTCGACGAGAACGCGGCGAGTCACATCGCGATCGGCCGCGGCTTTGGCTTTCTCTCCGAGGACCCGCAGTCAGCCGGCCGGATCAACACAAGCGCGGTGCACACCGACTTCATGATCGGCGGGCCGGGTGTCCGTGTCAGCGGCCGCACGCGCGACGGACGCGACGTCGAGGTACTCGCCGAAGACGGAACCTGGCGCCTACCGTAAGCGCGGAGGGGCGCCGCAACGTCACGACGATGGTGATGATGTCGAGATGAGGGCTTGGCCTAGACTCGTCGGCATGCAGTGCACAGAGCCGACGCCGACCGCGTAAGACCAAATCGTCGTGATCAAGGTCCACGCAATGGGCGTTACGGCCCCGACCGGACTCAGAGAGCAGGTCCGGTCGATCGAGGACGCCGGGTTGGACGGCATGTTTCTGGCCGACCACCTGTTCATCAGCCATGGCAGGTCTCGACGCGAAGCGATCGGCGGCGGCGATCCCTTCGTCAAGCTCGCGCTGGCCGGCACCATGTCGGACCAACTCATTTTGGGCACGAGCGTCGTCAACATCGGACTGGCACACCCCGCGCTGGCTCTGCGATCGTTTATCGAGCTGGCGACGCAGTTCGGCGGCGAGCGGGTCCTTGCTGGAATTGGTGCCGGCTGGAACCGCGAGGAGTTCGATGCGCTTGGCATGGAGTTCCCGCCCCTGGCCCGGCGGATGGACCGCCTCGAGGACGCGGCGTTGCTGGCTCGAGCGCTCTTCGACGACGGCTTTGCCGAGCTCGGAGGCGAGTACGTCCCCGTGCGCGAGCTGTCGCTTGGCCCACCGCCCTCGCCTCCGCCTCGCCTCCTGCTCGGTGGTGGCTCCGATCGTCTCCTCGAGATCGCCGGACGACATGCCGACGTGCTCGATCTCAACGGCTCGTCGCGCCGTCTCAAGCTCGGGGGCCCTCATCCTGCCCTGAGGGACCTGGCACGCCGATTCACCACGACGGTCGACGATCTGGAGGAGTCAGTACGGCGCGTTCAGGAAAGCGCCAGAGCGGCGGGACGACACCCGAACGCCGTGGAGTTCTCTGTCATCGTCAACGCGGTCCGCTTCTGCTCTGAGAGGGAGCTAGAGGTCGTCGAGGCCGAACTCTGCAAGGACGCAGGAATCGACCGCCAGTCGCTCGCGGACTGTCCCTATGTGTTCCTGGGTTCAGCCGAGCGTATGCGGGCGCAACTTGCCGAACGTGTCGAGCGGATCGGCTTGCGCCATCTCATTCTCGCTGCGGGTCTTCCCGACGTCATGGCCCGCTTTCGCCAGGAGGTTGTGGCCGCCAGCTAGGCGCGACCACCGGCCTGGCTTCGCGCGATCACCGGTCGAGGTCGAATCGATGACGCGCGACGATTCCGAGCTCCTCGCGCTCACGTGTGGCTCGAAGCTCGCGCGCTTCCTTGTGCGCCTGCTCGTTACGCGCGGCGATCTCAAGCAGGAGATCGCTGTACGTCGTCGCGGACGTCGAACGCCCGCCAGGCTGCTCCTCCGAAGGCTCTTTCGCCATCTAGTTCCACTCCTTGCACTCTCCGGGGTGATCTAGCCACAGGGAAATGCGAGAGCACAACACTCAGCCGTGGAGCTACCTCCCGAGTCTATCGGAGCGCAGAGGTCTGACCGACCGGTCGCGACCGATGCTAGCCGAGGGCTTGTGCTATCGCGGCAGTCGCCGCGCGCTCGGCGTCGCTGACTCCGTCTGCGCCGCCGCCATGCTCTCGGTGTGCGTGCGCGACCTTGTCCGCGAGGTCGACGATGAAACGTTTGTACTGCGCCAGCTCCTCAGGAGTCGCTTTGCTCTCGAGCAGGGCAACCGCGTCGCGAAGATGGCCCAGCGAGTGCTCCTCGAGCTCCTCGATGGAGTGGTAGCGCGTGTGATCGAGCTTCGGCTTCACTGCGACGATCTCGTCGAGTAACTCGCTTTGACCGTGGTGTTGGCGTGCCTCGACGTAGGCCTTCGCCATTGAGACCGTCTCGCGCAGCATCCCGCCTCGCTGTGCCGTGATCACGATCATGCCCGCGCTCGGCGGTCCCTCGAGAATCAGCTCCCACTCCTGCGCTGTGAAGTCGGCCTTCGTCGTCATTCAACGCTCCCTCTCGCGGTGTCGAAAACCCTTTGGCGCCAGTGTAGGCGGTACCTGTCACGGCCTCGCCGCGGCGGCCGTCTTGGCCGCTAGGTGGGCGGGAGGAGCGAAACAGGCCCGGCGCTCCCGTTAGCATCCTGCCCCACGGCTGATGCACCGATCCGCGCACGACCCGACAGCGGCAGGGCCGGGCTCGCGGTGGCTGCGCGCCGGCTCGGCGCGCTGGCTGCTGCTGGTCACATACGCAGCGCTCGGGCTGGCGTGGGTGTTCAGCGACCCGCCGTTCACCGGACCAGATGAGGCCGCCCAGTTTCTGCGTGCGGTGGGGATCAGCGATGGTGCACTGATCGGTGCCCCCGGGCACGGCCAACCCGTCAGCGCTGTGCCGCTGCGCCAGCAGGCCATGGCCAGCACCTCACGCGGAGTGATCGTGCCCTCCGGCCTCTCGCCGGATGCTTATTCGTGCGAGCTGCTCGACCCGGATATCTCTGCGGCTTGCACCGAGAACGCGGCGGAGAACACGGCGAGCGTGCGCGAATTCACTTACGTCGGCACTTACCAGCCCTTGCCGTTCCTGCTCCCTGCGCTCGTCCTGCGGGCGGACGATCATGCCGGCGGCTCGCTGCGACTGGCCCGGTTGGCAACGCTCGCGATCTGGCTCGCGCTGCTCGCGGTCGCCATCTGGGCGCTCTGGGACGAGAGCTTCGGCGCTCCGTCGCTTGTCGGGATCATTCTCGCGCTCACGCCAATGGTCGTCTACCTCGGCGCCAGCATGAGCGATTCGAGCACCGAGATCATGGCCTCGCTCGCGTTCTTCGCAGTTCTACTGCGGATCGGACGCGACAGCGAACACGTAGCGTCGCGGGGTGTCTGGGGGCTCGCCGGGGCGTGCGGCGTAGTGCTCGCGCTGAGCCGTCCGCTCGGCCCAGTCTGGATTGCGTTCGACCTCGCGATCTCGGTGGCTCTTGTCGGACCGCGCGCGGCGTGGGCGTTGGTAAGCCGCGGCGGACGGCCCGCCCTCGCGAGCGCCGTCGCGGTCTTTGTCGCGATCGCGCTCAACCGCTACTGGGAGGCGAAATACGAGCCGCATGTCGTCTTCACCCCGTTTCCGGCACTTGACGTGTTGAGCGCCGGTGCTCAGGACCTGCACAGCATCCTCGGCGAGTTCATCGGCAACTTCGGCTATCTGAACGTGCCGCTCAGCCCGAGCCTGGAGTGGCTCTGGGCGCTCGCGGCCGCCGTGCTGCTCGGTCTAGCGCTTGCCGTCGGGCGAGCTGGCGCGCGCGTCGCAATCGCCGTCGCCGCCCTCATCGCGGTGGCGTTTCCCATCTACCTGTTCGCGGCGTCGCTTCGCTTCACCGGCTTCGGACTACAGGGTCGCTACACGCTGCCGGTGGCGGTCGTCATTCCGCTCGTCGCCGCAGAGGCTCTGCGGCGCGGACGGGCTCGCCTTCCAGCGACGCTGCCGGCAGCTCTCCTCGCAGCCGTCGCGGTGATCGCCGGGGCGGTGCAGCTGATCGCGTGGTGGACGAACGCGCAGCGCTACGCCGTCGGCGCCGGCGGGCCCACCTGGTTTCTTGGTGTGGCTCAGTGGAGCCCGCCCGTCGGCTGGCCGGTTTGGGCCAGCGTCGCCGTCGTCGCATCGCTCCTTCTCGCCGTCTTTTGGATCGAGCCGCCTGCCGCTCCGGGTCGCCGAGCCGTTGCCGCGAAGTGGTTGCGATCCTGACGCGCTCGAGGTCCTGGCGTCCGGAGTAGCGAATCGTGCCGTCGGCGGCGAGCGCGCTGGGATCTGAAGCTGCCGGCGAAACCTGTGGCGAGGCTCAGCTGGCGACTGTGCGCCGGAACAGAAACGCGCTGACGGCGGCCAGCACGAGCGCCAGAATGGGCAGCGTCGCACCGATCACGCCGGCAACGGCCAAGACGACCCCGACGACGCCGGCGAGCCCGAGGACGCCGCCACCAACCGCCAGCCGGTAGGCGCGCCGCTCGCGCACGCGGCGCGGGGTGTAGCTGGGACGCTTCTGCAGGTCGCCCATCGGGGGAACGATAGCGGGCGCCGGCAGCGGAACGGCCCGGCCCCTACCAGCGACCGCGGTGGACAACGTCGTCAAACGCCCGCCGGTTGATCTTCGTGAGCGGCGCGAGCGGCCGCTCGCTTGGGTGGCCGATCGCGATCAGGTAGGCGCAGAATCGGTCCTCCGGGAAGCCGAGCAGCTCGCGCGCGAGATCCTGGTCTCCCACCGCCGCGTGCCCTGTGCCGAGCCCGAGGTCCGCCGCTGCGATGAGGATGCTCATCGTTGCCTGGCCGAGGTCGTACTGCTCGATCGACTGCTCGCGCGCGTCGTCGAAGCTTGGAGCGATCAATGCGATCGTCGCTGCCGACGTGGCTACGTGCGCCGCACCAACCCAGACCTTCGAGAGCGCTTGGAGTTGCGGGCGGTCGGTCACCAGCACGAAGTCCCAAGGCTGCCGATTGCGAGCCGAGGGAGTCCGCCGCGCGGCCTCAAGGATGCGGTCCAGCTGTGTGTCTGCAAGCGGTTGATCGGTGAACGAGCGCACATTGCGCCTGGCCCGAATCGCGTCCCAGGTCTCCATCGCGACAACTCCTTCCGTTCGTGATCGGCAAACCCGCCCCTCCGCCGGGCGCCGCGCAGTTCTAAGTAGACCATCCTCAGGCGGCGAGCCGTAGGATCGCCCGAAGCACGCGAGCGAGGAGGACAGGATGGGTCTGGCAAGGCAGCGCCACAGCAAACGGTCAGCGCGGGTTGACCAGGGGGAGTTGTGCCCACGCCACTCGCTCTACGAGCACGGCCTGGGTCAGCAGACCGCCTACGAGCTGATCTCGAACGAGCTGCTGCTGGACGGCAGCGCGCGACTTAATCTGGCCACGTTCGTCACCACATGGATGCCCAGCCTCGCCGGGGAGTTGATGGCCCAGACCGCCGACAAGAACATGATCGACAAGGACGAGTACCCGCAGACGGCGGAGATCGAGGCGCGCTGTGTCAACATCATCGCCCACCTCTGGAACGCCCCCCCGGAGCAGGGTGCGACGGGTTGCTCGACCACCGGTTCGAGCGAGGCCGTGATGCTCGGCGCGCTCGCGCTCAAGTGGCGCTGGCGCGAGCGGATGCGGGCCGCCGGCAAGGCGACCGACAGACCGAACCTCGTGACCGGCGCCAACGTGCAGGTCTGCTGGGAGAAGTTCTGCCGTTATTGGGATGTCGAGCCCCGGCTCGTGCCGATGGAGGGATCGCGCTACCACCTCGACGCCGAGCAGGCGGTCAAGCACTGCGACGAGAACACGATCGGCGTCGCCGCGGTGCTCGGCTCGACCTTCGATGGCAGCTACGAGCCGGTGGCGGAGATCGCGACGGCGCTGGATGAGTTCGAGCGCGACAGCGGTATCGACGTGCCGCTCCACGTCGACGCGGCTTCGGGCGGGTTCGTCGCGCCGTTCATCCAGCCCGAGATCGAATGGGACTTTCGCATCCCGCGGGTGCAGTCGATCAACGCATCCGGACACAAGTACGGCCTCGTCTACCCCGGCGTNNACATGCCGACGTTCGCGCTGAACTTCTCGCGGCCCGGCAGTGAGGTGATCGCCCAGTACTTCATGTTCACCTCGCTCGGGCATGAGGGCTACCGCCGGATCCAGCAACGGTCATCCGACGTCGCACAGTACCTCGCCGCGGAGATCGCTCAGATCGGCCCTTACGAGTTGATCAGCGACGGCTCAGAGCTGCCTGTGTTCGCATTCACGCTCAGCCCGGAGGTCGAGAACTACACCGTCTTCGACGTCTCGGCGAGTCTGCGCGGGCGCGGCTGGCAGGTGCCGGCCTACAGCTTTCCCGAGAACAGGCAGGACCTCTCCGTCCTGCGACTCGTCGTCCGGGCCGGCATGACGCACGACATGGCCGATCTATTCCTCAACGACCTGCGCGACCGGACCAAGGTGCTGAGCGGGCTGACACAGCCGATACAGGACGGCGGGCAGCACGACGCCGCATTCGCGCACTGAGTCGCGCGCGAGTGCGGCGGTTGGCTGTGCTGCTAGGCCTCGTTGGTGCTGCTGGCGCTCTGGCCGACGCTCTGGTGCTGAGCGGTCGGGGAATGGGAGACGCCAAACGCTGTGCCGCGCGGGAGGACCAGCACCGAGGCGTTGGTCGTCTCGACGAGGTACTCGGCCGCGGCGCTCAGGCTGACCTGGCCCTCGGTCGCGCCAGGGCGCGAGCCGACGACGAGCAGGTCCACGTTCGCCTGCGTCGGCAGCGCGAGCGGCGTGCTGCTGCGCGTGGCAAATGCCTCGGCGGTCTCGCGTGCGGCGGGGTCGACCTCGCCGCCTGGCAGGGCGACGTTGGCGATCCGCGCGTCAGTGCGGTCGCGCAGGCCTGCGGCGGCGATTGCGATCGCCGACGGGCCGCCGTCCATCAGGCGCAGCGCGGACTGGCCGGGCTGCACGTGACCGGGTGTCGTGTGCCAGTCCGAGCCGAACACGATGACGTCAGCGTGCTGCTCCTCGGCGAGCGCGCGGAGGCCCTCACCGGTCGAGGCGTGAACGACGACGTGGCGCTCGACGTCCTGGTGCCCGTTCTCAGCGAACCACGCGGCGCCGCGATCGACGATCCGTTGGGCGTCGCCCTGGGCCCGCTGCTCACGGCCCTGATCGCTCTCGCGGCTGTGGCGTACGTAGGCGATTGAAACGCCCGAACCACCGTCTGAGAGCAGGCGCCCGAGTGCCAGGGCGTCGTGATCGTTCTCGGAACCGTCGAATGAGATGATGATGTTTGCTGCCATTTTTTGTCTGTCCTTTCGGTCGCGAGTCCTTGGCGGACCCACGCAAATCTTTGGAGGCTGCCTTAGTTATCGCACTTTTTACCCATCAGCTCAAGTAATATTCTTTATCTAATCCATTAGGCCACCTAATGCTTCAAGTCAGTCGTCTGAAGGTTTTCGTCGAGGTCGCCAAGCAAGGCTCGATCTCAGCTGCCGCCGAGGAGCTCTCCTACACGCAGTCCGCCGTCTCACAGCAGATCGCCGCCCTCGAAGCCGAGACCGGCGTGACGCTGATCGAGCGCCTACCGCGCGGCGTCCGCCTGACGACCGCCGGAAGCACGTTGCTCGCGCACGCTGAGGGGATCCTCGGTCGGCTGGCTGCAGCCGAAGCCGATCTCGAGGCGATCGCCGGGCTGCGGGGCGGGCAACTGCGCATGGCCTCTTTTCCGACCGCCGGCGCCACGTTGATGCCGCTCGCGATCGCGATGTTCCGGGCGCAGCACCCGGAGGTCGAGCTGACACTCGCCGAGGGCGAACCTGAGGAGATCGCTCCCCGCCTCTACGCCGGCGAGTTCGATCTCGCTCTACTGTTCGAGTTCGAGGGCACGAGCGAGTCGCTCGTTGCCGATCTCGTGCGCCAGCCGCTGTTCGAGGACCCGATGTTCCTGGCGCTACCCGCGGACCACCCGCTGTCCCGCCGGCGGACGCTGCGCCTCGCCGACCTGCGCGCCGAAGCCTGGGTGCAGACGTCTTCCTCGAGCGCGTGCGCCCGGCATGTCGTGCGCTGCTGCCACGTCGCCGGCTTCGAGCCGATCGTGTCGTTCGAAAGTGACGACTACCAGACGGTGCAGGGGCTCGTCGCGGCCGGCGTCGGCGTCGCGCTGATCCCCAAGCTCGCGGTCGCGAGCGCGCGCGAGGACGTCGCGATCCGCGCGCTCTCGCCCTCCAGCCCGGTCCGCAACGTGATCGCTGCGACCCCCGAGGGCTCACGGCTGACGCCTGCGGCCGCTGCGATGGGCATGATCATGACGAGCGTGGCTGAGCGCTTCGCCGACCCTGCGTCTTAATACGCAGCGGCTGCCACGCGTCAGGCCTCACGACTACGCTTCCGGGCGCGATGCTGCTCTACAACTCCCAGGTGTCGGGCAATTGCTACAAGGTGCGACTGCTGCTCGCGCAGCTGGGCATCGGCTACGAGCGTCACGAGCTCAGCGTCGTCGACCGCTCGAACCGCGCGCAGCTGCTCGGCGAGCTGAACCCGGGGCTGCGCGTGCCGACGATCGTGCTGGACGACGGCCGGGCGATCGCCGAGTCGAACGCGATCATCTACTACTTCGCGAGCGGCACGCCGTACCTGCCGCACGATCTCTATGAACGCGCGAAGGTGCTGCAGTGGCTGTTCTTCGAGCAATACAGCCACGAGCCGTATGTTGCGGTGGTTCGCTTCTGGGTCGCATTCGCGCCCAGCCCGCCGTCATCGCAGGAGATCGAGGCGCGGCGCGCGACCGGCTACCTCGCGCTGGACGCGATGGAGCGCGTGCTGAGCCGACAGCGATTCTTTGTCGGTGGCGATTACACGATCGCCGACATCGCGCTCTACGCATACACACACGTCGCCGGCGAGGGTGGCTTCGACCTCGAGCGCTACCCGGCCGTTCGTGAATGGCTCGCACGCGTCGCAGACCAGCCGGGGCATGTAACGATCAGCGCCTGATCAGTGCGGCGCCGAGGCTGCCAGCGCGCGCTCACGCGAACGCTGGCGAACCGAGGACGTGCCCCAGAAGAGCAGCAGCGCCACGAGGCCGACTGGGAGCACGATCGCGAGCGCCACTAGCGCGATCGCGAGGGCGACGTCGAGCACCGCGAGAGCATCATTGAGCGCTCGCTTCACCGGGCCCGACCCGCCGACTCCGCCGCCCGCCGATGTGGCGATGATCTGGACCGACATGCGAGCGTTGCGTCCCTCTGTAAGCAACGTCCCGACACGGTTCGTCGCAGCTGCGATCGCGTTGTCGACGTGGGCGATCTTCTGCTGGAGCGCCTGCGCCTGCGCCAGCGTGCTCGCCTGCGCCAGTGCCTTGACCAGGGTCCGGCGCTGCGTCTTCTCGTCCGCGAGCTGCGTGCTCGCCCGGTCGTAGCTGTCGGTGATGTCGCTCCCCGACTGCTCGAGCGAGCGCACCGCCGTGAGGCTCGAGAGCGCTCCGATCAGTTGCGCCAGTCGCGTCGAGGGCACGCTCAGGCTGAAGCTCGCATAACTCGCAATCCCGCGCACGCTCACGTTCGAGCTCTCGACGATCCCGCCCAGCCGCTGTGTGCTCGAGACGACCTCGTTCGCCACCGTCTGTATCTGCGTCGGCGTCGAGGCAAGCGTCAACGAAGCGCCTCGCGCTACGAGGCGGTTGCTGGGATTCACGTTGTTGCCTGCGAAGTTGGTGCTGCCCGGTGTGGCCGGCGCGGTTGCGCTGGCGCCAGCTGCTGGTGAGAGTACGGTGCTGGTCGCTGAGGTCGGGCCGCTGGCTGGGCCGCGATTGGTGGCCAGACCGCCGACCGTTGGCGTGGCCTTCGGTAGCGTGCTGCGTGCGTGCAGGGCGGGGCTTAGGACCGTGGGCCGCAGCTTGGGAGCCGGCTTTGATCCGTTCAGCACACCGCTGCCAAGGACAACGGCGACTGCCACCAGCGCCGCCACGAGTGGCCCACCCGCCAGCGCGAGGCGTCCTGGCCGAAACCGCTGGGGATGACGTCGGCGCGGCGAGCGAAGGCGTCCGATCCGCGCGTCCAGCCGCGCACGACCCGGTTCGTCCAAGGCCGGGCTCATCCCCCTGACGGAAGCAATCAGCGCCGCCAGCTCGAGGTGCTCATCGCCGACCGGCTCGCCGTCGAGGATCGCGTCGAGCGCGGCGAGCTCGGCGCTCGCTTGCGGACTCAGATCACTGCGGGACATGGCAGACCTCCCGAAGGCGCGAAACCGCGCGGTGTAGGCGGGTACCGGCTGCGGTCTCACTGCAGCCGAGGACGCGGGCGAGCTCGCCGTTGCTGAGCCGCCCGACGAACTTGAGCAGGATCACCTCGCGCTCGCGCGGGTCGAGCGAAGCGAGGCCGTCGCGGACGAGCACCCTGCGCTCGGCGAGCTCGTCGTCACCATCGTCTTCCGTGCGCTCGTCAGCCAGCTCGACGACCAAGGACTGTGTGCGCCGCCGCCGCCGCAGCTCGTCGAGGGCGGCGTTCCGCGCGATCGCAAAGAGCCAGGAGCGCGCGGTGCCCCGACGCAGGTCGAACAGCGCCCGGCGACGGTAGGCGCGCTCGAATGCCAGTGCGGTCACGTCCTCAGCCGCGCTTCGGTCGCGCAGCAGCGAGGCCACGTAGGCGAACAGGTCGTCTGCGCACGAGCGATAAAGGGCGTCGAAAGACTCCCCGCCCGGTGCTGCGTCGGCGTCCCTTGCGACGGCCGCGATCACTGCCGTCTCGCGATCCTCTGCTTCACACCCCTACTACGTTGCCCTTGGCTAGTCATCACACCTGACATAGCATCGGGTAGTTGCGGCGCACGCTAAACTTGCTAGAGCAAACAAATGTCCCCACAGACTTCCACACAGACTGATACAACGACCGTCGGCTGCCAGGTCAACGGGCCAGACGGCTCGGCCCAATGGAACCCGAGCTACGCCGGCGCGTGGATCGGGCTGCTCCAGACCCATCGCCAGTTGACACGGGAGCTCGACGCGCGCCTGGAGGCCGAGCACGGTCTCACTCTGAGCGGCTTGGAGCTGCTCGCCCGCCTCGCCGCGGCACCCGAGCGCTGGCTTCGGCTCTCGACGGTCGCCACGCAGACCGGGCTCAGCCTGAGCCGAGTGTCGCGAATCGTCGACGTACTCGAGGAGCGCGGCCTCGTCGAACGCCGGCATTGCCCCTCTGACGCACGCGCGATCAATGCCCACCTCACCGACGCCGGTGCGGTCCTGCTGCGCGAGGCAGAGACCACGCACCGCTCCGCGGCACAGACCTCATTCTTCGATCGGCTCAGCCCGGCGGAAGTACAGACGCTCGCAGCCGTCTTCGCGCGCTTCGCACCCGACGCCGCGGCGACCTGCCCCGGGTAACGAGTCTTAGACTCGTATTCGCACGGCGATGTTCGCCGAATCGCGCGCGATCAACCCGTCCTCGCTTTCCTCCAGCTCGAACCCGAGCGCGGTGAGACGGCTGCGCACCGCGCTCAGCTCCTGCTCGCCGTCCAAGATCAGCGTCCAGTGACGCAGACCGACGACGCCGGCGCGGGCCGCCGGCACCCCCCGTCCGCGCCACACGTTGAAGGCGACGTGGTGGTGGTAGCCGCCGGCTGAGACGAACAGTGCGGTCGGCAACTCCATCTGGACCTCGAAGCCGATCGCGTCGCGGTAGAAGCGGAGGCCCTCGTCGAGCGAGCCGACGTGGAGGTGGACGTGCCCGAGTTTGAGAGCTGCCGGCGCGAGTTGTGTCGGGTCCTCGCCGGCGACGCTGTCGAGCAGGTTGCGGACGTCGAGCGGGGCCGGCCCGCCGCGTTGGAACTCCTCAGCCGCACGTTGGGCCCACTGGGCCTGCGGGCGATCGGCGGCGAGCTCGACGCCGATCCCGTCGGGGTCGGAAAGATAGATCGCCTCGCTCACGCCGTGGTCGGAGGCGCCGTCAATCGGTGTGCGCGCGCCAGCAAGCCGCACCACGACGCGCGCGAGGTCCTCGCGCGTCGGGAACAGCAGCGCAAAATGGTAGACACCAGACTCGCGCCCAGGTCGCTGCGCACTCGCGTTCTCGTGCAGCGTGACGAGAGCCTCAC
The DNA here is from genome assembly GCA_003132505.1 of Solirubrobacterales bacterium. Taxonomy (GTDB): domain Bacteria; phylum Actinomycetota; class Thermoleophilia; order Solirubrobacterales; family Solirubrobacteraceae; genus Palsa-513. Next base: position 47,236 of record PKXY01000031.1, read on the forward strand.
CGCCGGCACCGAGCGCGACGACGCCTGGCTCGCGCCGCTGCACCTGCAGCCCGAGCACGCCCGCATAGAACGCGATCGAGCGCTCGAGGTCCGTGACCGTGAGTTCGACGCCGCCAAGCCGAGTCGCATCCGAGAGCACCGCCCCCGGTCGCGCTTCCCCTGACAGAACAGCGTTTTCAGCCATGGTCAAAGTCTACCGCATTATGCTTGCGCTAGCAAGCATCCCGACCGTGCGGCCCAAGAAGGAACGTCGCGGTTGGGCAGTGGTGCCCGGCGAGGAGCCGCCGCAAGGCGGCTCCCGCAGCCGCCCCCAGCCGCCCCAGCTACGCTCCGCGCGTGCCGATCCGCCTCGCCATCCTTGCCTCTCATACTGGTAGCACTGCCCAAGCGGTGATCGATGCCCTGCGCGATCAACTGATTGACGGGACCGCCGTGTTGCTGATCGCCAACAACCCCGGCGCCGAGGTGCTCACGCGCGCCGCCGCGGCCGGAATACCCACGGTCGTCGTCAACTCTCGCACCCACCCTGACACAGTCGAGCTCGACCGAGCGGTGCTCGAGGCCGTCCGTGGTGCGGGCGCCACGCACATCCTGCTGGCCGGCTACATGAAGAAGCTCGGGCCGCTGACCGTTCGTGCTTTCGACGGGCGGGTGTTCAATAGCCACCCGGCCCTGCTGCCGGCATTTGGTGGGCAGGGGATGTACGGCGATCGCGTGCACGAAGCCGTCCTCGCGTCCGGCGCCGCGCGGAGCGGCGCGACAGTGCACCGCGTTAGCGACGACTACGACGCCGGGGAGATCATGCGGCAGGTCGTGGTGCCCGTGCTGGCCGGCGACGACGTCAGCTCGCTCGGCGAGCGGGTTCGTGCCGCCGAGCGAGAGCTGGTGGTGGAGGTCCTGGCCGGCGTCGCGCGTGCCGGCTGATCTCACGGTGCCTGGCGCCAGATCGACGGCGAGCGTTCGTTCACGCCCGATTCCGGAGCCCGTGGGCGCGCGGCTAACATTTGCCCGACCCTCCGTACACGGACGGCGGGTGGCGCATGTCGTGCAGGTCTAACGAGAGGTGTGAGGTATGGCCGGCCCAACGAGCCACGCAACGCTCGACTATTCGACGCAGGAGCGCGTAGCGCATGCGGTTTTTGCGCGTCCCGAGCGGCTCAACAGCCTCTCCGAGGAGGCGCTCGATGACCTCGGCGACGTGGTTCGCAACGTCCAGGCTGACATCGGCGTGCGGGCGCTGGTGATCAGCGGCTCGAGCGAGGCGTTCTCGGTCGGGCTCGACGATGAGCTGCTCGACAAGGCCTACGGCGATCCCGAGTACTTCGAGAACGTGCTGACCCGACTCGCCGCAGCCTGCCTTTCGATCGAGTCGCTCGACGTTCCAGTGGTCGCGCAAGTCGAAGGTAAGGCATTCGGCGCCGGATTCGAGCTCGCGCTCGCCTGCGACATGATCGTTGCGGCTGACGAGGCTTTGATCGGGGACGGCCAGGTAGCGGCCGGAATCGTCCCGGGCGGTGGGGCGAGCATCCGCCTGCCGCGCGCCATCGGCGTGCAGCAGGCACGCGAGCTGATCTACTCCGGTCGCCTGCTGAGCGGTGGCGAGGCCGCTGCGATCGGTCTGGTGCTCAAGTCGGTGCCGGCGGCTGAGCTGGAAGCTGCGGTCACAGCGCTGGTGGCCACGTTCACCAACAAGCCGCGTTCGGCCCTGGCAACCGCGAAGCGCCAGATCAACCGCGGTCTCGGTGTCGACACGCCGACCGGCGTCGAGCAGGAACGCCGCGAGCTGATCCGCTACCTCCAGGAGTACTCGCAAGACGCGGCCGAGGGCTTTCACGCGCGACGCGATGGCCGCGAGCCGTCCTGGGCGTAGTTTCCGAGCCTCCGCGAGCTGCTGGTCCCTGGATAGGCTTCGCGCGACGTGAGCACGCCTCCTACCGAGACGGTCATCTACTCGGGCCATCCGTCGTGGCGCTCGATGCTCGACTTCCACCTCGGCGGGATCGGCCTCGCGGTGCTCGGCGGCGTGATCGGCAAGCTCGCGGCGAGCTGGGGCATTGCGATCGCAGTGTTCCTGGGAATCTTCCTGATCTCGCTGCTCGTCGGCTTCGTGCGCCGCGCGGCGATCAGCTACACGATCAGCGATCGGCGCCTCTACATCCGTAACGGCCTCCTCACCCGCAAGGAGCAGCACACGACACTGGACCGGGTGCAGAACGTCGAGGCCAAGCAGACGTTGTTCGAGCGCCTGCTGCACATCGGCACCGTTGACTTCGACACCGCGGCAAGCGATGACTCGGTGTTCGCGTTCGTCGGCGTCGCGGCTCCCAAGCGGGTCCTCGCGGCGGTTGACCGGGCCGTTGATACGCGCAAGCTGGCCGAAGACGACGCGCTCTAGCTGTAGCGCTGCCCGGCCGACCAGCGTGTCGCGTCGGCGACGATCAGGTCGTGATCGAAGGCGAGCGGCGGCAGCGAGTCGAGGGCGAACCACCCTGCGCGCGCTGCGTCGTCGCCGCCCGTCGCGGGGAGCTGGGTCGTGGCGCGGCTGACGTAGCTGACGGACACCGTCGGCCCGCGTGGGTCACGCCCCGGCGTGTCGTAGACGCCGAGCAGCGCCAGCTCGGCCTCGAGCGAGATGCCCGTCTCCTCGGCGAGCTCGCGGAGCGCGGCGTCGTGAACGCGCTCGCCGGTTTCGACGAATCCGCCAGGCAGCGCCCAACTGCCCTTGAACGGCTCGCTGCCGCGCTCGATCAGAAGCACGCTGCTCGCGGGCTCGCCGGCGAGCAGCACGACGTCCGCTGTGAGCGCCGGCCCGCGCACTCAGGCGCGGCCGTACACGGGGATGTGGGCGCCGCTCGTCGGCGCCGAGTCATCCGAGCAGAGAAAGCGGATCACGGCGGCGATCTCGTCAGGTTTAACCCAGCGAGAGTGGTCGGCATCCGGCTGCCCGGCCCGGTTGGCGGGCGTGTCGATCACGCTCGGAAGGATGGCGTTCGTGCGCACGCCGTCTTTCGTGTATTCGACGGCGAGTGAGTCGACAAAGGCGAGCACCGCGGTCTTCGAGGCGATGTAGCCAGCCGCACCGGCAAACGGTCGCAGCACGGCTCGCGTCGAGACACAGACGATCGAGCCGGCGCCCTGATCGAGCATCCGCGGCAGCGCCGCGTGGCACATCAGGTAGGTGGGCCGCAGATTCAGGCGGAACTGTCGCTCGAAGTCCTCGATCGGCGTCTCGTGAATGCGCCCGGCGGCCTCGTAGCCGCCGACCAGGTTGACGAGCGCGTCAACGCGCCCGGCGGCATGGGCGATCACCGCGGCGGCCGCGAGAGGCTCGAAGAGGTCGGCCTCGACCAGCTCCAGCCGTTCGTGCTGCGCAACCCGCTCGAGCTCGCGCTCGTCGTGGTAGGGCACGACGACGTGCCAGCCGTCGGCGAGCAGCGTCTGCGTCACGGCGCTGCCAAGGCCACCCGTACCGCCAGTCACAACCACGCTCCCGGTCACGTTCTCAGCCTACCGTCCGCGAGCGCCTCTACCGTGAAGCAAATGCTGATTCGCGAGCTCACCGACGGCGACGAAGTCGACCAGGCGTTGCTCGTGCGCGAGGTCGAGACGCGCCTCAAACGCGACGGCAGCGAGTACCTGCGAGTCACCTTTGCCGACCGCAGCGGCCAGCTCGCGGCGATGGTCTGGGAGGCGATCGCCGACCTCAAGCCGTTGCTGCGTTCCGGCGAGCCGGTCTGGATTAGCGGGCGCTACAGCGTCCACCCCCGTTACGGACCGCAGCTCAACCTGCGCGCGCTCCGCGCGGCGGCGCTCGGAAGCTTCGACCCGGACGATCTGATGCCCGGTCCGACGCGCGAGGTCGCCCAGATGGAGGCCGCTTTGCGTGAGCTGATCGCGACGGTCCAGAACCCCCATGTCCGCGCCCTCCTCGAGCGGCTGCTCGGCGAGCACGGCGAGCTGTGGCAGCGCTACCGCCTGGCGCCGGCGGCGAAGTTCTACCACCAGGCCTATCGGCACGGGCTACTCGAGCACAGTCTCAGCGTCGCCGAGGCGGTCAGCGCGCTGTCGTCGACGTTTCCGGGCATCGACCGCGACATCGCCGTCGCCGGCGCGCTACTGCACGACCTCGGCAAGCTCGACGCCTACGAGGCTCGTTCGACTGCGATCGACATGACCGATGCCGGCCGACTGCACGGCGAGATCGCGCTCGGCTACTACCGCGTGCGCCGCGCGATCGAAGACCTGGAGAGCTTCCCGCAGGCGCTCGAGCAAGCCCTGACACACATCATCCTCTCCCACCACGGGTCCCTCGAGCACGGCAGCCCCGTCGTCCCCTGCACGCGCGAAGCCACCCTCGTCCACATGGCGGACAACCTCGGCGGACGTCTCGGTAGCTTCGACCGCCTCGAGCTCGAACTGCGCGACGGCGAGAGCTGGTCGGGCTTCGACCGCGCGATCGGGGCCGGCGCCTTCTTCCCCAGCCACGAAGAAGAGCTCCCGGCCGCCGCCAAGGCGGCCTAGCGCCAACCGCCCCAAGCCGGTCAAGACGGCTTCGCGTCGTCGCCATCCGCGACGATCCCGACCCACGCCGCCGGTCGCGAAAGAGCGCACCACGGTGCGCGTCCCCCCGGCAAGGCCGGCGATCACACGGCGTCCGAGTACTACGACGCGCCACTCGCCACGACCGTGAGCCAGGTTTCGCGGGTCACAAAGTGGCCCGCGAAACCCCGCAAATTAGGCCCGATCGCCATGGCCTACCACCGGTGGCGTCTATCGTTACCCGCGGATGGCAAAGGACACGGAGAAGCTGATCCGCCAGCTGTCCCTGATCTCATACCTGATGGCCGAGCGTCGACCGGTGACGGCGCTCGACATCAAGCGCGACGTCGAGGGATACAGCGGCATGAACGAGGACGCGTTTGCGCGCCGCTTCTACGCTGACCGCTCCGAGCTCGAGTCGCTGCGGATTCCGCTGACCGTCGAGAAGCCGCTCGACGGCGTCGCCGAGCAGGAGAACTACTCGCTGCGCCCGGAGAACTTCCATCTGCCGGCGATCGAGTTCTCCGACAGCGAGCTGGCGGCGCTGGCGACCGCGTTGTCGCTGCTCGACGGAGAGTTTGCCTACGCCGAGCCGCTGCGCCTTGCGTTGCAACAGATCACCTGGGGTCGCCCGAGCCCGCTGCAGGCCCCCGATCAGCGCGGCGTTGCACTCGGGATCACGGCCTCGGCCGGCGGCCATGACCTCTCGCAGCGGCTGGTGAAGATCGAGACCGCGATCTTCCGCCACAAGACGATCACCTTCGATTACTACACGATGGAGCGCGACGAGGTTGGTCCGCGCAAGGTCGATCCCTACCACCTGCTCTACCGCGGGTGCCAGTTCTACCTGCTCGGCCACTCGCACGAGCGCGAGGCCTTGCGCGTCTTCCGCCTGTCGCGCATTCGAGGTAAGGTCGCCTACGCGACGAAGGCCGAGCACGACTTTCGCCGTCCGGTCGGGTTCGATCCACGCTCCTATGCGAACCGCTCCGACTGGCAGTTCGGCGAGGTTGCCGGCAGCGCCGAGATTCGCGTCGCCGAGCGGATCGCCTGGCAGCTCGATCGCCATTTCGGCCGCTACGGCGAGGTGCGCAAGATCGAGGGCAGCGGCGACCGGCTGTTCGTCACCGACTACTCGAGCTCACGGCAGCTGATTTCCTGGGTGCTCGGGCTTGGCGAGCACGCGAGCATCCTTGGGCCGCCGGAGCTGGTTGACGAGCTCGCCCGTCGCGTGAAGCTGATCGTCGAGCGCCACAGCCATGCGCCCAGCGCTGGGCCTGCCTCCGTCGCCGCGACGCCGGCAGCGAGCAACGGAGTCGCCGAGTCCAACGGGCGCGCCGAGGCTGCGATCCGCCCTGAGCGTTTCGCGCGCCTCGTGACGCTCGCCTCGATCCTGATCCAGGCCGGCCGCTCCGGCCAGTCGCTGGAGCTCGAGGATCTCTGCCGCCGTCTGCAGATCAGCGATGGTGAGCTGCGCGAAGACATCGGTGTCCTGAACGTCGTCAACTTCGGCGGCGGCTCCTACGTGCTCTACGCCGAGATAGATGAAGACGCCGGCAGCGTCACCGTGGACCCCGAGCCCTACAGCGACAACTTTGCGCGCCCCGCGCGCCTACTGCCGGTCGAAGCCAAGGCGCTGGTCGCCGCAATCGACCTGATCGGTGAGCACCTGCCACAGGGGTCCCTCACCTCCGCGCGCGAGAAGATCGTCGCCGCGCTCGGCGAGGATCCGATGGAGCAGGGCCTTCAGGTGGCGCACGGCGGCAGCGACGACTCCGATGTCTCCCGCGTGGTTTCAAAAGCGATCACCAAACGAGTGCTGCTGGAGCTCGACTACTACAAGGAGAACGAGGACGAGTTCTCGGTGCGGCGCGTCGAGCCGTATGCGCTCATCAACGGCCGCGAGGGCTGGTACGTCGCGACCTTCGATCCGGGAAAGCAGGACGTCCGGCACTTCCGTCTCGACCGGATCAAGCGCGCCGAGCTGACCAGTGTGCGCTTCGAGCCGCGCGCGGAGGTGAACCCGTCGGCCGACGTCGAGGGCTGGCCGCGCACCGGGGAGGTCGCGGCATCTCGTAGCGCGCGCGTCTGGATCTCGCCCGAACGTGCACGCTGGGCGCGCGAACAGCGCAAGCTCGTCGCGGAGTACGACGACGGGGCGATCGTCGTCGAGCTGAGCTTCGCCGGGCTCGACTGGCTCGTGCGCGAGGTTCTCAAGGAGGCCGGTGACGCCGCAGTGCTCGAGCCGCCCGACGCGCGCTCCGCAGTGCTTGCAGCAGCCAAGCGCATGCGATGAGTCGCCGCGAGGAGATCCGGATGACCGAGCTCGAGGTCACCGGTCTGCTCGAAGCTCGGCGCACGGTGATCTGCGCGACAACCGGAGCCGATGGCTGGCCGCACGTCGTTCCGCTCTGGTACGTCGTCCGTGAAGACGAGATCTGGGTCTGGACCTACGCCGCATCGCAGAAGGTCGTCAACCTCGAGCGGGACCCCTATGCGACGCTTCTCGTCGAGGCCGGCGATGTATACGCGGAGCTGCGCGGTGTGATGCTCAAGGTGGAGGCCGAGATCGTGCACGATCCGGAGCTCGTCAGCGCACTGGGGTTGGCCGTGCTCGCGCGTTCGGGCGCAGGCGAGCGCAACGCCCACGGCGACGAGATCACGCACGAGGCCGCCGAGGTAGTCGTTCGCCAGGCCTCGAAGCGTGTCGCCATCCGCTTCGTCGAGCACGCGCGCATAAGCTGGGACCACCGCAAGCTGGCCGAGATCTAGACCGTCCGCGCTCCCTCGGGCATTCATTCTGGGAGACTGCGACCCTCTTGCGATGAAGGGCCTTATTCTCTCCGGCGGCAAGGGCACACGGCTGCGTCCGATCACGCACACGAGTGCGAAGCAGCTTGTCCCGGTCGCCAACAAGCCGGTCCTGTTCTACGGGATCGAGGCGATCGCGCAGGCGGGCATCACCGACATCGGGATCATCATCGCCCCGGAGACCGGGGATGAGATCCGTGAGGCGGTCGGAGACGGCTCGCGCTTCGGCGTCAGCGTGACCTACATCGTGCAGGACAGGCCGGCTGGGCTGGCCCACGCCGTGCTCACGGCCGAGCCCTTCTTGGGCGACGATTCGTTCGTGATGTACCTGGGCGACAACCTCCTGCAGGGTGGCATCACCGAGCTTGTCGATCGCTTCCGCCAGAGCGAGCCGGATGCGCTGATCCTGCTGACGCCGGTCGAAGATCCCGAGAGCTACGGCGTCGCCGAGCTTGACGGGGACCGCGTCGTCGCGCTCGTCGAGAAGCCGGTGCAGCCACGCAGCAACCTCGCACTGGTCGGCGTCTACATGTTCACGGCGGCGATCCACGACGCCGCGCGCGCGATCGCGCCCTCGCCGCGCGGCGAGCTGGAGATCACNNCACGACGCCGCGCGCGCGATCGAGCCAAGCGATCGCGGCGAGCTCGAGATAACCGACGCGATCCAGCACCTGCTCGACCGCGACCTGTGCGTCGAGTCGCACATCGTCCGCGGCTGGTGGAAGGACACCGNNCCGCGCTGCGAGGGCGAGCTCACGGAGACGCAGATCGATGGCCGCGTGATCGTCGAAGCCGGTGCGCGGCTGGTCCGCTCGACGGTCCGCGGGCCCGCGATAATCGGCGCCGGGGCGCAGCTGATCGACGCCTACGTCGGCCCGTACACGGCCGTTGGCGAGCGCTGCACGATCGAGCGCGCGGAGGTCGAGCACTCGATCCT
>PKXY01000035.1 GCA_003132505.1 Solirubrobacterales bacterium
GAGCACTCGATCCTGCTCGCCGAATGCCTCGTCCATGACCTCGACGTTCGGATCGAGGCGTCGCTGCTCGGCCGCAACGTACGCATTCGCCGCGACGCTCGCCAGCCACGCGCCTACCGCTTGATGGTCGGGGACAATTCCGAGATCGCGATGCCCTGATGCGCGTCCTCGTCATCGGTGCCGGCNNGGCCGCCAACACGACACCACAGCGCTGGCTGAGCAGGATCTTGACGTGACGGATGCGGTTCTCGTGGCCGCTGCGCTTGCCGAGCTCAGGCCGGAGGCTGTCGTCAACTGTGCTGCTTGGACTGATGTCGATGGAGCGGAGGCGAACGAGGCCGCGGCGCTCCAGGTGAACGGCGTGGCGCCGGGGCATCTCGCACGAGCCGCCGCCGATCACGGTGCCCAGCTGGTCCACGTCTCGACCGACTACGTGTTCGACGGCACCGCACGGCGACCCTATTTCGAGTCCGACCCAACCGGACCGCGCAGCGCCTACGGCCGGACCAAGCTGGCCGGGGAGCAGGCCGTGCTGGCAGCCGGCGGCGGTCATGCGGTCGTGCGCACCGCGTGGCTGTTCGGCGCCGCCGGAACGAACTTCGTGGCGACAATGCTCGCGCTCGCCGCCACTCGCGACGCCGTGACGGTCGTGGGCGACCAGATTGGATCTCCAACGTTCACCGGCCATCTCGCCGGGGCACTCCTCGACATCGCCGAGCGCCGCGTCGCGGGGATCGCGCACGTCGCCGGGGCCGGCCAGTGCGCCTGGAGCGAGCTGGCGGCGCAGACGTTTGAGCAGGCCGGTGTCAGCTGCACCGTGCGGCCGGTGCCAAGCAGCGAATTCCCGCGTCCCGCGCCGCGGCCGGCCTGGAGCGTCCTTGCCAGCGAGCGCGACGATGTGCCAGTGCTGCCGCCGTGGCGCGAGGGCCTTGCGGCCTATCTTGCCGAGATCAGCGAGAGTGTCGAGCGATGAAGCTGCTCGTCTGCGGTGGCGCCGGCTTCATTGGCTCGAACTTCGTGCGACAGCGGCTGGCGAGTAGCGACGACGAGATCGTCGTGCTCGACAAGCTCACCTACGCCGGTCGCCGCGAGAGTTTGCGCGACCTCGAGGCTGACGCGCGTTTCGCGTTCGTTCACGGCGCGATCGAGGACCCGGAGGCGGTGGACCACGCGCTCGCCGGCGCCGGCGCGATCGTCAACTTCGCCGCCGAGACGCACGTCGACCGCTCGATCGCCGAGCCGGACGCGTTCGTGCGCACGCACGCGCTCGGAACCTACGTGCTGCTCGAGGCCGCGCGCAAGCAAGGAGTCCGCTACCTGCAGGTCTCGACCGACGAGGTCTACGGCTCGATCGAAGCGGGCTCGTTCACGGAGAGTTCGCCGCTCGAGCCTTCCTCTCCCTACAGCGCGACGAAGGCCGGCGCCGACCTGCTCGTCGCCTCATATCAGCGCACGTTCGCGCTCGAGACGCTGATCTGTCGCGGCTCGAACAACTACGGCCCCTACCAGTACCCGGAGAAGCTGATCCCGCTGATGATCCTCAACGCTTTTCATGGAGACCGGCTTCCGGTCTACGGCGACGGCGCCAACGTCCGCAACTGGCTGTTCGTGGAGGACTTCGCGAGTGGTATCTCCCACGTCCTCGAGCATGGCGTTCCCGGCGAGACGTACAACGTCGGCGGGCCGGACGAGTCCGACAACCTGACCGTCGTGCGCCGAATCATCGAGCTGAGCGGCGCCGACGAGTCGCTGATCGAGTTCGTCACCGACCGACCAGGCCACGACCGCCGCTACTCGCTCGCCTCAGAGAAGGTCGCGGCGCTCGGCTGGCGCGCCGGCACGCGCTTCGAACAGGGCATCGAGCGGACCGTGGCCTGGTATCGCGAGAACGAGTGGTGGTGGGCTCCGATCCGCTCAGGTGCCTACCGCGAGTACTACGAGCGACAGTACGGGACCGCGCTAGCCGAGTGAGCTGAGCCGCCAGCCGCCCTTCGCCTGCTTGACGAGATCCACCGTGTAGAGACGCAGCTTGCCGTTGTCGGTCGCCTGGACGACCGCCTTCGCCGTATCACCGCTGACGCCGTATTTCTCGATCGTCAGCGTGTAGTCGGACACCGTCGCAAGCTGGTTGTTGACGACCGTCGTACAGCTGCCGTTGCTGTTCAGCTGATCCTTGAGCGCGGTGCTGAGGACGCTCTTGCAGATCGTGCTGGAGTCGCCGCTCTTGGCGTCGCTGGAGAAGTTGCTGATCGCGTCGCTGATCCCTTTGAGGTTGCCTGTGGGCAACCTCTTTTGCTTGTCCGTCTGGGTCAGCGAGCAGCCGCCGAGGGCGAGCGCCAAGCCGAGCGACAATATGGCGGTGCGCGGTGTTCGCATGGAGCAGAGCCTATGTGACGAGCGACTCCGAGTGCTCGCCGCACAGATCGAGGGCTGCCGTGCCTGCCCGCGGCTCGTCGCATGGCGCGAGCAGGTGGCGCGTGAGCGGAGGGCCGCCTTCTCGCAGCAGGAGTACTGGGGCCGTCCGGTCGCGGGGTTTGGCGACGGTGCCGCGGCGATCGCGCTGCTAGGGCTCGCACCGGCCGCGCACGGCGCCAATCGCACAGGCCGCGTCTTCACCGGCGATCGCTCAGGCGACTTCCTCTACGCGGCGCTCTGGCGCGCCGATCTCGCAAGCCAGCCGGTGTCACGGGCGCGCGACGACGGGCTCGAGCTGCGCGGCTGTTTCGTCACTGCGGCGGTCCGCTGTGCGCCGCCGGCAAACAGGCCGACGCCGGCCGAGCTCGATCGCTGCCTGCCGTATGCGCGCGCCGAGCTGGCGCTGCTCGAGAAGCTGCGCGTGGTCGTCTGTCTCGGCGGCTTCGCCTGGAACGCCGCGCTGGCGCTGTACGACGTCCGCGAGCGCCCGCGCCCGCGGTTTGGACACGGCGCCGAGTATTCGCCGGCGAGCGGCCCCGCGCTGCTCGCCTGCTACCACCCGAGCCAGCAGAACACCTTCACCGGCCGGCTGACCGAGCCGATGATCGACGCCGTTCTCGCGCGAGCGCGCGAGCTGGCCGGCCTGCCGGGGCGGTAACGTCGGTGGTGATGCCACTCAGCGCATTTACGCCACAGGTCCGCACGTGGTTCGAGAACGCCTTCGAGGCCCCAACGCCCGCCCAAGCCCAGGCCTGGCCTGCGATCGCAACCGGCGAGAACGTCCTGATCTCGGCACCTACAGGCTCGGGCAAGACGCTCGCGGCGTTCCTCTGGGCACTCGACAAGTTCGTGCGTGAGCGCTCGCCGTCGAGCGAGCCGCGAACGCGCCTCGTCTACGTCTCGCCGCTGAAGGCGCTCTCCTACGACATCGAGCGCAATTTGCGGACTCCGCTGCGCGGCCTCGCCCTCGACGTCAGCGTTGCGATCCGCACCGGCGACACGCCGGCCCGCGAGCGCGCGGCGATGCTGCGCCATCCGCCGGACATCCTGATCACGACGCCTGAGTCGCTCTACCTGATGTTGACGTCGCGAGCGCGCGAGCTGCTTGGCGACACGGAGGCCGTGATCGTCGACGAGATCCACGCGGTCGCGGCGACCAAGCGCGGCGCGCATCTCGCGCTGTCCCTTGAGCGGCTCGAGGAACTGCGAGCCGGCGCGCCGCTCCAGCGGATCGGCCTGTCGGCGACCCAGCGCCCGCTCGAGGAGGTCGCGCGCTTCATGGTCGGGCCCACTCGCAGGGCGACGATCGTCGATGCCGGCTCTTCGCGAGGGCTCGATCTGGAGATCACGGTGCCGGTCGAGTCGATGGCCGCGCCGGCGTCGCCGGAGGGCGCGGATCCACTCAATCCGCTGCCCGGCGGTGAGTCGGTGCTGCGGTCGATCTGGCCGGCGATCTATCCGCGGCTGCTCGAGCTCGTCCGCTCGCATACCTCGACGATCATCTTCGTCAACAGCCGCCGCTCCGCCGAGCGCCTCGCACTACGCCTGAACGAGCTGCACTCGGCCGCGGTAGCGGGCGACGGCGGCCTGCCGACAGCTGAGATCGCGCGCGCCCACCACGGATCGCTGGCGCGCGAGGAGCGCACGACGATCGAGGAGCTGCTGAAGGCTGGCGACCTACCTTGCCTCGTGGCGACCTCCTCGCTCGAGCTCGGCATCGACATGGGCGCCGTCGATCTCGTGATCCAGGTCGAGTCGCCGAAGTCGGTCGCGCGCGGCCTGCAGCGGATCGGCCGCGCCGGCCACGGGGTCGGCGAGGTCAGCAAGGGGCGGATCTTCCCGAAGTTCCGCGGTGACCTGCTCGAGTGCGCCGTCGTCGTCAAGTTGATGCGCGAAGGCCGGATCGAGCACACGGTCGTGCCGCGCAATGCGCTCGATGTGCTCGCCCAGCAGATCGTGGCGATCGCCGCATCGACCGAGACGGTCTCGGTCGACGAGCTGTTCGCGCTCGTCACCCGCACCTACTCGTACTCGGAGTTGTCGCGCGAGCTGCTCGACAACGTCCTCGACATGCTCGACGGGCGCTATCCGTCGAGCGAATTCGGTGAGCTGCGAGCCAGGATCGCCTGGGATCGCGTCGCCGGGACGATCAGGGCGCGCAAGGGCGCGCAGAAGCTCGCGGTCGTCAACGCCGGCACGATCCCCGACCGCGGCCTGTACCTGGTCACGCTTCCTGATGGGAGGCGTGTCGGCGAGCTCGACGAGGAGATGGTCTACGAGGCGCGGCCCGGGCAGACCTTCCTGCTCGGTGCGACTGCGTGGCGGATCGAGGAGATCGGGCGCGACCGCGTCATCGTCACGCCCGCCCCGGGCGCGTCGGGCGCGGTTCCGTTCTGGCACGGCGATGGTGTGGGCCGGCCAAAGGAGCTTGGCGAGGCGATCGGCGCCTTCTCGCGCTGGGCGGTCGATCAGCCCGCCGAGGTGTTGCAGCGCGACTACGACCTCGACGAGCTGGCGGCGCGCAACCTGCTCGAGTTCCTGCGCGAACAGCGCGCCGCGACAGGCGTCCTGCCGTCAGACCGCACGCTGGTGATCGAGCGCTTTCGCGACGAGATCGGGGACTGGCGGCTTTGCGTCCTCTCGCCCTACGGCCGTCGCGTCCACGCCGCCTGGGCGCTGGCGCTGTCCGCGCGGCTGCGTGAGCGCTCCGGTATCGAGGCTGACGCGATCGCCTCGGACGACGGGATCATCCTCCACCTGCCTGACACCGATGAGCCTCCGGGCGCCGACCTGGTCGTGCTGGAACCGGGCGAAAGCGAGGAGCTCATCGTCGGCGAGCTCGCGTCATCGGCCATGTTCGCGTCTCGCTTCCGCGAGAACGCCGCGCGCGCGCTCCTGATCCCCCGCGCCTACCCCGGCCGGCGAACGCCGCTCTGGCAGCAGCGCCTGAAATCGCAGACGCTGCTCGAGGTGGCGCGGCGCTACCCGGACTTCCCGGTGATCCTCGAGACCTATCGCGAGTGTCTCCGCGACGTGCTCGACCTGGCGGGCCTCGAAGCGCTCCTGCGCGGTCTTGAGACGCGCGAGGTCTCGCTCGTCGAGGTCGAGACCCCGACGGCCTCGCCGTTCGCCTCGGCTCTGCTCTTCGAGTACGTCGCCGCCTACATGTACGAGGGAGACGCGCCGAGCGCTGAGCGCCGCGCGGCTGCTCTGTCGCTCGACCGCGAACTGCTGCGCGAGCTGCTCGGCCAAGAGGAGCTGCGCGACCTGATCGACGGCGGAGCGCTCGAGCGGCTCGAATCCGATCTCCAGCGCCTGTCGCCGGAGCGCCAGGCGACTTCGCGCGACGAGCTTCATGACGTGCTCCGTGCGCTCGGCGGATTGACGGCCGTGCAGGTCCGCGACCGTGTGCTCGCACCGCTGGATGCGGCCTCGATGGTGGCGGAGCTGGTACGCGAGCGCCGTGCCGTGTTGGTTCGGATCGCCCGGGCGGCGCACTACATTGCCGCGGAGGACGCCGGGCTCTACCGCGATGCGCTTGGGGTGGTGCCGCCGGCGGGCTTGCCGGGCGCGTTCCTCGAGCCGGTCGACGGCGCGCTCCGCGAGTTGGCCGCTCGACATGGGCGGACGCACGGACCATTCACGACGGCCGAGCTCCACGCCCGCTACGGCGTCGATCCTTCGAGCGCCCTGCGGGAGCTCGAAGCGGCCGGGCAGCTGCTGCGCGGCGAGCTCCGTCCAGCCTCCCATCCGCTCGCGCGCGTCGGCGAGCCCGAGTGGTGCGATCCGGAGGTCCTGCGGCGGCTGCGGCGCGCGTCGCTTGCCGTGCATAGGCGTGAGATCGAGCCGGCCGAGCGCCGCTCGCTCGCGGTCTTTCTGCCATCGTGGCAGGGCGTCGACCGCCATCCGGCGGCGGGCGCCGGAATCGAGCGGCTGCGCGAGGCGCTCGTGCCGCTCCAGGGGCTCGCGCTGCCGGCCGATCTCTGGGAGCAGGCCGTGCTTCCACGGCGTGTCGGGGCCTACTCGTTCAGCTGGCTGGACCAGCTCTGTGCCGCCGGCGAGGTCGTGTGGGTCGGCGCTGGCGCGCTCGGCAAGCGCTCTGGCAGGGTCGCGCTCTACTTCCGCGACGACTCCGCCGCGATCGGTCCGCCGGCGGCGCAATCCCGTGCCGCGGTCCCGAACGAGCCTGAGCACGAACTGATCCGTGCGCGGATCGCCGCGTCGCCGTGCTTCTTCAGCGATCTTGTGGGCGAGATCGACGTCGCGCCGCTGGTGGCGCAGGAGGCGCTCTGGGATCTGGTCTGGGCCGGTGAGGTGACGAACGACGCCTGGGCGCCGCTCCGCGCGCCCCGCCTTGCCGTCGCCGCTGGGCGAGCGGCGAGCCGCTCCGGGCGGCGCTTCGCCCCCGCGCACCGCGCCGCCCGTGCTCAGACACGCGCTCCGTTCCAGGGCCGCTGGTCGCTCACCGCGCCTCTCTTCAGTGGTGGCAGCGCCGGCGACCCCGTCGCGCGCCGCCGTACGCTCGCCGAGCTGCTGCTCGAGCGCTACGGGATCCTGACGCGCGAGCTCGTCCTCGCCGAGGGCGTTCCGGGCGGCTTCGCGGCGCTCTACGACTCGCTGACCCAGCTCGAGACGCTCGGGATCGCGCGTCGTGGCTACTTCATCGAGGGCCTCGGTGGAGCCCAATTCGCGCTGCCCGGCGCCGTCGAGCGGCTGCGCGCCCAGCGTGCGTTGGATACCTCGCCGCCGCTTGTTCTCGCGGCAAGCGATCCCGCCCAGCCCTACGGGGCAGCGCTGCCCTGGCCCGGCGAGCCGGGGGAACGTCGCCGCGCCCAGCGCGTCGCCGGCGCCTTCGTCGTGCTGGTCGGCGCCGAGCTCGCCTGCTACGTCGAGGCGGGCGGTCGCGGGCTCCAGACGTTCGTCGGGGGGGAGGCCCTGCGCGCGGCGTTCCTTGCTCTCGCGCAGGCCGTTCGCGCTGGCCAGATCCGCAAGCTCGAGCCCGAGCGGGTCGACGGCGAGCCGGTCATCGGCGGGACCCACGAGCCGCTCCTGATCGAGCTCGGCTTCCGCGCCGGGCCACGCCGGCTGACGCTCAGTGCATAGGGTCTATCCGGCGGCCCTCCACTGATGCCCGAAGGCGACACGATCCACCACGCCGCCGGCCGCATCCGGCCGGTGCTAGAGGGCCGGGTTCCCGAGGAGATCCGTACGCCGCAGCGCCGCCACTCGATGGACCGCTGGGCGGAGTTGCTCGCAGAGCGCTCCGTGCGAACAGTCGAGGCCTATGGAAAGCACCTCCTCCTGCGCTTCGAGGGGGATCTCGTGCTCCACTCGCACCTCGGCATGACCGGCGCCTGGGCGGTCTACGACAATGGGCAACGCTGGCGCCAGGCGGCGAGCCGCGCCTGGCTGGTGGTGCGCTGCGCCGGTCGCGAGGTGGTGCAGTTCGGCGGCCCGACGCTCGAGCTTCTGAGCGAGCGGCGAGCGCGCACCGATCCCCGGCTGGCCTGTCTTGGCCCGGATATCCTCGGTCAGCGCTTCGATGAGCCTGCGGCGCTGCGGCGTCTGCGCGGCGCCGATAGCGATCGGAGCGTCGGTGACGCGCTGCTCGACCAGCGTGCGCTGGCCGGGATCGGAAATATCTGGAAGTCTGAGAGCTGCTTCGCCGCCGGAATCGATCCGTGGCGCGCGGTCGGCGAGACGAGCGACTCCGAGCTGCTCGAGATCGTGCGCTTCGCTCGTCGCGAGATGCGCATCTCTGCTGACGCCGGCTTCGCCGCACGACCCAGGGCGGTCTATCGCCGTGCCGGCGAACCTTGCCCGCGCTGCTCCGCGCGCGTCCTCGCTCGCGGTCAGGGCGATCAGAACCGCCGGACCTACTGGTGCCCGCGATGTCAGCGCTGATCCGCGTCGGGCACAAGGGCGCCGACGCCATCGTCGCCGGGAACACGCTCGCGAGCTTCGACGCCGCACTCGCGGTGGGTGTCGACATGATCGAGTTCGACGTGCTCGCGGAGCGCCGCGACGGCAGCGGCGAGCTGTTTGTTGCGCACGACCACCCGAGCCTCGCCAAGACTGCGCCACCGACCCTCACACAGGCGCTCGCTCACCTCACCTCGGCGCCGTTCGACGGCGTTCGCCTGCAGGTCGACATCAAGCAACGCGGATATGAGCAGCGCGTGATCGACGCCCTGGACGAGGTCGGCGCGCTCGAGCGCGCGTTCATCAGCACCGGCATCTGGAACGCACTGCAGACGTTTCGCAAGCTCGCACCCACCCTACGGACCGGCTGGACCGTCCCGGGCATCCTTGGCGTCAGCGGCACGCCGTTGATCACTCCCTCGTTCGGCCGGCTCTACGGCAGGCTTCTGCCACGGCGCGCTGCGGCGCGAATACGCGCCGGGCAGATCGACGCACTCGTGCCGAACTGGCGCGTGGTTACCCCGGCGCTGGTCGACGGTGTGCTCGCTGCCGGCGGGGAGATCTACGTCTGGACGGTCGACGATGCGGCGCAGATCCGCCTGCTAGCCGACCAAGGCGTCACCGGAGTCATCACCAACGACCCGCGTCTTTTTGCGACGCTCAGCTGATCGCGCAGTGCGCGACGCTGAACCCGCGCGGGCTCGCCCCGGCGGTGGCGATGTGTCCGGCGGTCGTCTCGAGTTTCGTCTCATGCATCACGCGCGTCGCAATGCGCCACTCGAACTTCACGATCCCCCGCACGACGCTGGCTGTGCCATCGCCTGGCGAGAGGTGGAAGTCGAGGCCGGCCTGGCGGCTTCGGAACTGCGAGCTACCGGCTGCGAGGAGGCCGGAGTCGGCGTCCTCGAGGTAGTGCCACTTGTCGTGCGGCCCGCGGTATTGGAGCCGGAAGATCATGTACATCTGCTCGCCGCTGTTGCCCGTGCCGGGCATCGAGCCGCGCACGCCGACGACGTCACCGGCGGCCGAGCTCCGGCAGACATCGACGGTGGCCCACAGCAACGGCGAGTTAAGCAAGGTGCCGCTGTAGCTCGGCCTCGCTGCGAGCGTGGTCGCCGCGCACAGGCTCAGGAGCGCGAGGCTGGCGATGGCTGCGATGCCGGAGCGGCGCACGCGGTCACGATAGCTGTCTCCCCAATCCATCCCGGGCGACGATAATCAAGGACATGACGCCAGCGCGCCGGCAGACCCAGCGCTTTCCAGAGGAGCACTCGGCGGGAGGCGTCGTCGTGAACGGCGACGACGTCCTCGTGGTAGTGCCGAAGCGTCGTGCGGCCAACGGCGGGAAGGTGCTCGCCCTGCCAAAGGGCCACGTCGACGGTGACGAGACGCCGGAGCAGGCGGCGCGGCGCGAAGTGCGCGAGGAGGGCGGCGTCGATGTCGACCTCCTGGAGCCGCTCGGCGACGTGCGCTACCGCTATAAGCGCGGTGGCCGCCTGATCGACAAGCGCGTCAGCTTCTTCCTCTTCGCCTACCGCTCCGGCTCGCCCGCGGACCACGATCACGAGATCGCCGAGGCTCGCTGGATCACGCTCGAGGAGGCCACCCGAGCTCTCAGCTATTCCGGCGAGCGCGAGATGGTCGCCGAGGCCCTTTCGAAAAGACGCTCGGGTCGATAGCCTCCGAGGCGTGGAGGTTCTCAACTTCTATTCGACGGTCTTCGCCGATCAACTCAAGCGCGGGCGCAAGACGGCGACGATCCGCCTCGGCGACAAGTCGCACAAGTACCGCAAGAGCCAGGCAGTCCTCGTCACCATCGGCTACAAGCACTCGCCGCGGGAGAAGATCTTCGAGGCTGTGATCGACGAGGTTGTGGTGATGCCGCTGCGCGAGCTGTCACCGCGCGACATCTCGCACGACAACCCCGAGTTCCGCCGTCACGAGGAGCTCGTCAACTTCCTCGAAGGGATCTACGGGCGCGCGGTCTCGGTCGATGACGTCGTCACCGTCGTGCGCTTTTCGCAGATCCTCGACAAGCCCGCCGGCATGACCGAGATGGTCAAGGGCTTTGGCGGAGCCCAGAACTGAATCGGCTTGAGCGGCTGCGCCGCTCGCGAGGATTCAGTTCCGGGGCCCTTGTGGGCTGGGGCCTGGCAGCTTGGCCGGGGTGGTTGCTGGGAGTGTCAACTCGGGTTGGGCTGGTGGGTCGTCGCGCCGGCGGGGCGAGGGGCTTGCGCTGGTAGCTCGCCAGTCAGATTTGCAGGGATTTTCGGGGTTTTGGGCTGGCACTCTCGTGGGTAGAGTGCCAGGTGGCCTTGACGGTTCGGGCTGTAAGGCATATATTGTGGCTGCGCTTGGCACTCTCCGATCGAGAGTGCCATAACCCCGAAACATTGCGCCGGAAGCACATACTCAACGGAGGTTTCTGAAGATGAAGCTCAAGCCCCTGGGCGATCGGCTGATTGTGCGGGCGATCGAGGAGGAGGAGACCACTGCAAGCGGTCTCGTTCTCCCGGACACCGCGAAGGAGAAGCCACAGAAGGGCAAGGTCCTCGCTGTCGGCGACGGCAAGCTCGACGATGACGGCAAGCGGATCCCGCTTGACGTCAAGAGCGGTGACGAGGTCCTCTACAGCAAGTACGGCGGAACTGAGATCAAGGTCGACGGCGAGGAGCTGCTCGTGCTTCGCGAGTCGGACGTCCTTGCGCGCGTCGAGTCCTAAGGAGAACTGAACCAGAATGGCTCACAAGGAACTGAAGTACAACAGCGAGGCGCGCAAGGCCCTCGAGGAGGGCGTCGACGCGGTCGCCAACGCGGTCAAGGTCACGCTCGGCCCGAAGGGTCGCTATGTCGTTCTCGACAAGAAGTTCGGCGCGCCGACGATCACCAACGACGGCGTCACGATCGCGCGTGAGATTGACGTCGAGGACCCGTTCCAGAACCAAGGCGCGCAGCTCGTCCGCGAGGTCGCTACCGCGACAAACGACGTTGCCGGCGACGGCACGACGACGGCAACGGTGCTGGCTCAGGCGATCGTTCGCCAAGGCCTCAAGAACGTCGCCGCCGGCGCCAACCCGCTCGGCCTGAAGCGCGGAATCGAGAAGGCGGTCGATCAGGTCGTCGCGAGCATTGGCACGCAGTCCAAGGAGGTCTCCGGCAAGGATCAGATCGCGCGCGTCGCGACGATCTCGGCTGGTGACGAGGAGATCGGCGACGTCATCGCCGACGCGATCGAGAAGGTCGGCAAGGACGGCGTCGTCAACGTCGAGGAAGGCCAGACGTTCGGCATGGACCTCGAGTTCACCGAGGGCATGCAGTTCGACAAGGGCTACATCTCGCCCTACATGGTCACCGACCAGGACCGCATGGANNGCCAACCAGAAGATCGGCTCGGTTCGTGACGTGCTGCCGGTGCTCGAGGCTGTCATTCAGTCCGGCAAGCCGCTGCTGATCATCGCCGAGGACGTCGAGGGCGAATCGCTCGCGACGCTGGTCGTCAACAAGCTCCGTGGCACGTTCACGGGCGTTGCGGTCAAGGCGCCCGGTTTCGGCGATCGCCGCAAGCGGATGCTCGAGGACATCGCGATCCTCACCAAAGCCGAGGTGATCACCGAGGAGATGGGCCTCAAGCTCGAGAACACGCAGGTCTCGCAGCTCGGCCACGCCCGCCGCGTAGTCGTCGCGAAGGACACGACGACGATCGTCGATGGCGCCGGTGACGCAGCCGCGATCAAGGGCCGCATCAACCAGATCAAGACCGAGATCGAGAACACCGATTCGGACTTCGATCGCGAGAAGCTCCAGGAGCGCCTCGCGAAGCTGTCCGGTGGTGTCGCGGTCGTCAAGGTCGGTGCTGCGACCGAGACCGAGATGAAGGAGAAGAAGCACCGCGTCGAGGACGCGCTGCAGGCCACCCGCGCCGCTCTCGAGGAGGGCATCGTGCCGGGCGGCGGCGTCGCGCTACTGCAGGCGACGAAGGCGGTTGACGTCGACGGCATCGCCGACGACGACGAGAAGACCGGCGCGCGCATCGTGCTCCGGGCGCTCGAAGAGCCGCTGCGTCAGATCGCTGAGAACGCCGGGCTCGAGGGCTCGGTCGTCGTCAACGATGTCCGCAAGGCGAAGTCCGGCTGGGGCCTCAACGCCGCGACCAACGAGATCGTCGATCTCGTCGCGGCCGGCGTCATCGACCCGGCGATGGTCACGCGCTCGGCGCTGCAGAACGCCGCGTCGATCGCCAAGAACATCCTCACCACCGAGGCGATCGTCGCCGAGGTTCCTGACAAGGATCAGGGCGGCGGTGGCGGCGGTGGCATGCCCGACATGAGCGGGATGATGTAAAGAAGACGTCGAAGCTTCTTGAAGCCCGGCATTGGCCGGGCTTCAAGAACTTCTCCGTTGCTCTTGGGCCGCGCGATTTGCGCGGCCTTTGTGTTTCTGGGATCAGCCGACCGCCGTGCGTGGCCGGGAGCTCTCGCCGACGTATTTCGCGCTGGGGCGGATCAGCCGGCCTTCGCGCTTCTGTTCGAGGATGTGGGCCGACCAGCCGGCTGTGCGTCCGCAGGCGAACATCGGGGTGAAGAGCGCAGCGGGTACCTGCGCGTAGTCGAGTACGACCGCTGACCAGAACTCGACGTTCGTCGCGAGGATTCGATTCGGGTGGCGCGCGCGCAGTTCGGCCAGCGCCGCCGCCTCGAGCGCCTCGGCGACCTCGAGCCGTGGCGAGCCGAGCTCGCGTGCGGTTCGGCGCAGCACGCGAGCCCGAGGGTCCTCGGCGCGGTACACGCGATGGCCGAAGCCCATGAGTCGCTCGCCGCGGTCGAGTGCGTCCTTGACCCAGCGCTCGGCATCCCCCAGGTCCTCGGTCTCATCGAGCATCTTCAGCACGCGCGCCGGCGCGCCGCCGTGTAGCGGCCCGGACAGCGCCCCGACCGCAGCCGACAGCGCGGCCGCGCAGTCGGCGCCGGTCGAGGTGACGACGCGCGCAGTGAAGGTGGAGGCGTTCATCCCGTGCTCGGCGGCCGACACCCAGTAGGCGTCGATCGCCTTGACGTGACGCGGATCTGCCTCGCCGCGCCAGCGGATCAGGAAACGCTCGGGAATCGAGCCCGCCTTGTCGATCTCGGACTGTGGCACCGGCGGGCGGCCGCTGCCCCGCGCCGATTGGGCCACGAACGACAGCGCCATCACGGAGGCTCGCGCGAGGTTTTCACGGGCCTCCTCGTCGCTGATATCGATCAGCTCCTTGAACCCCCATTCGGGCGCGAGCATCACGAGCGCCGCCTGCAGGTCGACTCGGGCGCTGCCCGAGCGCACCGTCAGCGGGTGCGGCTCGGCCGGCGGTAGCCCCGGCTCGTAGGTGCCATCGACGAGGAGACCCCAGACTTGCTCGTAGGGGACCTGGCCGACCAGCTCCTCGATGTCGACCCCGCGGTAGCGAAGCGCGCCGCCGTCGCGGTCGGGCTCGGCGATCTCGGTGGCAAAGGCGACGACGCCCTCGAGTCCAGATTGCACCTCACTCATCGTCCGTTAGCCTCGCACGAACGAGGCACCGGTACGCTCCAGGCCGTGCCGAGCGAAGCCAGGGACGGAGCAGAGCTGATGTTCCGCAAGGCTTCCGAGCTCGCCGCGCTGGTCCGGGCCGGCGAGCTGTCGGCGCGCGAGCTCGTCGAGCTGTCGCTCGAGCGCATTGACGCGCTCGACGCGACGGTTGGCGCCTTCGTCGAGGTCGACTCAGACGGTGCGCTGGCCACGG
This sequence comes from Solirubrobacterales bacterium, assembly GCA_003132505.1. Lineage (GTDB taxonomy): Bacteria > Actinomycetota > Thermoleophilia > Solirubrobacterales > Solirubrobacteraceae > Palsa-513. The sequence continues at coordinate 14,093 of PKXY01000035.1, forward strand.
CGGACGCGATCAGGCCTGGCGATCAGCGGCCCTTTGCCGGCGTACCGATCGCCATCAAGAACAACCGTGCAGTCAAGGGCCTACGGCTGACCCAGGGGTCGAGCCTGATGCGAGACTTCGTGGCGCCGTACGACCACAGCGTCGTCGCGCGGCTACGCGCGGCGGGCTTCGTGATCGTCGGCACGACGAAGCTGCCCGAGTTTGGGATCCTCCCCGTTACGGAGCCGGCGGCGCACGGTCCGGCGCGCAACCCGTGGGACCTCACGCGGACTCCGGGCGGCTCATCCGGCGGGTCGGCCGCCGCCGTGGCCTGCGGCATGGTCCCGCTCGCCCACGGCAACGACGGCGGCGGGTCACTGCGGATTCCGGCCGCCTGCTGCGGTCTCGTCGGCCTGAAAGCACAGCGCCACCGCGTCTCTGCGGCGCCGGAGCTCGGCTCATCCGCGCTGGCGCTCGATGGCGTCCTGACGCGGAGCGTCGCCGAGACAGCAGAGCTGCTCGATGTGATCGCGGGCTACGAGACGGGCGACGCGGCCTGGGCGCCTCCGCCCGAGGAACCCTATGCGCTAGCCGCAGGGCGCTCGCCGGGGCGGCTACGAATCGCCTTCACGCTGACGCCGCCGATTCCCGGTGCCCCCGTCGAGCGGCTCTGCGTCGAGGGGACGACGCGCGCCGCTGCACTGCTCGAGAGCCTCGGTCACACCGTCGAGGAGGTGACACCGCCCTGGCAGAGCGAGGACATGGCCGACCTCTTCGGCTCGTACTTCGGCGCGCACATAGCCGTCAGCGTCTACTACGCGACCATCGCCAGCGGACGCCGTGAGCCGCGCGCGGATGACATTGAACCGCTCAGCTGGGCGCTCTGGCGGCGAGCCTCCGAGCTGAGCGCCGTCGGCTTTCAGGTGCTCCAGACGCAGCTGCAGGCACGGATGCGCGGCCTGATCACCTTCCTCGAGCCCTACGACGCGCTCCTCACCCCGGCGCTCGCCGAGCGTCCACTGACGGTTGGCGCGCTCGACGCCGCCGCGCCCGCACCGCTCGAGACCTTCGCTCGCTCGGGTTACTTCACTCCGTTTACGCCGATCTTCAACGCCAGCGGTCAGCCGGCGATTGCGCTCCCGCTCTTCCACGGCGACGACGGGCTGCCGCTCGGCGTGCAGCTTGCCGGCCGCCCGGGCGGTGAGCCGACCCTGCTCGCGCTCGGAACGCAACTCGAAGCCGCCGCTCCGTGGGACTCGCGCCGCGCCGCTGACGCCACGACCTGACTACTGCGAAGCTGCTCGCGCGAAGCCTGACGCCGTTCCGTGGCGCGTCGCCGGCCTCGCGCTCGCTGATCGGTGCCGGCGACCGGCGGACGCGGCCGGACCCGCCGAGGGGACCGCTCGCGTCGCTCGCCAGGCTCATCTGAGCGGCCTACCCCGATTCGCCGGGTGCGTAGTATTCGCCGCGCACTCAGTCCCCGAGGCCAGGAATCCCCGCAATGGCATACGTGATCGCCGAGCCCTGCATCGGCACCAAGGACAACTCGTGCGTCGAGGTCTGTCCTGTCGACTGCATCCATCCGACACCGGAGGAGACCGGCTACGACGCCGTCGAGATGCTCTACATCGACCCGGAGGAGTGCATCGACTGCGACGCCTGCGTCGAAGCGTGTCCCGTCGACGCCTGCTTCGCCGAGGACCAGCTGCCTGGCGAGTGGGAGAAGTACATCCAGATCAACGCGGATTACTTCAAGAAGTAGCTCCGGGAGCCGCCTTGCGGCGGCTGCCTGCCCTTGCGAAGCGAGGGTCCTCGCTGGCTGCTTGGGCGCTTTGAAGTCAGCTTCCCCACGCGCGAGCGAAGCACCGGCGCTCCCGTCGGTGGTGGTCATTTGAGCCATTGAACCCAGCGGCCGTGGGGGTCGCAGAACGCGACCGGGTGATTGTTGCGGGCGATCAGGAAGTGCGAGTCGGCGATCGGTGTTGCGCCGCGCACCCGGGGTCCGGGGACGACGTTGGGGCCTTCGTTAGAGATCCAAGTTGCGTCGATCGCGGTGACGTCCCTTGCGAACTGCTCGCGTTCCGCGGCTGAGAGGTAGGCCAGGACGGCGGTGTGGAAGATGACGAGCGTCGCATCGCGTGGCGCCTGGGACGCGACGCTCGCGAGCCGATCAAGCAGGTTCGCGCGGACAACGCGCGGCCGTTCGCGCCGCGCGATCGCGATCGCTGATCGCAGCCGCTCGAGCCGGTCGGTCTGTTCGGGCCAGACGAGCGCCTCGAGCCATCGCACAGCGGTCGCGTCGTCGAGGTCGATCGGCTCGAGATCGATCCCCGCTCGCCAAGCGACCTCGGGTAACCGCTCCGGCAGTGGGACGTCGCCGTGGACTGCGCACTCGAACACGACCTCCTCGCCACCAAGGTGGTGGCCGTTGTAGTCGTAGCCGTAGTGGTCGACTAGCAGGCACAGGCCTGCGGCAGCTCCGACCTCAAGCAGTGCCAGTGGTTGCGTCAACTGGCACAGCACTGGCAGCAGCACGGCACACCGCGCCGGCTCGTTGGTCTGCGTTCGCCGCGCAGCGAGCGTCGACGCCACCTCGTCGCGATGCTCAAGGACGACGGAGCGGAACGCGCCGTAGCTGTTTTGCAGGCCGAACAGCACGCGTACGCTCGCGAGAAGCAGGTTTGGCTGACGCTTCGCTCGTGGCTGTTGGGCCAGGAACTCGAGAATCTCGGGATCCTGCGCGACGCCCTCACGGAGCTCCTCGTAGAGCGGCGACTTCCCGTGAGCCTCACCACGCGCGAACCGGCGGTAGTTCTCGGCCAGCGTTTGGCTGGGATCGGCGCCGAGCATCGACCAGTCACGATATTCAGATCAGGGCAACACGCTGACAAGCCACTGTCGCAGCCGCCAACGCCCGCGGTGTGTACGACCTGCTCCACGAGGCCTCCAATACAGGCCGCCAGCCCTGGGCGCGCCTATACGCCGAAGGCCACGGCGATCACTGGGGAGAAGCAGCCGACTACATCACACAGCGCCAACGCGTATGGACTGACGCACTGTTGGCGTAGCAGCAACGCCGCCGGCGCTCGCTCGTCGCGCAGAGTCGAGGCTAGGAGTCCCGACTTACCGGTGCTTCCTTCCATGGGAGCGAGCGTGGGTTCGTGGTCTAGTCGACGTCGAGGAGTTGGTCACCGAGCTGGACGCGGTCGCCGGGGTGGAGCTGACTGCGACCGACTTGCTCGCCGTTCACGATTGTTCCGTTGGTCGAGTTGAGGTCTTGGATGATCCACGCGCCGGCGCGGAACGTCAGGCGGGCGTGCTCGCGCGACACGCTGTGATCGGCGAGCACGACGGCACAGCCCGGATCGCGCCCGATCACGAGCTCGCTCTCACCGTGTAGCCAGTCGAGGGCGAGTACGAGCGGCGCGCGTGTTGCCTTCGTGCGTTGGCTGGTCGCGTCTCGGTATGCACCAGCGATCGTCGCTGCTAGCGCGGGCAAGCTTCGCTGACGCCGATCAGAACGCAGCGAAAGATCGCCGACCACGCCGTATGGATCCACGAGGCGTTGATCAAAGATCGCGTTCAGACGATGCGCGAGCGTCTGCTCGCTCAGCAGACCGTCGGCAAAAGCGGCCTTGAGAACGCCGGCAAGACGATCACGCACCGCCCCTGCCCCAACCATCCCGCCAGTGTTTCCGATCGCCGCCGCAATGTCCATAGCGGCGAGTACAACGACCGGCCGACCGCTCACCGGCGACCGCCTCTCGCGCGTCGCACTTCGGGGTGTCGATGGTCTACCTATCGATGCGTCGTAGGCTGGCGCGCGCCTGAACGTAGCTCGCCCGGTTGGGTCCGCGCTGTGGTGGCAGCGAGCCTAGACCGCCGCCGGCGGGAAGGCTCTCGGGGTCGTTGCCGACGCCGAGCAGACTGCGAGTGAGCCGCTGACCGCTGTCAAGCAGGTCGTCGAGTGCTCGCGAGGTGTGCGCAGCGGTTACTACCGGTGCTGAGGGACCATCGTGCAGGGATTCGAGCATCGCACGGCGCAGCAGCTCTTTGATGAACGATGCGGTCACTCCGTCGGTGCGCTCGACGATTTCGAGCGTTTCGTGCTCGGAGAGCTGCAACGGGATGGAGCGCCCGTATAGGGCGAGCAGTCGTTTGCGCGCGTCGGGGTCTGGGAGGTCGATCTCGATCGCGACGTCGACTCTGCCGGGCCTGGCCGCCAGCGCTGGCTCGAGCAGGTCGGCGCGGTTGGTAGTGAGCACGAACAGCAGGTCGGCGTCCGCCGCGGCTCCGTCCATCGCGTCGAGGAGGTCAAACAGAACCGGACTCGAGCCGGGCCCGAAGCTGCGATCTTGGGCAACTAGATCGACGTCCTCGAGGACCAGCACGGCTGGTTGCAGCTCGCGCGCGAGCTCCGCGGCGGAGCCGATCGCTTGCAACGCCCGGCCTGTGAGCAGCAACCGGGTGTAGCCATCCATCTGCCCGACCAGGTAGCGGGTCGTATGTGTCTTGCCGGTCCCAGGCGGCCCATACAGCAGCAGTCCACGCTTGAGGTGCTGGCCAGCCTCGAGTAGCGCGTCGCGGTGCGCAGCCACACCGAGCGCGTGCCGCTCCACCCGCGCGAGGACCGCCTCGGGCAGCACGACATCCTCGCGCGCGGTTGCAGGGATCTCTCCGAACTCAAGCGTGACTGCGCCCATCTGCGATAGGCCGACCTCGATCACGTGCCCGCGGTACACGTTCAGAGCGCGGCGCAGCTCCCCCAGCCGGGCGTGAACGGCCTGCGCAGCGTCAACCGACAACCCGGCGATCTCAACAGCGAGGCCCTGATGGTGCTCGCTCGGGCCAATCACCATCACGACGTACCGCCCGTGCTCGTCGTTGACCAGCAACGCCGCCAGCCGCAGACAGGCAAGCGTCGAGTTTGGCCCGTTCGGCAGATCAACCAGGGCCGGCGCCGACAAGCGCAACGGCGGCATCCCCTCGCCGGTTATCAACTGTTGCAGCGACACCGGCGCGTGGTGCGGCGGCACCGAGATGCCATGAACAGCCACCTCGCGACCCGGCTCAGCCGACCAGGCGTTCAACGCGGTCTGCAGGTTCACCTGCTCGAACACCGGCAGTGAACGCGCAACTACCGACAGACCCGATGCCCCATCGCCGAGGAAGTCACTCACCAGCGCCGCTACTTCGTTGCGGCTACGTGCCCCGTCCTGGTCGTGCACCCACTCCAGAAACGACCGAAACGCCGTCGCGAACTCCCGTGCCTCCGAATCCGACGCGCCCACCACCATGCCAACGATATCTAGGGACCGATCGCCAGCCTACCTCCGCCCGCCAGACTGTCGCTTTGTCTGGCCAAAGGAGCCGCGCACGAAGCGCCACCCCACGCGCCCGCTCCCGCGTGCAGGCAGCCGGCGGCCAGACGGCTGCGACCACGCCTTCCTCGCCGGATTGCTTAGGCGATGGTGGTCTGTGGCTGCGCGCAGAAAGCGCAGCGCGTGGCGGCGACCGGGATGTCTGACAGGCATTCGGTGCACTGCTTCGTCGTCGGATCGGCGTCGCCCTGGCCGCGAGCGCGTGCCGCGGCCATTGCGTTGATCGGCTTGACGACGAAGAAGAAGACGGCCGCCGCGACCGCCACGAATGTGATCAATGCGTCGATGAAGTCCCCGTAGAGGAACTGGCTGCCGTTGATCGTGAAGAACAGGGTGCTGAAGTCCGGCTTGCCGAAGATCGCCGCGATGATCGGCGTGACCAAGTCCTTCACGAGATCGGAGACCACAGCGGTGAACGCCGCACCCATCACGAACGCGACCGCCAGGTCGATGACGTTGCCGCGCACCAGAAACGCCTTGAACTCCTTTAGCAATCCCATGAGGGGTCGGATCTTGCCACAACGCTGCGGTCCTCGGCTGGCGCCGACGATCCTCGCTGGCTCTTGAGCGCTCGGAGGAAACCGCGCGCCGCCGAGGCCTATTTGGAGGACACCTGGCCGGTTCTCGCGGCGCCCGCCGAGCCGCAAGCACGGCGCCGAACAAGCAGCGGCTTGGGCTCGCGTGCGGTCCGACCGGCTCCGGCGCAGTCGCTAGGTTGCGCTGAGCGATCGGAGGTGTTGGGTGCGCCAAGACGACCTCGGGGGTGCGGCTGCGCCGGGCGGCTCCGACGGCGCCGATTCGCTCTTCGACCGCCGGCCGCTCGCTGCGCTGTCGGCCCTGGCCGCGATCGGCGCGGCGGCCTTGTGCTTTGTCACGGGGGAGAACCTCCCGGTCGGCTTGCTGCCGCAGATGTCGGCGAGTCTGCACGTCTCGCTGTCGAGCACCGGTCTGCTGGTCACCGTTTACGCGGGTGTCGTCGTGCTCGCCTCAGCCCCGTTGACGCACGTTATCCAGCGCGTGCCGAGGCGCCTCGTGCTGTCGGGCCTGCTCGCCATCTTCGTTCTCGGCACGCTTGGCGCCGCGGCGGCCCCCAGCTACGGGTGGCTTGTGGCCGCGAGAGCCCTGACAGCGCTCTCGCAAGCCGTCTTCTGGTCTGTTGCCACGGTCACGGCGGCGGGGATGTTTCGACCGCAAGCACGCGGTCGGGTCGTCGCCGGCGTCGCCGCCGGCAGCTCCGCGGCGATCGTCTTCGGCGTGCCGGCGGGGACCTGGCTCGGCCAGCAGGCCGGCTGGCGCGTGCCGTTCTTCGTGCTCTCAGGGGTTGGTTTGGTGTGCCTGGGCGGGGTCGCGTTCCTGCTTCCTTCGAGCAAGCCCTCCGAGAGCCACGCCGCGGCCGCCACGAGCCCGGACGTTCGGCGTTACCGGGTGCTCGTGGCGACGACGATGCTCGCCGTCGGCGGGTTCTTCACCGCGTTCACCTACATCAACCCGTTCCTGCACAGGGTCAGCGGGCTCGCCGAGCACGACGTCGCACCCGTGCTCGTGCTCAGCGGGCTCGCGGGGGCGATCGGCATCGCGACCGCCGGCGCGCTCTACGACCGACGTCCTCGCGCGGCAACGGTCATCCCGGTCGCGCTGCTCGCCGCCTCGCTGGCCGGCCTGTACGCGTTCGCCACGGCCGGCGTCGTCGCCGTCATCATCTTCGTCGCGATCGACAGCCTCGCGTTCGGCGGGCTCGTGATCGCGATGCAAACCGGGGTGCTGGTCGTCGCGCCGCGCAGCACCGACATCGCCTCGGCCTGGTACTCCGCCTCGTTCAACGTCGGTATCGCCAGCGGGCCCGTCATCGGAGGACTCGTCCTGTCAGGGCTCGGGCTGCGCAGCACGCCCCTGATCGGAGCGCTCCTGGTCGGCGCCGCACTGGCCGTCGTCGTGCGGGGGCGGCTGGCCACGAACGACGGTTGACTGCGCAGCACGCGCCGGCCACCGTCACGGCTTCAAGGTTTCCTTCGACTTGTAGCGTTACGGCCCGGCGCGTAGAGCTGCATGCGAACGTCAACGTTCTGCGACGGTGGGAGGAGTATGTCGGTGGACGGAAGCGCGACGGTGCTGTGACGATCGGCCACGAAGCGGAGCCCATCGTCAGTACGTTGAAGAGAGGATCCACAGCCCGAGGCAGGTGAACGCCACCATCACGGTGAGCATCCAATACTGCGAGCGCGTTGCTTCGCGGGGGTCGGGGTAGAGCGTCAGTGCCCGATCGTGCGCGAGGGTGATGCCGGCGGCGTGACCGGTCACGAGTGCGGCGACCTGCACGTACCAGAGGAAATTGCCGGTCAGGAGGCCGTAGTCCGGTTGGATGTTCGCCGTGCCGAAGATGTTCGCGCCGTTGCCGAGCGGATCGGACACCAGCTGGATCATCCACTGGCCAGAGAACGCGAGCAGCGAGAAGTAGTGGGCAACGAAGTAGGCGGCCGCGATCGGCAGCAGCGTGTGGGCGAAGCTCCGGGTCAGCTCCGGCGCGTCGTACTTGGTGTTGATCGATCGCATCCCCAGGATGCCGATGCGGAAGAAGCCGGCGATGACGCCGACCATCGCCAGCAGCCCGACGGTGCCGGCGAGCTCGTCGGCGGTGAGGTCGCCGTTGCCGGCCAATCCGAGGTGGATGAAGAGGCTCTGCAGGTCGTAGAACACGCCGTTGCCGTTCAGCCAGACGCTGGCGTTCGAGAAGCCGTCGAAGCTCGTCGTGCCGATCATCGCGATCACCATCGCGATCGTTCCCGGCAGCAGTTCGAGCGAGAGCGCACCGACGAACGGCGGGCGCAGGTACACCTCGAAGCCCTTCCCCGGCGCCTGGCGCCGCTTCCAGTGCAGCGGCGCCAGCCGCCCGAGGAAGTCGAAGAAGACGGCGAACGCGTCGCCGCGCGCGGTCCAGGTCTCGATGCCGTAGAGGCTCATACCGACCAGTTGCACGGCGGCGTAGCCGAGCGAGAGGAACGCGAGCAGGTTCGGCGCGTCCTTGTTGACGTAGACGAGCTCGAGCCAGGCATAGCCGAGCAGCCCGATGACGGCCGGCCAGCGTCCGAGCCGGTCCGGGTAGTGGAGCGGCTCGCCGCTACTCCCGCCGCCGATGCGCCGTGCGACCCAGGCGACGGCGCGTGCGATCGCGCGCCACGGGTTGAACGGGCGGAACGCGTCGCCGAAGAGGATGCTTGCGAATGCGAGCCCGACCCAGAAGACGACGTAGATCCAGGTTGGCGTGATGTTCGACAACGTGATCTGCGAGCCGGCGATCCCGGCGTAGACGATCAGCACGAAGAAGGCGATCCCGAGCGCGCCGCAGAGCGGTTCGAGCCAGCCCGGGCAGTGCCAGATCGCTCGCTCGCTCATCCGCGCGAGTCGCGGGGCCGGCCACAACGTCGCCAGCGCGACGAACGACACGACGAGGACGACCGCCGCTGCCCAGGCGAAGAGCCACTGCGGGATCGGCAGGTTCGTGACGAGAACCAGGCCGTGCGCGGACGCCGCGGCGGGAGCGACGAGCCCTGCGAGCAGTCCTGCCCCTGTACCGACCGCGAGTCGGCGCGTCATCGAAACCAGTCTTAGCCAGCCATTGGCAGCGCCATGCCGAGCGGCTGGTGCTCACGTACGCGCGGCGGCGGCGCCAGCGCGATCAGTCCCCGGGCGGCTTGACGGATCGCCTGCGCCGCCGGGTCATCCGGGTCGTGCGCCACGAGCGGCACGCCGGCGTCGGCCTGCTCGCGCAGAGCCATTGTCAGCGGCACCCGCGCCAGCAGCGGTACATCGAGCTCGTCGGCGAGCGCTTGGCCACCACCCTCGCCGAAGATCGCGTAGCGCGCGCCATCCGGTGTGACGAAGCCCGCCATGTTCTCGATCACGCCGGAGATCTCGAGCGAGACCTTGTTCGCCATCTCGGCGGCCCGTCGCGCCACGCGCTGGGCGGCCTGCTGGGGTGTCGTCGCGATCACGAACGTCGCCTGCGGCAGCAGCTGCGCCAGCGTCATCGAGACGTCGCCGGTGCCGGGCGGAAGGTCGATCAGCAGGAAGTCGAGCTGACCCCAGGCGACGTCTTCCAGGAACTGCTTGAGCGCCTTGTGCAGCATCGGCCCGCGCCAGACGACCGCGGCGTCCTCCTCAACGAAGAAGCCGATCGACATCACGCTGATCGCGCCGGCGCGCAGCGGGACGATCTTTCGCTCCGCCGAGACCGCGGGGCGCTCGGCGCCGAGACCGAGCATGCGCGGAATCGAGTAGCCCCAGACGTCGGCATCGAGCACGCCGACGCTGCGACCCTCCGCGGCGAGCGCTGCGGCGAGGTTGACCGTCAGCGTCGACTTGCCGACGCCGCCCTTGCCCGAGCCGATGCAGACGACGTTCTGCACCGCAGCGAGCGCGCCCTGCGGCAGCTCGCTGCGCCCCAGCGTCTGGCGAAGCGCCGCTTTCTGAGCGTCGTCCATCACGTCGAAGCTGACATTGACCGCGCGAACGCCGTCGAGCCCCATCACGGCGTCGCGCACGGCGCTCTGGAAGTGGCCGCGGATCGGGCAGCCGGCCGTCGTCAATGTGACCGTGACGGCGACGGTTCCGTCCTCGCCCGGCACGATCGCACGCACCATGTCGAGCTCGACGATCGAGCGGTGAAGCTCCGGGTCGATCACGACCTCGAGTGCGCGGCGGATCTCTTCGACGGACGCCATCAGCGGCAATTGTCTCAGACGGCGCGCGGCAGGGCCCGACGTCGTGGGCGCGCGAGCGTTCCAGGAAAGACATCCGGGGCGCCCTTGGGAGACGCCCCGGAAGCCGAGGGAGGAGAGGGTCCTACACTGCCGGCGAATATATGGCCGGCAGATTTACCCGCTCAGCGGCCTCTCCTAGCCGCGCGGGGGAAGCTCCTTATGAGTGTTTCGGCAGGTGCGGTCGGATCCTTGACGTAATTCCCTTGCCCTGGGAGGCAAGACCGTCGACCGTGCCGCGGGTTTGGTCGATCTGCAGCTCGAGGCGGTCGGCCAGCCGGCCGCGGTGGTGGTGCACCAATTCTTCGACGCGAGCGCGCGCTCTCATGCCGCGCTCCTCGAAGTGCAGCAGCTCGCGTCCGGCCTTCTCGGCGTCGGTGAACGCCGACACGACGGCGACAAGCTCTTCAAGCGCCAACAGCGCCGCGCCGACAGGCACGAGCACTGCTCGCTCCAGCGGGTTGCGACGAGGAGCCGTCGCTTCCGGTGTGATGTCGCCGTGCTCGTTCATCCGATCTCGCTTCCGCAGTTCGTCCTCTCTCCAGCATAGCGACGAGCGCCGGCTTGCCTAGAGGATTAGCGACTTTGTAACCTCGCCGGTGGGCAGGGCTTACGCCGCGGGCTCGGAGCGTCGATCAGCTCGTACGGCCGTATGCCTCAGGCATCGTGGTGCGTGCGAGCCACAGAGCCGGCTCGACCAGCTCGGCACGCGAGGGGAGTGCCTGCTCGTCGGCCCACACGCGATCGAGCGTCGCGATTCCCCCGCGCGCCACCACGAAGTCGCAGAACTGTTTGCCTTCGCGGTATTGCCGCATCTTCAGCTCGATGCCGAGCAGGCGCTCGATCAGCCGTAGTGGCGTCGAGCGCGTCGCGCGCCGCTGTTCCAGCCCCGCCCGAAGCTCCGCCTGCGAGGGGATTATCTCCTCGCCGATGACGTCCATCACGTGCTCGGCGTGGCCTTCGACGATCGCCATCGCCGCCTGCAGCTGATCGACCAGCGCGCGCCGCTCGCGTCCGATCACGAAGGTCACGAGCTCGCCGCTGCGCGCGCTCTCGATCAGCTCGCGCAGATCGGCGGGCGACGGTATCCGCATCGACGGCGGAGCCGCGAGGCGCATTTCCAGCGAATCGAGCAGCTCGCGCAGCCGGCCCGCGAGGAAGGGCCGCAGCCAATCGACGGCGCCGAACTGCACCGCATGCGTCACCTCGTGCAAAGTCACCCAGCGCAGCAGGTCGTCGCGGTTAGCTTGCATGCGCTCGGCAGTGCCGACGAGGTTCGGCACCACGAGCAGCAGGCGCGGCGTGCCACCGGCATCGAGCAGCGGGATGTCGTACTGCCCGAGCACACGCTGGGAGAGGTAACCGGTCATCGCTCCGACCTGCGCCGAGAGAACGGCGCGGCTGGCGTGACTCGCCAGCGGCCCGAGCGGGCCGGGAGCCAGGCCGCGATCCGGAAGACGCTCCGCGAGCTCGTCGAACACTGGCCGCATCGTCTCGACGTTCGCGTCGATCCAGCCGCGGCGCGAGACGAGCTCGGGTTCGGGCAGCGGCGCGCGCGGCTCGAGGCCGGTGTAGGCCTCTATTCGCTGTGCGGCGTCGAGCGCGAGCGGCCCGAGCCCCTCGGCGGGGAACTCGAGGCCGGGCGCTTCGCCCGAAAGCGATCCGGCGATTCGCTTGACCAGCTTCCAATCGATCATTGCCCGGATGATCGCAGTCCCTCCGGCTCGGTTTGAAAGCCTGCGAGCTCGGCGAGCGCAACCGGCGTCCCGGCGGCGACGATCGGTGAGCGCGCCGCGAGGTCGAGAGCGAACCCCAGCGGGTCAGTGCCGGCTGTGAACGCGACATGGCCACCGCTCTCGCGCACGATGAGCTGTGCGGCGGCGGCGTCGACCGAGCGCGCGCTCAACAGCGTGACCACGCCGTCGACGCGGCAGGCGGCCAGCTGGCAGAGCGAGAAGGCGATCGAGCCAAACACGCGCAGCCGGTGTGCGACCGCGGCCAGCCCGGGGAGCCCCGCGCCGATCCGCTGCGGGCGCGCCAGCTCGATCGCGACCAGCTCGAGCAGGCCCTCCGGGGTGCGTCGCTCGCCACCGGCCAAGCTCAGCGCCCGCCCGTTGAGCCGCGCCCCCGCTCCGCGCTCGGCGCTCCATTCCTCGCCGAGGCCGAAGTCATGGACGAAGCCGAAGCTGACGTCGGCCATGCTCGGACCGTCGGCGACGGCGATCGAGACGGTGTACGGCCAGAGCCCGCGCTTTGCGTTCATCGAGCCGTCGATCGGATCGACGATGATGCGCAGCTCGCCGGAGCCGTAGGCCGCCTCGCCGCGTTCCTCGGAGATCACGGTGAACTCGTGACCTGCGCCGTGCAGCCGCTCGAGCTCGTCGAAGATCAGGCGCTCGGCGGCAGCGTCGATCACCAGCGTGCGATCGCCACCGGCGCCGCGACTCAGCTCCACCGCGCGTGCGCCGGTGCTCGGGTGCGCGTCGAGCATCGCGCTGATCTCGGCAACGATCCGACGGCACGCGCTGAGCCAGTCGGGAGCGTGCGCGGTGGCCTCCATGCGGTCATATCCTAGGTGCGTGGCGAATCCGCTCAACGGGCTGACCGATGCGCAGCGCGAAGCGATCGGCCAGCGGTCGGCGCCGCTGCTAATCGACGGCGTGCCGGGTGCGGGTAAGACGGAGGTCCTGGCCGCCCGCTTCTGCTGGCTCGTCGAAGCCGGCCTCGAAGCGCACCGGCCGCTGCTGATCGTCCGCGACGAGCGCGCCGTGCAGGCGGCGGTGCGTCGCATCGAGGCGCTGCTCGATCGACCGCACGAAGCGCTCTCGGTCCACACGATGGCCGGGTTCTGCGCGAGCCTGCTCGCCGAGCAGGCAACCGCGGCCGGGATCGAGGAGCCGCCGCCGGTCCTCACGGCGGGCGAGCGCCTCGCCCTGCTGCTCGAGAGCGCCGCGCAGCTCGAGTTGCGCCACCACGACTTCCGCGGCCGGCCGGTGAGCCTGTTCGCGGCCTTCGTGCGACGCATCGACCAGCTCAAGGCGCAGCTGATCGACGCCGAGCGCTTCGCCGCGACGGCGGCCGACGGCAGCGAGCGCGACCGCGAGTTCGCCGTCGTCTACCTGGCCCACGACCGCCTGCTGGGGGAGCGCGGCTCGCTTGACGTGGGCGACCGGCTGATCGCCTGCGTGCGAATGCTCGAGCGTGAGCCGTCCTTGTCGGAGGAGCTGGCGCGGCGCCACGAGCAGCTGCTCGTCGACGACTGGCAGACGCGCGGCGCGGGTGAGCGCGAGCTGGTGCGGGCGCTCGCCGCAGGCGGCATCTCGCTGACCGTGGCCGGGGACGACCACGAGGCGCGCCTGCGCGATGGCGACGGCGCCCTCGAGCACCTCGCTGCCGAGCATCCGGGCGCCGCGATCGTGCGCCTCGACACCAGCTTGCGCTGCCCGCCGAGCGTCATCACCGCTGCACTCGCGATCGCCGACGACGCGGTCCTCCACAAATCGCCGGCCGGTGAGGCACCGGTCCACTTCTGGCGCTGCGCGAGCGTGCGTGCGCAGGCCCAGCACGTGTCAGCCGAGCTCGAGCGGCTGCTGCGCGCCGGTGTCGCGCCGGAGCGCTGCGTGGTGCTTCTGCGGTCGGTCGCCGCCGACGCCACGGCGGTGATCGAGGCTCTTGACGAGCGTGGCGTCGAGCATCGGATCCTCGGACCCGGCGCATTCTTTGAGCGGACCGAGGTCCGCGACGTACTGGCCTGGCTGCGGCTGCTCGTCGACCCCCGCGACGCGGCCGCGGTGGTGCGCGCGCTCGCGCGGCCGCCGATCGAGCTGCACGCGGTTGACATCGCGCGCTGCGTGCAGCTGGCGCGCCGGCGCAAGCTCGACGTGGTCAGCGGATTGGCGGCGGCGCTGGAGTCCTCGCAGCTCCCGCCCGAGGCGCGTGAGCGCGTCGCGAATTTCCTCCAGATCCAGCGCGCGTCGGCTGCCGCGCTCGACGAGGAGCGAGCGGATCTCTTCGTCCACCGCCTGATCGAGCGTCTCGGGCTGCGCCGCCATCAGCTCTTCAGCGCTCGCGCGGACGTCGCCGAGCGCCTCATCAACCTCGCCCAGCTGAGCGAACTCGCCGCGCGCCATGCGCGTGCCGTGCCGGGCGCGACGCCGCGCGAGTTCGCGGCCTACGCGGCCGCCGTCGCCGAGTCGGGGATCGGCGAGGAGGAGATGATCGCCGGCGTCGATCCCGCCGCCGTCCTCGTCGCCGGCGCCGGCGACGTCGGCGGGCAGGCCTTCGACCACGTCTTCGTGCTCAGCGCCGGCCAATCGATGACCCCGCGCGCGGTCTACGTCGCGATGACGCGCGCGCATCTTGGACTCGTCTTCGCGGACGTGCCGACCGCCGCAGCCGCTCCCCTCGCCCCGGCTCCCGTCGAACTCGTACGCGCGGCGCTCGGCGGCAGCTGGGAGGAGCGCGAGGAGGAGTTGTTCGGGCCGTCGGAGGCGCTCCACGCCCTGTTCGGCGAGCGCCGCGAAGAGCTGCTCGACTCGGTCGCCCGCGTCGGCGCGCGCCTCGGCGAGCTGCGCTTCGACACCGACCTGGACGTGACGCACGCCGTCGTGCGCCTGCTCGAGCTGATCAAGCTCGCCGCGCTGCTCGAGCGCCGCGACCCCACTCGCGCCGCCGAGCAGACCGTCAAGGACGCCCTCGCCGACGTCAACGCGAGGCTGTCCGCCGCGGCAACGCCGCTCGAGCGCGAGATCCTGCTCAGCTCACCGCTCGACGATCTGCTGCTCGGCGGCGACGAGCGCGCCCGGCGCGGCGCGCCCTGGCCAGCAGCCCGCGAGGAGCCGTCGCTCGCGGCCTTCCTGCCGCGCCGCGGCGACGGCCTCGTGCTCTCGGCCAGCGACGTCGACACCTACCGGGCCTGCCCGCTGCGCTACAAGTTCGCCCGGGTGCTGCGGATCCCGCGCGAGCCGACGCTCAACCAGCGCTTCGGCATCGTCGTCCACCAGGTGCTCGAGCGCTTCCATGAGCACTCCGGTGGCGCCGCGACCGGCGCCACCGCGACCGGCGGCGCCGAGCTCATCATCGCCCTGCTCGACGTCGCCTGGCGCCGCGCCGGCTTCGGCGACTCGGGCGAGGAGCTCCAGCTGCGCCAGAAGGCGCGCGGCTCGCTGCTTCGCTACGAGCAGCGCTTCGCCCAGGCCGGCCCCAACGGCCCGACGCCCCGCTGGTTCGAGCGAAACTTCACGTTCCCGCTCGGGCCGCACCTGATCCGCGGCCGCGTCGACCGGATCGACGAGCTGCCCGGTGGCGGCTACGAGTTGATCGACTACAAGACGAGCCTGCCAAAGCGCGCCGAGCAGCTGCGCGAGGACGTCCAGCTCGCGCTCTACGCGGTCGCGGCGCGCGAGACCTGGCAGCTCGAGGCGACCGAGCGGACCTACTACTACGTGCTCGACGACGAACGCGTCAGCCTCGGCCCCGAGGAGGCCGGCGCCGCCTGGATCGCCGAGACCGTAAAGCAGGCCGGCGAGGGGATCCTTTCGCAGGCCTTCGAGCCGACACCCTCGCGCGCGGTCTGCGCGCTCTGCGACTACCGCATCGCCTGTCCCGCCGCCGAGCGCTGAACGGCCTCGGCGCATGCGGCCCCCCGGAACCACACCCCCTACCCCTGTCGGCCCTCGCCGCCGCGCTGGCGCAGGAAGCGCTGGAACTCGCTCGCGAGCCGCTCGCCCGAGGGGATGTCCTCCGGCTCGCTGCTGCGCTCGTCCTCGGCGAGCTGCTCGAGCCGCTCGACGAACGCCTGGACGTCCGGGTCGCTCTGGACTGCGATCCCGACCTGGCGCTCGTAGTCGGCGGCGGCCGACTCGAGCTCGCTCGCGTCGACTGCCACGCCGACGATGCCCTCGAGCCGGCGGATCAGGGCCAGTGCCGCCTTCGGGTTGGGCGCCGCCGCGACGTAGTGGGGAACGCTCGCCCAGAGACTCGCCGACGGCAGGCCGCGCTCCGCACAGGCGGCGCCGATGACGCCGTTGATCCCGGTCGGCCCTTCGTAGCCGCTCGGCTGCAGGCCGAGCCGTTCGATCATCTCGGCGTCCGAACCGCTGCCGCTGACCTGGACCGGCAGCGTGTGCGGAACGTCGGCCAGCAGCGCTCCGAGCGAGACGACCAGCTGCACCCCGAGCGCCTCGGCGAGATCGAGGATCAGCTGCGTGAACGCGCGCCAGCGAACCGACGGCTCGGGACCGCCGAGCAGCACGAGGTCGCGGGGCGCGCGCGGCACGCGGGCGGCGAACACCTCGACCGACGGCCAGACGATCTCGCGCTGGCCGTCGGCGCCCAGCGCCACCTTCGGTCGCGTGGCCTGGAAGTCGTAGAACTCCTCCGGGTCGATCCGCGCGAAGCGCGTCGCGCCGAGCGCACTGCCGACGAACGACAGTGCTGCCGACGCGGCGTCGGCAGCGTCGTTCCAGCCGGTGAAGGCGCAGATCAGGGCCGGCGCTCGCAGGCCATCCGGACGGTGCTCCCACAGCAGCGGCTGCATCCGCTTCACCGTACATCATGCAGCTATGACGCCGTCCAGCCTGCTTACCGCGAGCGGCGCGCCGCTCGCGACGCTTCGTGCCGGCGACGCCGTCGACGGGGTGTTCGCCTGCACGCGCAAGGAGCGACTGCTGACGCGCAGCGGGTCGCCCTATCTGTCGCTCGAGCTGCGCGATCGCAGCGGGGCGCTGCCGGCGCGAATCTTCCGCGATGCGGATCTCCACGGTGGGCGCTTCGACGCCGGCGAGCTGGTCGCGGTCTCCGGACGCGTCGGGCGCTTCCGCGATGCGCTCCAGGTCGAGCTCGAACGGGTCGAGCGAACGTCCAGCGCCGGTCTCGATCCGACCCGCTTCCTGCCGGTCGCTTATCGCGACCTCGACGAGCTCGACGGCTTCCTCGAGCACCTCGCGCGCGAGGTTTACGAGCCTGGCTACCGGCGACTGCTCGAGCTGATGCTGGCGGACGGCGAGCTGCGCGCCGCGTGGCGGCTGGCGCCATGCACACGCGCGAGCCACCACGCCTACCTCGGCGGTCTGCTCGAGCACACCGTCGCCGTCGCGACCCTGGCGCAGGAGCTCGCCCAGCAGCATCCGCGCCTTGACGGCGACCTGCTGCTGTGCGCGGCGATCGTCCACGACATCGGCAAGACGCGCGAGTTCAGCTACGGCGCCACGATCGAGCTGAGCGATCAGGGGCGGATGCTCGGGCACGTGCAGCTCTCCCTCGAGATGATCGCCGGCTACGCCGCGGCGGCGTCGCTCGAGCCCCCGCGAGCACTCGCGCTCGGTCACTGCGTCCTCGCTCATCACGGCGCCGATGCCGCGCCGGCCGGTCGCTTCCAGAACGTCGAGGCGCTTGCCCTCTACCGTCTGAACGCGCTCGACGCCGGCGTCAAGGGAGCGCTCGAGCACGGGCTCGCCCCGGGCTCGCGCCGCGCGGCGCCTACAGCCTGAACGCGCCGCGCGCGACGATCACCGCGTGGCCGGCGACCTCGACGCGCTCGATCCGCTCGCGATCGCCCGTGGCACGCGCGTAGAGCAGCGACGGGCGGCCGATCTCCGCGCCTTGGTGGATCTCGATCTCCTCGCCGTAGCCGATCTGCCCGTGGCGCGCGAGATGAACGGCGAGCGGACCGGCGGCAGAGCCGGTCGCCGGGTCTTCTGCCACACCCAGGGCCGGGGCGAACATGCGCGTCTTGAAGCCGCCACTACGCCTGCAGACGCAGTTGAAGCACGCCCCGAGCGCGGCCAGCCGCGCCAGGTCCGGCTGCAGCGCCGCGACCCTCTGCTCGTCTTCGAGCACGACGAACACGTGCACCGGTCCGTTCGTGTAGGCCTCGACAGGCAGCAACGAGCGCTCGAGGCCGAGCGCGCCCAGCAGCTCGTCGGCGTGGTCGTAGCTGCGCCAGGTTGGGATCGGCTGCTCCATCCGGCCGAACATAGCCCCCGCGGCGTCGCGCTCGATCGCGACCGGAATCGTCCCGCCAGCCGTCTCGAGCCGCACGTGATCGCGCCCGCTCGCGCTCGCGACCAGGATCGCCGTGCCGAGCGTTGGATGTCCTGCGAAGGGCAGCTCGGCGGTCGGCGTGAAGATCCGCGCGCGTGCGTCGCCGCCCTGCTCCGGCGCTAACACGAAGACCGTTTCCGACAGGCTCAGCTCGCGCGCGATGCGCTGCATCGTCGGCGCGTCGAAGCGCTCGCCCTGGCTGAACACCGCAAGTTGGTTGCCCGCGAGCGGTGTGTCGGTGAAGACGTCGAGAACGTAGTACGGGTGGGTTTCGCCGGTCTCGCTGAGGTCGATCTCGATCTCCATCAACGCTCCCTTTCTGCGCTCAGGCCGCTGATGATCAGCTCGATCCCGGCGCGGAAGCTGCCCTGGTTCGGCTCGCTTGCGAGATGGCGGCTGAGGGCCCGGATCGTCGGGAAGCGGTCGCCGAGCGTGTCCGCTCCCAGCGAGCCCTCGTCGAGCGCGAAGCCCGCGACCTCGCTGAGCGCGTAGCCGCGTGTGAACGCCGCCACAGCGCGGTAGGCGGCGACCGCGCGCGCCGGCGTGAAGCCGCCGGCTCGCAGGCTTGCCAGGAGATCCTCGACCGGCTGCAGCGCGCTCGCGCTGGCGAGTGCGCGCATCCCGAGCAGCGTGAAGGCCTGCGGGTGCTCACGGGCGAGCCCGCGAACGCTGCTGGCGAATCCCCGCACCGCCTCCGCCCAATCCGACGAGACGCCGCGCGGCTCGATCTCGCCCATCAGCTGCTCGGCGACGCCGTCGAGCAGGGCCTCCTTCGAGTCGACGTGGCGGTAGAGCGACATCGCCTCGACTCCGAGCTCGGCGGCCAGCGAACGCATCGTCAGCGCCTCCGCACCGTCGCGGTCGATCAGCGCCATTGCGGCGGCGAGAATCGTCGGGCGCGAGAGCTTCGGCGGCCGCCCGCGCCGGCGGCGCTGTGCGCTGCTCGCGGTCGCCGTCGCGGCGCGTGCGTCTGGCTGCTGCGCGCTCATCGATGCATCGTCCCCGAGATCGGCGTGCCTCGCGTTGTCGTCCGATCCGGGGAGGAAGCTGAACGACCCCTATGTCATCCAGCCCCCCCAAGCGATGCAGATAGCGATGCTCGCCATCGGCGTGTGCGTCGGCGCAGGGCTCGCGAGCTTGCTGGCTGCCGGGCGGCTGCGGACCGAACGGGCCCTGCGAGGCGCCGCCGACAGGGCGCACGCCGACCAGCGGCGCCTGCTCGAGGCAAGCCGCGCCCAGCTTCGTGACGAGATGAAGTCGATCTCGGCCGACGTCCTGCGCGAAACCGGTGAGACGCTCGGCCGCGAGATCGCCGCCCAGCGCAACGCCGACACCGCGCGGGCGGCCGGCGAGATGGAGAAGCGCACGCTCGAGCTGCGCAGCCTGATGGAGCCGATGCGCGAGAAGCTCGGGAAGGTCGAAAGCGAGCTCGAGAAGATCGAGCGCGAGCGACGTGAGTCGCAGGGCCAGCTCGGCGAGATGTTCCGCCAGGTCGGCGACGGGCTCCAGGCTCTGCGCCTCGAGACCGGCAGCCTGGTGGGAGCGCTCAAGCGACCGACGACGCGCGGTTCCTGGGGCGAGATCCAGCTGCGCAACGTGATCGAGATGGCTGGAATGGTCTCCCATTGCGACTTCACCGAGCAGACGACGATCGAGACCGACGACGGCCGGCTGCGACCCGACGTGCTGGTTCGCCTGCCTGGAGGCAAGCTGATCGTCGTCGATTCGAAGGTGCCGCTCGATGCCTACCTGGCCGCGACCGAGGCGACCGACGACGCCGAGCGCGCGCTGCACATGGCCCGCCATGCGCGCCAGACGCGCGACCACATCACGAAGCTCGCCTCGAAGGGCTACCAGACGCAGCTCGATTCGACGCCCGAGCTGGTCGTGATGTTCATCCCCTCCGACGGCATCTACCACGCCGCGCTGAGCGAGGATCCAGCGCTGCTCGAATACGGCGTAGAGCAGCAGGTCCTGATCGCGACGCCGACGACGCTGATCGCGCTGCTGCGCGCCGTCCACTACGGCTGGAAGCAGGAGCTGATCGCGAAGTCCGCCCGCGAGATCGCGGAGACGGGTCGCGAGTTGCACCGCCGGATCGCCCGCTTTGCCGAGCCGTTTGCGCGCGTCGGACGTCAGCTCGGCTCGGCGGTCAACGCCTACAACGAAGCGGTCGGCTCGTTCGAGTCGCGCGTCGTTCCACAGCTGCGCCGGATCGAGGAGGCCGGGGCCGCGTCTGAACGCGAGGTTGCGCTCGCGCCGGTGGAGGAGGCCCCGCGAGCCCTCAGCGCCGCGCTCGGTCCTGCCGACGACGACGAGCCCCAGGCGACTCTCGCGACGCTACCCGGCTCCCAGACCCGTGCCCCCGCCGTCGATCGGGCCCGCCGCCGCGCCGGCTAGGCGAGGTCCCGCGCACAACGCGCGCTTGCGCGCCACACGCCCACGCGGCGAGCCGCGGCCGCTCGGCGAGGACCCTCCGTTTCGAAGGACAGGCCCTCCGTTCCGAAGGACAGGCCCTCCGTTTCGAAGGACAGGCCCTCCGTTTCGAAGGACAGGCAGGCACCCGGCGTAAGCGGGCTCCCGCAGCCATACTTGTGCTGTGGCAGAAAACGCCCGCCAGAGCCAAGCGAGGACCCTCCGTTCCGAAGGACAGGCACCCGGCGTAAGCCGGCTCCCGCAGCTCCTCCCGCAGCTCCTCGAGCCGTTGCGGGCCGATCCGGCCAACGCAGCAGTGCTGTTCGACATCGACGGAACGCTCGCGCCGATCGTCCGACACGCCTCGGATGCGCACATCCCCGAAGACACGCGCCGGCAGCTCATCGCTATCGCAAAGCGCTACGGAATCGTCGGCTGCGTCACTGGTCGCCCGGCACTGGTGGCCCGCCAGATGGTCGGGATCGGCTCGATCGCCTACGTCGGGAATCACGGCATTGAGAGCCTCCCGCCCGGCGCAGCCGAGGTGGTTCTCGATCGCCGCGTCGCGAGTCACGCCAAGCGCGTGCATGAGTTCGCGCTGGCAGTCGACACCGCCGAGGTGCAGCGCCTGCGGGTCCGGCTCGAGGACAAGGGCCCAATCGTCGCCTTCCACTGGCGCGGGGCGCCGGACGAGCAGGCCGCCGAGTCGGCGGTCGAACAGATCGAGCACGACGCGCAGGCGGCTGGACTCGTCACGCACCGCGGCCGCAAGGTGCTCGAGGTGCGTCCCCCGGTCCCGATCGACAAAGGCCGCGGAATCGCGCTGCTGCTGCGCAAGCGACGCCCGGCGAACGGTCTCTACGTCGGCGACGACGTCACCGACATCGACGCGTTTCGCGGCCTGCGCGAATCCGTCAGCGGCTCGGCGGTCTGCGTGGCCGTGGGCTCGGAGGAGGCGTCTGACGAGCTGCTCGCCGATGCCGACCTCGTCGTCGCCGGTCCCGCCGGGGTGCGCGGGCTGCTCGACGAGCTGCTGCGCTGAGCGATGTCGTTTGCGGACTTCATCAGGACGACCGTGCTGCTCTGTGCCGCGGCGGCGACGACACTGGCCGCGGTGACTGTTCTTGGTGCGGCAGCCGAGCACGATCCGGGCGCGGCGACAATCCCGTTCGTCTGGTGGGCGGCTGCGGCCGTGATCGGCTTCGTTCTCGACGCGCGTGGGCGCACGCTGCCGGCGATCGCACGGCTGCTCGCATCGGCGCGCTCGCTGAACGACGTCCCTGAGCCCCGGCCCGGCCTGATCATGATCACGCGCCTCTGGCCCCTGCTGATCGTCACGCTGCTCGCCTGCGTGCTGAGCATCGTCGCGCCCCAGATCCCAGGGATCGCGAGCGGCTTTGCGATCATCTCGGCGCTTGCCTGGCGCAACCAGTATGCGGCCGTGCTCGCTGTCGAAGGTCGTGACGGCGTGCGCTTCTACGTCGATCGTACGCCGTTCTGGCGTGTGATCTCGCTCAGCAGGACGCCCGGCTTCAAGGTCTACCGGCCGACGCAGTGAGCCCAACCCCCGCAAGCTGGCGGCTGGGCGATCGCTGAGATCCTGCTCGTGTCGCTCGGCTCGACCGCGGGCCTTCGCGCGGCCGACGACGCCCTCGCGGCAAGCATCGAGCGTGCCGGCGCGACCGTCACCGTGGCGCGGGCGGCTCCGCCGCGGAGCGTCCGCACGCTGGCGCTGACCGACTACGTCTGGGCCCGCGCCGCGCGCGAGGCCGCACGGGCCGGGCTGCGCAGCTCCCCGGGCGACATCGTGATCTACTCGACGATAACCGCCGCGCTGCTCGCCCCGCTGCCGGGCGCGATCCGCTTCGATGCACTCGCCGCCGGCAACCGGCCAGGGCGCCACGGCGTCTGGCAGCGCCCGCTCGAGCGGCGGCGCATCGCCGCCGCGCCGCTGCTGATCCCCTGGAGCACCGCATCGTTGGCAGGCGCCCCGATCGATCACGCGCCCGCCGTGGTGGTTCCGGTTGCCGTCGGCGCCTCCGGGCCGGCGATGCCAGAGTCGAAACGGGACATCGCAGCGATCACCTATGCGGCTAATCCACGCAAGAAGGGTTTCGACCGCGTGCTCGAAGCATGGGGGCGCGTGCGCCGGGATGGCGAGCTGCTGCTGGTGGCGGGGATCGATGAGGCCCTGCAGGGGGAGGGGATCCGCGCGGTCGGACGCCTCGCGCCGCGTGAGTACCGGGCATTGCTGCGCCGCGCCCGCGTCTACGTGACCGCACCCCGGCGCGAGGACTACGGGATCGCCCAGCTCGAGGCCCTCGCGGATGGCTGCCTGCTCGTCACGACTCCCGCGCCCGGCCCGTATGCGGCGCTCGAGCTTGCTCGCTCACTCGATCCGCGTCTCGTGAGCGACGATCTTGGAGCCGCCGTACGCGTCGCGCTCGACGACCCGCTGCCCGGTTACGCGGCTGCCGCGACGCGTGCCCTTCAGCGCTTCTCGACCGACCAGGTCGACTACATCGTCGCGCAGGAGCTGCTGCCGCGGCTCTTCTCAGGTTCCTGATCGCGCCCGTTTGGACTGCGCCGCGAGCGCAGTCCACGGGAGTGTGTTCGCGACGTCCGCCGCGGTCAGCCAGGCCCGCCGCGCGGTCCATACCCCGTAGCGCAGGCCGAGCAGGCGCTCGGTCGAATGGGCGTCGGAATTGACCAGGATTCCGGCGCCGGCGGCCGCCGCGGCGCGCGCATGGATCTCGTTGAGGTCGCGGCGGTCGGGGTTGGAGTTGATCTCGAGCATCGTTCCGGTGGCGGCGCACGCGGCAATCAGCGCATCCATGTCGAGCTCGTAGGGCAGCCGGCGCTCGATCAGCCGCCCCGTCGGGTGACCGATCGCATCGATCAGGGGGTGGCTCGTGGCGCGGCACATTCGTTCCGTCATCTCCTCGCGGCCGAGCCCGAACGAGGTGTGGACGCTCGCGATCACCCAGTCGAGCTCAGCCAGCAGCGAGTCCTCGTAATCGGGCGAGCCGTCGGGCAGGATGTTGACCTCGCTCCCCGCGAGCAGCCTGATCCCCCCGATCCGCGCGTCCGCCTCGTGCACGAGCTCGATCTGCCGGCGCAGCTGGTCCGGCGAGACGTCGTCGCCAAAGCCGTGCGTGGCCGAGTGGTCGGTAATCGCGAGGTAATCGAGGCCCTGCGCACGCGCGGCGAGGGCCATCTCCTCGATGCTCCCGTGCCCGTCCGAGGCCGTCGTGTGCGCGTGCAGGTCGCCCCTGAGATCCGACAGCTCGATCAGTTTTGGCAGCGTGCCCGCCGCTGCCGCCTCGAGTTCGCCGCGATTCTCGCGCAGCTCCGCCGGGATGTAGGCGAGGCCGGCCAGGGCGTAGACCTCGGCCTCGCTCGCGCAGTGGTGGGTGACGCCGGTGGCGTCGTCGAGCACACCGTATTCGGAGAGGTGCAGACCCGTGCGCACGGCGCGCTCGCGCAGCGCCGCGTTGTGCGCGTTTGAGCCCGTCAGGTGCTGCAGCAGGTTGCCGAACTGGTCGGGCGTGACCGCTCTCAGCTCGACCGTCATCCCCGTGTGCGTGCGCCCGCGAGCCGCGCTCGCACTCGCCTTGGAAGCTGTTTCGATCGACTCGAGGCCGCCGAGCGCGTCGAGCAGCGTCGCGTTGTCAACGACGATGTCGAGATCCTTGACGCTGTCGGCGCGCCGCCGCACCGAGCCGGCAAGCTCGATCTGGGCTTGCGGCTCGATCTCGCGCAGCGCCGCGACGATCCTCTCGGCCGCCCCGAGCGCGCGATCGAGCACGACGCGGCGCCTTGGTCGCTCCGCGCCGCCGGCAGCGAGCGCTACGAGGATCGCTGCCTCGCCCTTCGCTCCGAAGCCCTTCAGGCTCCGGATCTGCTGCGCGTCGGCAGCCGCCCGCAGCGCCGCCGGCGAATCGACCCCCAGCTCATCGAAAAGGCGACGCGCCCGTTTCGGGCCAAGCCCCGGCAGCGCCGTGATCGCCAGCAGGCCGGTGGGGTAGCGCTCGCGGAGCTTGGTCGCGGCCGGGATCTCGCCGCGCTCGAGCAGGTCGTGAATCTTCGCGGCGAGTGTCGCGCCGATCCCGGGCAACGTTGTGAGCGTTCCCGCGCGGGCCAGCGCGGCCACGGACACCGGCGCGTCACGGATCGTTTTGGCGGCCTTGTGGTAGGCGAGCACGCGGTGGATCACGGCGCCGTCGAGCTCGTAGAGATCGCCGAGCTCGTCGAGTGCGTCGGCGATGGCAGCGTTGGCGAGATCGCTCATTCATCTAGGTTATGCCGCCATGTCCCGGACCGTTTGGATCGTCATTCCGACCTACAACGAGCTCGGGAACATCGAGCGCGCAGCCCCTGCCGCCTGCCGCGAACTGGAGCGTGTCGCGCCCGGCAGCTTCCGCGTCCTGATCGTCGACGATTCCTCGCCTGACGGCACAGGCGAAGTCGCCGATCGCCTCGCGGCCGAGAGCGACGGCACGATCGAGGTGCTGCACAGGCCTCGCCGCGAGGGTCTCGGACCGGCCTACCTGGCCGGCTTTGCGCGCGCGCTCGCTGCGGGCGCCGACCTCGTGTTCGAGATGGACGCCGACATGTCCCACAATCCGGCCGACGTCGGCCGCCTCGTTGGGGCGATCGACGACGGCGCCGACCTCGCGCTCGGCTCGCGCTACACGCGAGGCGGGGCCGTGGCCGACTGGGGCCCGCTGCGGCGGCTCGTCAGCCGCGCCGGCTGCCTTTACGCGCGCATCGTTCTCGGCCTGCCGGTCCGCGACCTGACGGGCGGCTACAAGTGCTTTCGCCGCGAGGTGCTCGAAGGGATCGACCTGCCCTCCGTGCGCTCGCACGGCTACGTCTTCCAGGTCGAGCTGACCCTGCGCGCCGTGCGCGCCGGCTTCCGCGTCGTCGAGGTGCCGATCACCTTCTCCGACCGTCAGCATGGTCACAGCAAGATGTCGACGCGGATCGCCCTCGAAGCGGCATGGCTGCTGCCACAGCTGCGGGCACGGCGCCAGTCTGACTGAGCTGCTTCGTGTCTTTGGGCGCAGGCGTCAGTTGTCGATACTGGAGCGATGCGCGATCCCACGGTTCTGCACGCCGAGGCGCCCGCAACCCGCGAGGAGGTGACGCGCTACGCGCTCGTCTACGGCGCCAGGCGCACGCGCCAGACACTGCGCGGCTGGCAGGACGACCATTGGCGCGTCCTGCGACGCTGGTTCGCCGGCAGCTTCGCGATCGCCGTGTGCCTGCTGCTGGCAGTCTGGGCGATTGCCGGCATCTCGAACCCGAACGGGCTCGGCGTCCAGGTAAGCAGCCCGCCGTTCTCCGTCGGCCATCTGCACGACGTTTTCACGATCTTCGCTCGCAACCTTCTGGTCCTGGCGCTCCACGCGCTCGCCTGCGTCGCCGGCTTCATCGCCGGCTCTTCGCTGCCCCTGCAGGCCGAGCACCGGACGGGAATCTCGCGCGTGATCCACGCCCACGGGGGGGGGATCGCGATCGCGTTCGTGATCGCAGCGACGACCTTCTCGCTGTCTGCTCAAGCCCTGGTCATCGGCGCCGACGCGGCGGCGGTCGCAGTTCGGCTCCACGCTTCGCCGGGCGTGCTGCTGATCGCGTTGATGGCACACGCTCCGCTGGAGCTGACGGCCCTGTTCCTGCCGCTGGCGGCGTGGATCATGGCGAGCCGGCGGGGAGAGTGGGATCAGCTGCTCGCGGCGACCCTCGTGACCGTCGTCATCGCCTTGCCGATGCTGTTTGCGGCCGCGTGCATCGAGGTCTTCGTGTCGCCGCACGTGCTTCACGCGCTGCTTGGATAACGCCGCTACATTTTGTATAGTATTGGACAGACACTAGCGAGAGAGAGCGGAGGATAGAAATGGCGGGCAATCTTCAAGAGGTCACAGACAACAACTTCCAAGCGGAAGTCATCGAGTCCGACACGCCCGTGCTCGTTGACTTCTGGGCGCCTTGGTGCGGGCCGTGTCGCGTCGTCGCCCCCGTGCTCGAGCAGATCGACAGCGAGCATGACGACCTGCGGATCGTCAAGCTCAACGTCGACGAGAACCAGCAGACCGCGGCGACGTTCGAAGTCCTCTCGATCCCGACGATGATCCTCTTTCGCGCGGGCCAACCGGTGAAGAAAATCATCGGTGCCTACCCGAAGAAGAAGATCGAGGCAGAGTTGGAGCTAGTCGCGATTTGAAGTTAGGACGCCTTGAGCGCGCGTTCAAACGCGATCTCGATCCTGTGGCCGTTGATCGTGACGCTTGAGGTATTGGCGAGCCGGCGCTCGCTGTAGGTGACCGACGTGGCGAGCGTCTCGCCGGTGACGTAGCCCTCGTGGGCGCGCGCCGCGCTCACGAGCTCGGCGTCGCCGTCGAGGTCGAGTGCGATGCGGTCGCTGATATCGAGGCCGGCGTCGCGCCGCGCGCCCTGGACCGCGTGGACGATCTCTCTCGCGCGCCCCTCATCGACCAGGTCGTCGTCAAGCGTTAGCTCGAGCGCCACGGCATGCGATCCATCGCGCTCCAGTCCGTAGCCCTCCAGTGGGGCAAGTGAGATCAGCACATCTTCGCTGGTCAGGATGTTGTCGCGCCCGCCGATCGATATCGCGATCTGCCCGCCGTCGCGCAGGGCGGCCGCCACGTGGGCTGCGTCAAGGGCCGCGACAGCGGCCTCTACTCCCACCATGTCCTTACCGAAGCGCGGGCCGAGCGAGCGGAAGTTCGGCTTTACCGTGTGGCTCGCGAGCTCGTCGGCGGCGGCGACGAAGCGCAGCTCGCGCACGTTCAGCTCGTCGCGCACCAGCTCGCCGAGGCGCTCGATCGCCTCGCGCTCGCGGCCGCTGGCGACGACGATCGCCTCGCGCAGCGGCTGGCGTAGCTTGACCTTGCCGGCTGCGCGCGCGGCCAGCCCGAGCCGTACCGTCTCGCGGACCGTCGCCATCGCCGCTTCGAGCTCGAGGTCGCGGGCGCCGGCCACCGGGAAGTCGCACAGATGCACGCTCGGGAGGCTGCCGTCGAGGTTTTCGTAGAGCTCGTCGGCGATGAACGGCGTGAATGGGGCGAGCAGCTGGGCGATCGCGACGAGAGCGCCGCGCAGCGTCTCGAGCGCGCTCGCCTCTCCGTCCCAGAAGCGCCGCCGGGAGCGGCGAACGTACCAGTTTGAGAGGTCCTCGACCAGCTCGGAGATCGCGCGCCCGGCGCTCGTCGCGTCGTAGCGGTCAAGGCCCTCGCGCACGGCCTGCGTCGTCGCGTGAACGCGCGAGGTGAGCCAGCTATCGAGGTCACTCCGGCCGGCGTCGGGGGCGGCGGCGCCTTCGCCCGCGTTTGCGTAGAGCACGAAGAAACCGTAGACGCTCCAGAGCTGGCGGAGGAACAGGCGCACGACCTCGCCGACCGCCTCGGGCGAGAACTTGGTGCTGTCCCAAGGCTGCTTCGACGCGAGGAAGTACCAGCGCCAGGCGTCGGCGCCGTAGCGGTCGATGATCTCGTCCGGGGCCACGACGTTGCCGTGCGACTTCGACATCTTCTGCCCCTCGGCGTCGAGCAGCAGGCCGAGGCAGACAACGTTGCGGTACGGCACCTCGTCGTGCAGCAGCGTCGAGATCGCAAGCAGCGAGTAGAACCAGCCGCGCGTCTGGTCCAGCGCCTCGCAGATGAAGTCGGCGGGGAACGACTGCTCGAACCGTTCCTCGTTCTCGAACGGGGCGTGGTGCTGCGCGAACGGCATCGAGCCCGAGTCGAACCAGACGTCGATGACCTCGGGAACGCGTCGCATCTCCTCGCCGCACTCCTCGCAGGGGAAGCTCAGTTCATCGACGTACGGGCGGTGCGGGTCGAGCAGCGTCTGGCCGCTGCGTCGCTCGAGTTCGGCAAACGAGCCGATGCAGGCGACGTGACCCACCTCGCACCGCCAGATCGGCAGCGGCGTGCCCCAGTAGCGCTCGCGCGACAGCGCCCAGTCGACGTTGTTTGCGAGCCAGTCCCCAAAACGCCCGTGCTTGATGTGCGGCGGATGCCAGTTGACGGTCTCGTTTGCGGCGAGCATCCGATCTGCCAGCCGCGAGGTGGCGATGTACCAGGAGCGCTTCGCGTAGTAGATCAGCGGTGTGCCGCAGCGCCAGCAGTGTGGGTAGGAGTGCTCGTAGTCCTCCTCGCGCAGCAGCAGCCCGCGCTCGCGCAGCTCGCCAGTGAGGTCCGCTGCGAGCTGGCGATCCTTGACGTGGCGACCGGCGTAGCCGGTCACGCGCTCATCGTAGGTGCCGTCAGGCTTGACCGGGTTGTAGACGCTTTGCGGGTCTGTCGGATCGAGCAGGTCGGCGGCGCGCGCGGCGTCGTAGTCGTCCTGGCCGAACGCCGGCGCGATGTGGACTATTCCCGTGCCGTCCGCCGTCGTGACGAAATCGCCGCCGACCACCGGCAGCCCGCCCGGCTCGCGATCGCTAGCCGCAAAGATCGGGCCCTCGTAGCGGCGACCTACCAGCTCGGAGCCGGGAAGGCGTCCAACCACCTCGGCCCGCGCTCCGTACAACGCTTCCGCGCGCGCCGCCGCGACGACCAGAACCTCGTCGCCGACCTGGAGACGCACGTAGTCGATCTCCGGCCCGACGGCTACCGCGACATTGCCCGGCAGCGTCCACGGGGTGGTCGTCCAGATCACCAACTTGTCCTCGCTGCCCAGCAGCTGGAGCTTCACGTAGACCGTGCGGTCAACGACGTCCTGATAGCCGAGCGCGACCTCGTGCGAGGACAGCGCCGTGCCACAACGAGGGCAGTAGGGCACGACCTTGTGACCCTCGTAGAGCAGGCCCTTCGCGTGGATCTGCTCGAGTGCCCACCAGACCGACTCGATGTAGCTCGCGTCGAGCGTGCGGTAGGGGTGCTCGAGGTCGAGCCAGAAGCCGATCCGCTCGGTCAAGCGATTCCACTCGGCGAGGAAGTCGAACACCGATTCGCGGCAGCGGTTGTTGAACTCGGCGATCCCGAACGCCTCGATCTCGTCCTTCTCGGTGATGCCGAGCTCACGTTCGACGGCGATCTCCACCGGCAGCCCGTGGCAGTCCCAGCCGCCCTTGCGCTCGACGAGGTAGCCGCTCATCGTCTTGTAGCGCGGGTACACGTCCTTGAAGACGCGCGCGAACACGTGGTGGGCTGCCGGCGGCCCGTTCGCGGTCGGCGGTCCCTCGTAGAAGCTCCACCGCGGCGCGCCGGCGCGCCGGCGCAGCGACTCCGCGAAGACGTTGCGCTCGCGCCAGCGCTCGAGCACGGCAAGTTCGAGCTCTGGGAACGACTGATCCTTGGGCACGGCCCGGAACATCGGCGGATTGTAGGAGGCAGCCGGTGCCGCGACGACTACCGCTCGGCGTGGCAGCGTCTGGGGATAGGGTTTGCTGGGTCACCCACCCCGAAAAGGACGACGTTCATGAGCGCAGAGCCCCTCTACGGCGACGAGACCCGCAAGGCAATCGAGAACTTCCAGATCTCCGGCGAGCCAGTCCCGCGCACCGTTGTCCACTGGCTCGGGCGAATCAAGGCGGCCGCGGCTGAGGTCAACGGCGAGCTGGGCCTGCTCGACGCCACCCTCGCAGCGCGAATAGCGGCTGCTGCGCGCGAGATAGCCGAGGCAAAGCACGACGACCAGTTCCCGATCGACGTCTTCCAGACCGGCTCCGGGACCTCGACGAACACGAACGCCAACGAGGTGATCGCAGCGCTCGCCGGCGGCGGCGTCCACGCCAACGATCACGTCAACCTCGGGCAGTCCTCGAACGACGTCTTCCCTTCGGCCGTCCACCTGGCCGCGCTCGAGCAGGCCGAGCACGAGCTGGGGCCCGCGCTCGAATCGCTCGAGGCTGCACTAACCGCAAAGGCCGAGGCCTTCCATGGCATCGTCAAGACCGGTCGCACGCATCTGATGGATGCCGTCCCCGTCACGCTCGGCCAGGAGTTCTCCGGCTACGCCGCGCAGGTCCGCCTCGCCCGCCGCCGCGTCGAGAGCGCTTTGCCGCGCGTCGCACAGATTCCCCTCGGCGGCACCGCCACCGGCACCGGCCTAAACACGCATCCGGAGTTCGCGGCCAGGGTTCGCGCGCGTCTCTCCGCCGAGACGAAGCTCCAGATCGAGCCGCCGGAGGACCCGTTCGAGTCGCAGGGCAACCGCGACGCGCTCGTCGAGCTGTCAGGCGCGCTCAAGGTGCTCGCCGTTTCCCTGACGAAGATCGCTCAGGATCTGGCGCTGATGGGCTCGGGGCCGCGAGCCGGGATCGGCGAGATCTTCCTGCCCGAATTGCAGAAGGGCTCCTCGATCATGCCGGGGAAGGTCAACCCGGTGATCCCGGAGGTCGTGCTGCAGGTCGCCGCGCAGGCGATCGGCAACGACACGGCGATCACGATCGGCGGCATGCAGGGTAACCTCGAGCTCAACGTTCGTGTGCCACTGATCGCGCGCAACCTGCTCGCCTCACTCGAGCTCCTGGCGCACGCAGTAAAGGCGCTCGACGAGAAGTGCGTGTCGGGGATCGAAGCGAACCTCGCGGGCTGCGAGCGCGGCGCCGAGGCGACGCTCGCCGCCGCAACCGCGCTCAACCCCTACATCGGTTACGACGCCGCCGGGGAGATCGTCAAGGAGGCGACGCGTTCGGGCCGCTCGCTACGAGAGGTCGCGCGCGAAATGGGCGTCAGCGAGAAGATCCTCGACGAGGCGCTCGACCTGCGCAAGATGGCGCTCGGGGGCTGAGCAGCAGTCCATCGCGGCGTGCGCGGCACGCGACTTGCGCGCCAGAGCCGTCTACGGGGCCGGGTGCCGGGCCTGCGAGTCGACGCCGACGAGCAGAAGCCATGCCCCGGACACGATGAACAGGAACGACGCCATCATCCCCACCCCGACCGCGTACAGGCCCCATGTGTGTCCGAAGAACAGGATCGCCGCGCCGCTCTGCTCGATGATCAGGCAAGCCGCGTAACCGAGCGTTCGAAATAGAACGCCGCGCTGTGCCGCGCTGCTGCCGCGGAGCGCTTCGTTGAGACTTCGGAATAGAACGCCGCGCTGTGCCGCGCTGCTGCCGCGGAGCGCTTCGTTGAGACTTCGGAACACGATGACCTCGACGCCGACGATCACAACGAAGATCTCGACGCCCACAGCGCGCGCGGTTTGGCCACCCATCAGGACGAGGGCGCAGCGGACGAATACGGCAGTGAGCGCGGTGAGGATCGTGCGGGCGCGGTGGCGGTGCGTCGGATTGGAGGCGATGTCTGAGAGGTGCTGCGACATCGCGACGAACACGAGGCCGGTCAGGGCGGCTCCCCCGCCGCCGACCATCACGAAGTAGTCGCGCCAGAGTGGGGCGTCAAACATCGGTGGGCACTGGGAGGACGGCCGGCGCTGAGTTCCGCTGATGCGGTCGGTCGGTCATGACGCGGTGAATGATCGCTACCCCGAGATCCTGAACGAGGCGCTCGACCCGCGCGCGCCGCTCAGGCGAGCGACGCCTCCAGCGTGATCTCCCCGACACCGGCGAGCGCGCGGCTCACCGGGCAGCCTTCCTTCGCACCCTGCGCCGCAGCCTTGAACGTCTCCTCGTCGATGCCCGGAACACTCCCGACCGTGTGAAGCGCGATCGTCGTGATCGTCGGTGTGCCGTCGACGAAGCGAATCGTCACGGTCGCGTCGGTCCTCACCGATTCGGCCGGGGTGCCGGCATCGGCGAGCCCGCCCGCGAGGGCCATCGAGAAACACGACGCGTGTGCCGCAGCGATCAGCTGCTCGGGATTGGCGCCCGGAGCGTCCTCGAAGCGGGACTTGGCCGAGTACTCGCCGTTGATCGTGTCCCCAGCAGTGAACGTTCCACTGCCTGACCGCAGATCGCCCAGCCATTCTGCGTGTCCCTTTGCCGGCATGTCTGCCTCCTGTGATGTAGGTCTCGTGCGCCGATACGGATGCTAACGGGCCGGCCGCGTAGCGAATCGACGAGCCAGCTCTGTGCCTGGCGAGGACGCCGGCGAAGTAGCCTGCAGCCGCCCGAGCAGCTCGGCGGCGCCGCTTTTCGACAGCGGCTCGTTGAGGTTGCCGCACTTCGGCGACTGCACACACGACGGGCAGCCGTCGGCGCAGCCGCACTCGCTGATCAGCCGGTGCGCGTCGGCGACGAGCTCCTCGAAGTGGGCGAAGGCGAGGCGCGTGATGCCAACGCCGCCTGGATGCCCGTCGTGGATGAAGATCGTCGGGCCACCGGTCTGGGGGTGCGCGTTGGTCGAGAGGCCACCGATGTCCCAGCGGTCGCACATCGCCAACAGCGGCAGCACCGCGATCTGGGCGTGCTCGGTCGCATGCAGCGATCCGAGCAAGACCTCGCGTGGGAAGCCATCGAGCAGGCTGGCGTCGAGCTCGAACCACAGCGCCTGCGTGGCAAACCGGGTGGGCGGGAGGTCGAGCGCGACGAGGTCGATCTCCCGGTGGTCGCCGAGCCGGCGCCGCTGGTAGGCGAGCACCGTCTCGGTGACGAGCACGCGGCCAAAGGACAGCGTCACGCCGAGCGCCTCGCGCCGGTCGAGCAGCCGCTCGATGAGGGTGTCGGTTTCGCGCTTCGGCTGCGTGTACCAGTCGCCGTCGAAAGGCTCGACGTGCGCCCGCCGCGCCTCGATATCGAGGTCCAGGACCTGATACGAGCGGCCGAGGTGCAGATAGATCGCGCCCTCGTGAAGCGTCGAGAATGCGCGTGCAGCCTCGGTGGCCCCGATCAGCTCCCCGGTCGACACGTCGAGGATGGCGTAGGAGTCCGGCGAGGCCGATCGCAGAGACACCTCGCCGGCGGGATAGCGCTCGCGGCGGCGCAGCACATAGCTCCCCTCCTTGTTGCGCAGCTCGCCAAGACCCTCGAGGCGCTCGAGGTAAGCGAGCGTGCGCGGTCCGAAGAATTCGGCGTCGGCGGCCGTGAGCGGCCCTTCGTGGGCGGCGCACAACAGGTGGGCGAGGTGTATCTCCTCGGACTCGTGGTCGAGGATCGCCGATTCCACCGGACGCTCGAGAAAGTCGTCCGGGTGGCGAGCGAAGAACTGGTCGAGTGCGTCCTCGCTCGCCACGTAGAGAGCGAGGCCCCGGCGCTGGCGCCCGGCGCGCCCCCACATCTGACGCAGGCTGGCAATCGTGCCGGGGAAGGACACGACGAGCGCCGCGTCGAGCGTACCGACGTCGATGCCGAGCTCGAGCGCGTCGGTGCTGACCACCGCCGCGAGCTCGCCGGTGGTCAGTCGTCGCTCGATCTCCCGCCGTTGCGCCGGCGTGTAGCCGGCACGGTAGGGGGCGACGGCGTCGGCGAGCTGTCCGGCGCCGAGACGCTCCAGCTCGAGCGCGACGAGCCGCGTGAGCAGCTCGACACCCATACGGGAGCGCACGAAGCAGATCGTGCGCGCGCCGTCGCTGACCAGCCGCGCCAGTAGCTCGGCCGCTTCGCTGAGCGCGGAGCGGCGAACTCCGAGCGCCGCGTCGATGACGGGTGGGTTCCAGATCGCGATGCGCCGCCCCGCCGAGGGAGACGCGTCGCGCTCGATAAGCGTGAACTCCTCGACGCCGGTCAGACGCTCGGCGAGCTCGAGCGGGTTGGCGATCGTCGCCGATGCGAGCAGGATGCGCGGCTCGGTCCCGTACGCGGCGGCGACGCGCCGTAGGCGTCGAATCACGTTCGCGATATGAGAGCCGAACACGCCGCGGTAGACGTGCGCCTCGTCGATCACCACGACAGCGAGGTTGGCGAACAGATCGCCCCAGGCGCCGTGATTGGGCAGGATCCCGACGTGGAGCATGTCCGGATTCGTCAGGATCAGATTCGAGCGGCGGCGAATCTGCGCGCGGGCCTCGCGCGGCGTGTCGCCATCGTAGATCGCAGGTCGTACCCGGTCCCCCAGCCCGAAGGCGTCGAGCGCCCTTGCCTGATCCTGGGCGAGCGCCTTTGTCGGGTAGAGGTAGAGCGCGCGCGCCTTGGCGTCGCGCAGCAGCACGTCCAGCGTCGGCAGGTTGAAGCACAGAGACTTTCCCGAGGCGGTGCCGGTCGTCGTTATCACGGCTCCCTGCCACGCAGCCTCGAGCGCCTCGAGCTGATGCTCGTAGAGCTGCGCGATGCCGGCGGTCTGGAGCGCCTCGAGTAGACGCGGCTGCAGATCCTCCGGCGGTGGCGCGAAGCGCGCGGCGCGCGCGTGCTCGAATGCCTCCCCGACGAGCTGCTCGCCGCCACGGGCGTCGTCGAGCAGCGCGGCCCACGGCTCGATCGCGCGCGTTTGTCCCGCGCTGCGGGGGGTCTTCGCTGCCGCAGGACTCACCCCTTGCCAATATAGGGCC
Source organism: Solirubrobacterales bacterium (assembly GCA_003132505.1). Classification (GTDB taxonomy): domain Bacteria; phylum Actinomycetota; class Thermoleophilia; order Solirubrobacterales; family Solirubrobacteraceae; genus Palsa-513. The sequence continues at coordinate 49,020 of PKXY01000035.1, forward strand.
TGGTGCCCTTCACCTCCGCAGAGACCTGGCGCAAAGCCCGCAGCTTCCACCATTCGCGCTACGGCGCCGATCTGCTGCGCGCTCGCCGCCAGCGCGTATCGGTCTGCCTGCCGGCGCGCAACTGCGCCGCGACCGTCGGGGCGATCGTCGAGGCGCTGGTGGGACTGCGAGACCGGGACCTCATCGATGAGGTGGTCGTGATCGACGGCGACTCAGAGGACGAGACGGGACGGCTGGCGGCCGCCGCCGGCGCGATCGTCCACCGCGAGTCCGACCTGATGAGTGAGACCGGCCCCGTGCTCGGCAAGGGCGATGCGATGTGGCGCTCGCTCAGCGTCCTCGACGGCGATCTGATCTGCTTCCTCGACGCCGACAGCGAGCAGTTCTCGACGCATTATGTAAACGGCCTCGTCGGGCCTCTGGTCGAGCTCGAGCAGGTCGAGTTCGTCAAGGCCTTCTACCGGCGGCCGTTTCGCGTCGGCGAGCTCGCGGTCGACGATGGAGGGGGTCGCGTCAACCACCTCCTCGCACGGCCGGCGCTGGCAATCTTCTATCCCGAGCTTGCCGGCTTCGACCAGCCGCTCGCCGGCGAGATCGCTGCCCGTCGCTCACTGCTCGAGCGGCTTCCCTTCACCACCGGCTACGGCGTGGAGATCGCGATGCTGCTCGACGTCTACGCCGACGCCGGTCTGACTGGCATGGCGCAGGTCGACCTGGATCTCCACAACAATCGCCACCAGCCGCTGCTCGCGCTCAGCACGATGGCCTACGAGGTCCTCGGCGTGATCGCCGCGCGGCTCGAGCGTGAGGGGCGCCTCAGCGGACTCGAGCCGGGTCCGCTGCTTGGCCGCACCGCTCCGCGGCCGTCGCTCGAGCGACCACCGATGCTCGCTCTGCGATGAGCTTGCGTGAGGCCTGGGCCTGCTACCTGGACCTCGACGGGACGCTGCTCGGCCGCGGCGCCTCACTTCTGCACGATGGTGAGGGCTCCATCTCGCTGCTCGGCGTGCGGGCGATTGAGGCCCTGCTGCGCGCGGGCGTCGAGGTGGTGCTGATGTCCGGCCGTCGCCGCGGCGCGGTCGCGGAGGACGCGCGCCTCTTTGGCCAGACGAGCTTCATCTACGAGGCCGGCTGCGTGCTCGTGCTCGATAGCGAGGAGCAGTGGCTGACTGACGGGCTGTTGCCGGGGGAGCGGAGCGTCCACGAGCAGATCGCGGCCAGCGGAGCGCCAGCACTGCTGCTGGACGCCTACCCGGGCCGGCTCGAGTACCACGAGCCGTGGGCCGCCGGGCGCGAGATCTCGCACCTGTTCCGCGGACTCGTCGACGCGGGCGAAGCAGACGAGCTGCTGCGCGCCGGTGGTCACGGGGGCCTGCGGCTCGTCGACAACGGCGTCGTGCACCGCCGCTCCCCGGCGCTGGCCGGCCTTCCGCAGGTCCGCGGCTACCACCTGATCCCGGCGGCAGCGTCGAAGGCGTCGGCGGTGGCGCTGCACATGCGCGCGCGCGACCTGCAGCGCGAGGCGACGTTCGCGATCGGCGACTCGCGCGAGGATCTTGCGACCGCGGCGCACGTCGGCACGTTCTGGCTGGTTGCCAACGCGCTCGAGAACGACCCGACTCTGCGTGAGGCACTCGGCGCCTACGGCAACGTGCGGATCGCCGAGGCGGCGCACGGCGGCGGGGTCTACGAGGCGGTGATCACGACGCTGGCCGAGCGTCGCTGACGCGGCGCCAGCGCAGCCGCCGCCACCATCCGCGCCGGCCGCTTCGCATCGGGACAGTGGTGCGCACGAGCGCAATCCAGTCCTCGAGTGGCAGCTCGCCCGAGATCAGGCGCGAGAGCCCGACGGTCACCGGTGCCGGGAAGCCGCTGTTCTGCACGGCCTTGGCCAGCAAGCGGACCGACTCCAGCGCCTCGACGGCCTGGCCGACCTGGAGCTCTATCTCAGCCGCGCTGACGCCCTGCGAGAGTAGCTCGCCGGCGCGCCGATTGCGGCTCTGCGGCGCCAACGCGGTCGCCACCAGATCGCCTGCCCCGGCGAGCCCGATCATCGATTCGGGTTGCGCGCCGTTGGCCACCGCGTAGCGCCAGACCTCGGCGAAGATGTGCCCGGCCGCAGCGCCCGCGGCGTTCAGCCCCTGCGCCTCGGTCGCGCCGGCTGCGAGGGCAGCGGCATTCTTGGCGACGGCAGCCAGCTCGACGCCGATCGGGTCGCTCGAGATCTCGCAGACCACGCCGGCCCGCGTGAAGATCGCGGCGAGCCCCTCCGCCAGCCTGTCATCGAGCGATGCCGCCACGAGCGCCGCGCCGTGATTGACCATCTCCTGGGCGTGTGCCGGGCCCCCGATGCAGGCAGTTCGGTGAGCGCCAAACCGCGCTCGCAGGATGGTCGTCACCGTCGCGCCATCCGGCGGCACGAGTCCCTTGCACAGCGACACCATCGCGTTGGCTCGCCCGAGACCCCTCCCCGACATGTCGCCGATCACCTCTCCGAGCGCCGTCGAGGGAATCGCGAGGAAGACGAAGTCCGCTCGGGATACGCCGTTTGCCACGGACTCGATCCGCAATGGCGGCGGCAGCTCGACACCAGGTAGGTATTTCGTGTTCTCACGCGACTCGGCCAGCGTCGAAGCCTGGACGCTCGTGCGTGTTTGCAGCGTCGCGCGAACACCAGCGCGCGCCAGCAGCACGGCGATCGCCGTGCCGAACGAGCCGGCACCGATCACGATCGCTCGCCTACCAGGCAGCGAGGCCTGGGCACGGCTCAGTACCGCTGGCCGACTAGGTTCGGGCGCGTTCTCGGCCATCAGTCGAGACGAGGGTATCGAGAGCTATTGCGTTTCGCCTGCTGCGCGGGGGAATTCAATAGCTCTTGCAAGATCAGAGCTGCGCCGCGAGCTGCTCGGCGGCGCTGGTCAGCTGATCGATGGTCTGTGCCTCGGTGATGGTTTGGAGGTCGAGGATGCGGGCGTCGAACGCGTCCAAGGCGTTGATAGCGACGATCGCGTGGGCTGGAACGCCGAGCTGTCGTGCGCGGGTGGCGGCCTCGGCGAGCGCTTTTCCGTCGAGCGTAGTCGCGTCGAGTCGGCCCTCGCCGAGAATCACGGCGTGGGAGGCGCGGAGGCGGCGGTCGAAGTCGAGTGCGTCGAGCACGAATGGGGCGCCTGGCACGAGGACCGCGTCGAATGCCGCCCAGAGACCGCCGGAGAGGCCGCCGGCCGCGCCGCTCATCGGTACGCCGCGCGGATCGCGCCGCAGACCCGCCGCCATCAGCTCGAGCCGCCGCGCGAGCCGCGCCACGGCCGCTTCGTCCGCGCCCTTCTGCGGCGCGAAACGGGCCGCCGCTAGCTCGAACGGCGTGCGCACGTCACAGAGCACCTTGAGCGCCGCCCCTCCCAGTCCGCCGGCAGCCGCGATCGCCGCGATCGCTCCCGCTCCACCGTCGCTCGTCGCACTGCCGCCCGCCGCCACCAACACCTGCCGCGCTCCAACCTCGAGCGCCGCGACGACCAGTTCGCCGGTCCCCACGCTCGACGCGGCTTCGCCATCCCGCTCCGCCTCGGCGAGGAGGTCAAGCCCACTGGCGGCCGCGACCTCGATCACCGCACGCCCATCCCCGAGCAGGGCGAACGAAGCCTCGATCTCCCGGCCCAAAGGGTCATGGACCCACGCTCGCTGCTCCACTCCGCCGAGCCGCTCCGCCAGCACGGACGCAGTCCCCTCGCCGCCGTCGGCAATCGGCGCGATATCGCATTCCCAGCCGGCTCTCCCAAGCCCACGGCCAATCGCCTCTGCGACGCTCTTGGCGGCGGCCATCTCTTTGAACGCGTCAGGTGCCACGAGGATCGGCCTGCGGGGAACGGTCATCGTGCGCCATCCTCTCAGGTGTGGCGAAAGGCGAAGCGATCATGCTGGAGCTCGCGGGGCGCGAGGTACGCGTCTCGAATCCGGGCAAGCTGTTCTTCCCCGAGCCAGGTTTCACGAAGCTCGACCTCGTCAACTACTACGTCGAATGCGAAGCGGCGGTGCTCCGCCACCTGCGCGAGCGGCCGACCACGCTGAAGCGCTGGGTCGACGGCGTGAGCGGCGAGTTCTTCTTCCAGAAGCGCGTGCCGGACAGCGCTCCGGCCTGGCTTGAAACCGTGACCGTCAGCTTTCCGAGCGGGCGCTCCGCGCGAGAGCTGGTCGCAGCCGACGCCGCCCACCTCGCCTGGGGAGTCAACCTCGGCGTGATCGACTGGAACCCCTGGCCCGTGCGCCGCCAGGACATCGATCATCCCGACGAGCTGCGCGTCGATCTCGACCCGACGCCCGAGGTCGGCTTCGACGAGGTGCGCGCCGTCGCCGCTGGCGTGCGCGAGGTGCTCGAGGAGCACGACCTGCTCGGCTTCCCCAAGACCTCCGGCTCGCGCGGCATCCACGTCAACGTCCGCATCGAGCCACGGCACAGCTTTGGCGAAGTGCGCCGGGCGGCGCTGGCGCTGGCGCGTGAGGTCGAGCGGCGGATGCCCGGGCGCGCCACGAGCAAATGGTGGAAGGAGGAGCGCGTCGGCGTGTTCGTCGACTACAACCAGAACGCCCGCGACCGCACGGTCGCCTCGGCCTACTCGGTTCGCGCCACGCCAGACGCCCGCGTCTCGTGTCCGTTTCACTGGAGCGAGCTGGAGGACGTCGAACCGGCCGCGCTGCGGCTCGACACGGTGCCGTCGCTCCTGCGCGAGCGCGGCGACCCGTCGGCCGCGATCGACGACCGGGCCGGCTCGCTCGACTCGCTGCTCGAGCTGGCCTCGCGCGACGAGGCCGCGGGTCTCGGCGACGCACCGTGGCCGCCCAACTTCGCCAAGCAGCCCGGCGAGGGTCCGCGCGTGCAGCCGAGCCGAGCGCGCGAGCGCTAGTCGAGCTGCTCGAAGCGACAGTCGCGCGGCGGCTTGTCCTCGCGCCAGCGCAGCACCGTCGTCCCGTGGCGGATGCGCCCGTCGCTTGAGTGGTCGTAGGTGACCTCGACGACCAGCTCCGGACGCAGTTCGACCCATTCGAGCTCGCGGCCGGCACTCCAGCGGCTCGGCTCACCGCTCCCGCGCTCGCCGGTCTCATACTGCGCGAGCCGCTCACGCAGGGCCCGTTTCTCGGCCGCCGTGAAGGCCGAGCTGTGGCCGACCGTTCGCAGGGTGCCGTCAGTCGCATAGAGCCCGAGGATCAATGAGCCGACGCTTCCCGGCGTCTTGCCGGGGCGGTAGCCGATCACGACGCAGTCGATCGTGCGCTGACGCTTGACCTTGACCATCGCCGTCCGCTTGCCCGGCGCGTATGGGGCGTCGAGGCGCTTTGCGATCACACCCTCGGTGTGCTGGAGCCAGCCTTCGGCGTCGGCCGCATCGAGCACGAGCTCGGCGCGGCGCAGACCTTCGATCGACTCGAGCGCTGCGCGTCGCTCCGAGAACGGGCGATCGAGCAGCTCGACGCCGTCGCGCGAGAGCAGATCGAAAGCGATGAACGAAGCAGGCGATTCGCCGGCGAGGCGCTCGATGCGGGAGGCCGCCGGGTGGATGCGCTGCTGAAGCGCGCCAAACGCCTCGCCGCCGCCGGGAGCGTCGATCACGATCTCACCGTCAAGGACATACTCGCCCGCCGGGAAACGCAGCTCGGGGAAGTAGCGGCGGAGGTCCTTGCCGCCGCGCGACTGAAGTCGGAGCTCCTCGCCGGCGACGAATACGATCGCGCGGAAGCCGTCGTACTTCTGCTCATAGGCCCATTCCGGTCCAACGGGCAGCGCGGCGGCGCCACGGGCGAGCGCCGGCTCGATCGGGAATTGGACCGCCATCAGGGCTGACCCTAGCGTGACGATACAGTCAGCGGTGATGAGTGGAGATCACGCGACCGTCGCCGAGGACGAGTACCTCCAGACGCTCTACTGGCTCTATGAGGCGGGCCTGCCGATGACCGGCGCCAACGTCGCCCGTGCGATGCAGCTCGCGGCGCCGACGGTGCACGAGATGATCGGCCGCCTTCAGCGCGACGGTTACATCACTCGCGCCAGCGACAAGTCGATCGACTTCACCGAGATGGGCGAGCGCCACGCAGCTGAGATCGTCAGCCGCCACCGCCTGATCGAGCGGTTCCTTACCGACCTGCTCGGCATCCCCTGGGACGAGGTCCACGAGGAGGCCGAACGACTCGAGCACGCAATGTCGCCTGTGCTCGAGGAGCGGATGCGGGCGGCGATCGGCGAGGCTCGCACGTGCCCGCACGGCCACCCGATCTTCGCCGGCTCGCGGATTCCGGGCGTGCCGCTGGCCGACGTGGCGCCGGGCGCGAAGGTTGTCGTGCTGCGCTTCGAGAACGAGGCCGAAGACCTGCTTCATTATCTGCGGGCGGTCGGGCTGGAGCCGGGGCTCGAGGCACGCCTCGCACAGTCGGATGCCGATCAGATCGTCCTTGAAGCGGTTGACCGCCGTTGCGTGATCACGCGCAGCGTCGCCGAGACGGTGTCGGTCACCGCCGATCCCTCGCCGCCGCCGCGGGTCGCGCTGCCCGAGCAGCTCGTGCTGGCGACCCAGCGCTACGGTCGCTAAGAAGCTGCGAGCGCGGCGACCGCGCCAGCCAGCCGCGCAACCGCCGCGTCGATCTCGGCGGGCGTGACCGGGGCAAACGACAGCCGAACCGCTCCCGAGCTGCCATCGATCACGAAGTCGTCGCCGTCCACGATTGCGACCCCGTGCGCGGCCGCGGCGGCGACGAGCTTCGTCGAGTCGATCCCTTGGCCGAGCTCGAGCCAGAGGAAATAGCCGCCGTCCGGCGCCGTGAAGCGGGTCTCCGGGAGGGCCTCTGACAGACCGCTCGCCAGCCGCTCGCAGCGCTCGGCTAGCGCGTCGCGGACTCGTGCGCTCGATCGCTCGAGCGCTCCCGAAGTGCAGAACTCGTATGTGATCGCTTCGCTCACCATCCCGGGCGAGATGTAGGTGCTCGTTGCGCGCTTGGCGATCGTCGCGATCAGCTCGGCCGGGCCGACGAGGTAGCCGACGCGGATCCCGGGGCAGACGGTCTTCGAGAACGACGACGCGTAGACGACGCGACCGGCACCTTCATCCAACGAGAAGATCGTCGGCAGCGCCTCGCCGCGGAAGCGCAGCGCTATATAGGGGTCGTCTTCGAAGATCGTGAAGTCGTAGCGGTGCGCCAGCTCGAGCAGCCGCCGCCGCTTCTCGAGCGAGAGCGTGTAGCCGGCGGGGTTGTGGAAGTTCGGGATGATGTGCGCGAACGCCGGCCGCGTGCCAGCGGCCAGCCTGCTTTCGAGCGCGTCAACGTCGATTCCGTCGGATTCCAAGGCGACCGCGTGGAGATTCGCGCCTCGCCGGCGCAGCGCGAGAATCGTCCGGTCATAGGACGGGCGCTCGATCACGACGTGGCTCCCCGGCAGCGCCAGCTCGTCGAATAGGAACGCGTCAGCCTGCATCGAGCCGTTCGTGACCAGCACCTGCGACTCCTCGACGCCATGCCAGTCGGCGATCAGGCGCCGCAGCGGCAGGTAGCCGACCGAGGTTCCGTAGGCGGTCGCGCCCCCAGGATCGTTCTCGAACGCGCGTGCGGCAGCGTCACGCAGACCGTCGACGTCGATGATGTCGAGCGACGGCGCGCCACGTGCGAGCGAGATCGTGCCGGTCGCGTTCACGACGGACATGATGACTAGCCGAGCATGGAGGCGACGATGTCCGCCACCTCTGTCGGTGTGCGCCCGACGCGAACGCCGTGCGCCTCGAGCGCCGCCGCCTTCGCCGCTGCGGTTCCGTGGGTTCCGGAGACGATTGCGCCGGCGTGGCCCATCGTCTTGCCGGGTGGAGCGGTGAAGCCGGCGATGTATGCGACGACCGGCTTCGAGACGTTGGCGGCGATGTAATCCGCTGCCTCCTCCTCGCCCTGGCCGCCGATCTCGCCGCTCATCACGATCAGTTCGGTCTCAGGGTCGGCCTCGAACAGCGCGATGATGTCGACGAAGCTCGAGCCCGGCACGGGGTCGCCGCCGATCCCGACGATCGACGAATTGCCGAGGCCGCGCTGGGCCAGCTCGTTGCCGACCTGGTAGGTGAGGGTGCCGGAGCGCGAGACGACGCCGACGTTTCCTTCGCGGAAGAAGTCTGCGGGGATGATCCCGACGTTTGCCTTGCCGGGCGAGAGGACGCCCGGGCAGTTCGGTCCGATCAGGCGCGCACCGCCGGCGCGCCGCAGCTCCGTGTAGACGCGCAGTTCGTCGTGCGCGGGGATCCCCTCGGTGATCGCGATGATCGTCGCGATCCCGGCGTCGGTCGCCTCGAGGATCGAGTCCGCCGCAAATGGTGGTGGAACGAAGATCATCGCGGTGTTGGCGGCGCTCTCCGCGACCGCCTCACGGAAGGTGTTGAACACCGGTATTCCCTCGACATCCTGTCCGCCCTTGCCGGGGGTGACGCCCGCGACGACGTTCGTGCCGTAGCGGCGGTTGTTCAGCGCGTGGAAGCTGCCCTCGCGGCCGGTGATGCCGGAAACGCAGAGGCGCGTATCGCGATCGACGACGACGCTCACTTCGCCAGCTCCACTACGAGCGCCGCAGCTTCGTCCATCGTCGACGCGCCATGAACGTTGGGCAGCTTCGCCGCCTCGAGCAGCTCGCGGCCGAGGCTGCCGTTCGTGCCGTCGAGGCGTACGACGAACGGGACGTCTGGTCTGATCTGCTCGAACGCCTCGATCAGGCCGCGTGCCACCTCGTCGCAGCGCGTGATGCCGCCGAAGATGTTGAACAGCACGGCCGTCACCTTCGGGTTCGACAGGATCACCTCGACCGCTGCGGTGATCGCCTCGGCCTTTGCGCCGCCACCGGCGTCGAGGAAGTTCGCCGGCGCGCCGCCGTGTTGCGCGACCACGTCGAGTGTCGACATCACGAGTCCCGCCCCGTTGCCGAGAATGCCGATGTCGCCGTCGAGCTTGACGTAGGTCAGGTGGCGCTCTTTGGCCATCCGCTCCTGCGGATCCTCCGCCGATAGGTCGCGCAGCTCGGCGTTCTCGGGGTGGCGGTAGAGCGCGTTGTCGTCGAGCGTCACCTTCGCGTCGAGTGCGACCAGCGCCCGCTCCGGCGTCACGACCAGCGGGTTGACCTCGACGAGCATCGCCTCCTCCTCGACGAAGGTCGCGTACAGCGCGGCGAGGAATGCGCCGACACCGCGAACGACATCGGCGTCGACGCCCGCCTCGTAGGCGAGTCGCCGGCCGTGGAAGGGCTGGAAGCCGAGCAGCGGGTCGACGTGCAGCGTCGCAATCGCCTCCGGCGTCTCCTCGGCGACCTGCTCGATATCCATGCCGCCACGCGTCGAGAGCATCACGAGGGCGGCCTTGGCGCTGCGGTCGAAGACGATCGAGGCGTAGTACTCGGAGGCGATCTCTGAAGCTCCCTCGATCCAGACCTCGTGCACGGTAAGGCCGCGGATATCCATGCCGAGGATCGCGCCTGCGTGTTCGCGCGCCTGCGCCTCGTCGCCGGCGATCTTGATGCCGCCGAGCTTGCCACGCCCGCCGATCTGGACCTGGGCCTTGACGGCGCACGCGTAGCCGATCTCGTTCGCTGCCGCGGCCGCCTCATCGATCGTCGCGGCGACCTTGCCCCTGGGTACCGGAATGCCGTGGCGAGCGAGCAGCTGCTTGCCCTGGTACTCGAGTAGATCCATCAGCGGGCGCGGACTCTAGACGACGTTCATAATTGCCGTCGCGCTCCGCGCAAATTCCCGCCACCAGGAGATCCCTCACAGATGCCACTGCCGACTAAGCCGACGTTCGTCACCTTCGACGTGTACGGCACCTTGATCGATTGGGAGAAGGGAATCTGGGATGCATTCTCGGCGGAAGCTGACCGCGACGGCTTCACGATCGAACGCGAAGAGGTGATCTCGCTCTTCATGGAGATCCAGCGCGAGATCGAGGGCGGCTCCTACGAGCTCTACGCCGAGGTGCTGCGACGGACCGTCGTCGAGATCGCCAAACGCCTCGGCTGGCCGCTCGAACCGTCGCGCTCCGGCTTCCTGCCCGACTCCGTCCAGCGCTGGGAACCGTTTCGCGAGACGCGCGTCCAGCTCGACAAGATCGCCAAGAAGTACAACGTCGGCCTGATCTCGAACATCGACGACAAGCTGCTGGGCCAGACGCGGCGCCATCTCCAGATCGACTTCGACATCGTCGTCACCGCCCAGCAGGTCCGCTCCTACAAGCCAGACGTGGCCCACTTCAACGAGTGTGCGCGTCGCATCGGCGGCAAGAAGGGCTGGGTCCACGTGGCCTCGAGCTACTACCACGACATCGAGCCCTGCGTGAAGGCGAAGATCCCGGTGATCTGGGTGAACCGCCACAAGGAGACGCTCGACGCCGGGCAGCGCAAGCCGACGGCCGAGGTCGCCAACCTGCGCGAGGCGGCGAGACTGCTCGGGATCGCCTAGCGGCGGCTCGCTCGCAGGACCGGCCTGAGCATTTGTGATGCGCGCGATCGGCGTCCATGAGGACGTGATCGTCCTGGAGAGCCGGCTGTGGCGCACCACGTGCACTCTGGTTCGCGGTGGCGTAGGCGATGCGGCCGAGGGCTTCGTGATCGATTCGCCGGTGCTGCCTGACGAGCTCGAGCTGCTGCCGGCGGTCCTTGAGCAGTCTGGCTTCCCGCTGAGCGGCCTGCTCGCGACGCACGCCGACTGGGACCATCTGCTCGGTCGCCTCGCCTTCCCGCGTGCCGCGCTTGGCGTGGCGGAGACGACTGCCGCGCGGCTGCGGGCCGAGCCCGGTGCCGCGCAGCGCGAGTTGCGCGAGTTCGACGAGCGCTTTTATGTGTCACGTCCGGCGCCTTTGTCGCTGGGGCAGATTGAGCCGCTTGCGGTGCCGGGGTACTGCGGACTGGGAGACAGCGAGCTCGAGCTGCACCCGACCGGGGGCCACACCGTCGACGGCATGGCGGTCTGGGCTCCATGGCTCGGTCTGCTCGTCTGCGGCGACTACCTCTCGCCGTTCGAGATCCCTACGGTGTCAGCCGGCGTGGGCGCCTACCTCGACACCCTGACGCGGCTCGAGCCGCTCGTCGCCGCAGCCTCGCGCATCGTGCCCGGCCATGGTGGCGTGATCAACAGAGAGACGGCCCAGAGGGTCCTCGCTGAGGACCGCGCCTACCTCGAGGCTCTGGGACGCGACAGCGGTGGCGTCGCGCTACCGGACGGCCGGCGCGACGGCGAGCAGCGTCGTCTGCACGCGGAGAACGTCGCGCGGCTGGCCTAGATGGTTTAACCAGCTAGAGCTGGCGACCGAGGAAGACGTCGCGCCCCTGAAGCGGGCCGTGCGCCTTGCTGGCGGCCGAGAAGCCGAGCGACTCGTACAGCGCGAGCGCTCCAAGGTTGTCCTCATTGGTGTCGAGCTCGATCCGCCTTGCGCCGCGCGTGCCAGCGCGCTCGAACGCGGCGAGCACCAGCGCGCGCCCGAGACCCTTGCCGCGCGCGGTCTCCTCGACGAACAGGTCCTCGAGCCAGCAGTCGTCGCACGACATCCAGACCGAATGACGAAAGCGCAGCTGGCAGACGCCCGCCGGCGCCGTCGCTGGCGCCGTCGCGGCCAGCAGGAACTCGGTGTCGGGGTCGGCGATCAGTGCCGACACCGAGTCGCGCATCGCCGCCTCGCTCGGCGCGTCGCCCTCGAACCAGTCACGGAACGCGATCAGCAGCCGTGCGACGTCCTCGGCGTCCTGCGCCTGCGCGCGCCAGACGCGCGGCCCGCCGCTCACGCGGGCGAGCTTATGACGGCGAGCGGTTCGCCCGCGCCGACCGACGCACCGACGCTGATCGGGAGCTCGGCGACGGTGCCGCTCTTGTGCGCCGTGACCTCGTTCTCCATCTTCATCGCTTCGATGATGGCGACGAGCGTCCCTTCCTCGACCTGCGCCCCGAGCTCGATCGCGATCTTCAGGACGGTCCCCTGCATCGGTGAGCTGAGCACATCTCCTGACACGGAAGTCTTGCTGCGCTCGCGTAGGGCGCGTTTGGTGCGCGGTCCCCCGTTGGCGCTTGCGAGCGGCCCCCCCGGCGGACCAATGACCTTGACGTCGAAGCGCCTGCCCGACACCTCCACCGTGTAGTCGAGGGCAACAGCGCCATCACCCGGCGGGTCGGCGTCCGCGAGCGCGTCAGCCGAAGACACTGCGGAAGCCCTCAGCCAGTCCGGGTCCCCGAGTAGGTCGCGACATGTCTCGCCGCGTTCCCACTGCTCGGTCGCGAACAGTGCCCGGTGAAACGGCAGCAGCGTCGTGACCCCGCCGATCTCGTATTCGGCGAGCGCACGCAGCATCCGGCGCGTCGCCTCCGCGCGGTCGCTGTCCCAGACGATCAGCTTCGCGATCATCGGGTCGTACATCGGCGAGATCTCGGAGCCCGCGACGACGCCAGAGTCAACTCGCACGCCCGGACCGGACGGCTCGTGGTAGGTGACAATTCGCCCCGGCGCAGGGACGAAGCCGAGCGCGGCGTCCTCGGCGTTGATGCGGCACTCGATCGCGTGCCCGCGAAGCACGACGTCGTCCTGGCTGAACGCGAGCGGTTCGCCGGCGGCGACCCGGATGCCGGTCTTGACGATGTCGATGCCGCTCGTCAGCTCGGTCACGCAGTGCTCGACCTGCACCCGCGTGTTCATCTCGAGGAAGAAGTACTCGCCGTCAGCGAGCAGCCCCTCGATCGTTCCCGCGCCGCGGTAGCCGACCGCGCGTGCCGCATCGGTCGCGATTCTCCCGATTCGTTCGCGCAGCGCGGCGTCAACGATCCACGCCGGCGCTGGTGACTCCTCGATCAGCTTCTGGTGGCGCCGCTGGATCGAGCAGTCGCGCTCCCCGAGGTGGACCACCGCCCCGTGCGCGTCCGCGAGCACTTGGACCTCGATATGGCGTGGGTCGGGCAGATAGCGTTCGAGGTAGACGGTGTCGTCGCCGAAGAACTTCTCGCCCTCGCGTGCCGCGCCGGCAAACGCATCCTCGAGCTCGCTGGCGGCGAGCGCGACGCGAAAGCCCTTGCCGCCTCCGCCGCCCGCAGCCTTGACGGCCACCGGATAGCCGATCTCGGACTCGATTATTCGACGTGCCTCCGCTGCGCTCGCCACCGGCTCGGTCGTGCCCGGCACGATCGGAACCCCTGCCCCTGCCATCAGCTCCCGCGCTCGCGTCTTCGACCCCATCGCCTCGATTGCGCTGGCGGGTGGGCCGATGAAGACGATTCCAGCCTCCTCGCAGGCGGCTGCGAACGACGCGTTCTCGGCGAGGAATCCGTAACCGGGGTGGATCGCCTCGGCGCCTGACTCGCGCGCGACCTCGAGGATGCGAGCGATGTTGAGGTAGCTCTCGGCCGGCTTCGCGCCGCCGAGCAGGTAGGCGGCGTCGGCACGGCGGGCGTGCAGCGCGTTCCGGTCGAGCTCCGAGTAGACGGCGACGCTCTCGACGCCGAGCTCCTCGAGCGCCCGGATGACGCGGACCGCGATCTCGCCACGGTTCGCGACCAGGACCCTCGCAAACATGCCCGGCAACTCTAGATGGTCGATTCCACGGACGACCGTGCGGGGTGCCGCGGGATCGCGACGTCGACCATCAGCGCCTGCCGCTCGTCCGCCACCGCTCGACGTTGTGATCATGGATCTCGCGGAGCACGGCCTCGACGCCGACCGTCGGCTGCCAGCCGGGGTAATCGCGGATGAAGCCCCCCAGGTCGCTGATCCACCAGCGGTGGTCCCCGCGACGCGGCTCGCCCGACAGCGTGTAGTTGAGCTCGCGGCCGGCGATCCGCTGGCAGAGCTCGATCGCCTCGAGCATCGAGACGTTCGCTGCACGCCCGCCGCCGAGGTTGTAGACGGCCGCGGCGCGCGGCGCCGAGTGGAAGGCGGCGAAGGCCTGGACCGCATCGCTGGCGTGAAGATTGTCGCGGACCTGCTTGCCGCCATAGCCGAAGACGGTGTAAGGCGTCCCCGTGACCGTGCACTTCATCAGGTAGGCGAGGAATCCGTGTAGCTGCGCGCCCGCGTGCTGCGGTCCTGTGAGGCAGCCGCCGCGGAAGCAGACCGTCGGCATGTCGAAGTAGCGGCCGTACTCCTGAACGAGCAGATCGGCCGCCGCCTTCGAGACCCCGAACAGCGAGTGCGTCGTCAGGTCGATCGGCATATCGGTGTCGATCCCGCCGAACCAGCGGTGGTCAGCCGGCAGCTCGAGCCGCGTCGCGTGCTCCTCGAGCGGCAGCAGGTTTGGGCGGTCGCCGTAGACCTTGTTCGTCGACGCGTAGATGAAGGTCGCGGCCGGTGCGTGCGCGCGCGCCGCTTCGAGAATGTTCAGCGTCCCGTTCGCATTGACCGCAAAGTCGGTTTGCGGGTCGGAGGCGGCCCAATCGTGCGACGGTTGAGCCGCCGCGTGAACGATCAGCTCGATCTCGCGCGCGTGCTGGGCGAACAGCCGCGCCACGCCTTCCGCGTCGCGGATGTCGCAGCGCTCCCAGCGAAAGCCCCCGATCTCCGCGACGAGGCGCTCGGAGACCGGCGTCGTGGACGCCTCGGGACCGAAGAAGCGAGCGCGCATGTCGTTCTCGAGCCCGATCACGTCGAAGCCCTGCGCGGCAAAGAAGCGGACGGCCTCAGAGCCGATGAGCCCGCCGGAACCGGTGACGATCGCTATCGCCACTGGACGCCAAAGCCAAGTCTGGGAGCGTAGAAGACGATCTGCTAGTCGTGAGCCTGGGTGATCATCCCCGCGCCGACCGTCGCATTCGATGCCTCATCGATCAGGATGAAGCTGCCGGTGCGGCGATTGCGCGCGTAGGGATCGAAGGCCAGCGGGCTGCTGGTCCGCAGCGTGAGGCGGCCGATGTCGTTGAGTGCGAGCTCGCTCGGGGCGCCTTCGCGCTCGAGCGTGTGGACGTCAACGCGATCCACGAGGTCGCCGATGATCGCCGTCGCGCTGCGTGTCGTGTGCTTGATCGCATAGCGCGATCCGGACCGCAGCGGCTCTGAGGTGAGCCAGCAGACGTCGGCCTCGAAGTTGCGCGACACCGTCGGCGGCTCGCGCGTGGCGCAGATTAGCTGGCCGCGATCCACGTCGAGGTCGTCCTCGAGTCGCAGCGTCACCGACAGTGGCGCAACCGCCTCGTCGAGCGACCCGTCGAGCGTGTCGATCGCGCTGATCCGCGTACGCTGTCCGGCGGGCAGCACCAGCACCTCCTCGCCGGCGTGCAGCGCCCCGCTCGCGACCTGTCCTGCGTAGCCGCGGTACTCCCCCTGGGCACCGCCGGTGCGGATCACCCACTGCACTGGGAAGCGTGCCGGCACGTCATCAGGGTGGTCATAGGCGACCTCCACCTGCTCGAGGTGGCTGAGCAGCGTCGGTCCGTCGTACCACGGCGTGTTGTCAGAGAAGTGGACGACGTTGTCGCCGCGCAGCGCGGAGATCGGGATGTTCAAGCAGTTCCTGACGCCGATCTTCTCGATGAACGGCGCGAACTCCTCGACGATCTCGTCGAATCGCTCCTGCGAGTAGTCGACGAGGTCCATCTTGTTGACGGCTACGACGACGTGCGGGATACCGAGCAGCGCGCTGATGAAGGCGTGGCGCTTGGATTGCTCGAGCACGCCCTTGCGAGCGTCCAGCAGCACGACGGCGAGATCGGCGGTCGAGGCGCCGGTCACCATGTTGCGCGTGTACTGCTGATGACCGGGGCAGTCGGCAATGATGAAGCGGCGTGCCGGCGTATTGAAGTAACGGTAGGCGACGTCGATCGTGATTCCCTGCTCGCGCTCCGCGCGCAGCCCGTCGGTCAGCAGCGCGAGGTCGATCTCGGATCCGCCGCGGCGGCGGGAGACCTCGGCGACGTCCTCGAGCTGATCGTCGAGGACCTGCTTGGAGTCGTAGAGCAGCCGTCCGATGAGCGTGCTCTTGCCGTCGTC